>JAJUIY010000017.1 GCA_029267415.1 Alcaligenaceae bacterium
CTGCCGAGTTTCTGGCGGGCGGTGAAATGCCGTATTCGGTCGTGGACGCCAACGGCAATACCAATACCGAGTTCAAGCCGTACGGCGTATCCCTGCGCATTACGCCACAGATTGAGCGTAACGACATTGTGCGTTCCAGCATTGAAGTTGAAGTCAGCTCGGTGGACCCGTCGTTTAACCCGCCGGGCGGTCCGCCATTGAAAACGCGGCGAGCCGCTACGGAATTCAACGTTCGTTCGGGACAAACGTTGGTATTGGCCGGTTTTTTGTCGCGTGAGTCTTCAAGCAACAGCGAAGGCCTGCCCGGTCTGTCACAAATCCCGGTGCTGGGCCATTTGTTCCGTACGCAGCGTACGCAGCTTAATGACACCGAGCTGGTAATTATGGTGACGCCCGTGGTGGTGTCTGCAAACCATCCCGGACTCGCCGCTCGCGCGGCCAGCACGCAACAAGTATTGGACGACGCCTTTCCCTGGAAGGCGCGCATGAATCACCCCGTTGCCCCGTTACGCGAAGCGGCACCGGGCGCGTTATCAGCGGGCGAAGGGGCCAGCGCAGGAGATACCTGGGTGCCATGGGCGGGCAAGGGGTCGCAATGGCATCGTCCTGTCCCGGATACGTCCCCGTCCCCCGCGCGGATTAACCCTGTGCAATAAGGATGCGTCACGATGCTTGCTCTGGAGCTTAACTTTGAGGACGGTGCGTCGCGCCACTTTGAGGCGCCGTTGCCCATATCGGTCGGGCGTGGTGCCGATTGCGATCTACGGCTGAAGTCGTGGCGGGTGGGCCGTTACCATGCCCGCATTGAACGGCGGCCTGCCGGTGTGTTTATCGACGACCTGGGAACGCTGGGCGGCACGTTTGTGAATGGTCATCGTATTGCGCAGTATGGTCCTTTGCAGCCGGCCGACGAAATCATTATCGGGCCTTGCCTGTTAAAACTGATCAACCCTGTTCCGCGGCGTCACCAAGGCGAATCGGCTTCCGGTGCGCCCAGCGAATGTCCAGACTCCGACCGGGAATCGGGAGGGGCGCGAACCTATGCGGCAAGTGACGTATCGCACCCGCACTATGACACAGCGCCACTGATTTCTGCGCACGCCTTGAACGCCCGGCCGGCTGGTGTCAAGGTTGGCCCGGCCGAGACGTCCGGCGATGCCTGCGCCGACGTGGCTCGACCGTGTGAGAGGAGCGCTCATGACGGGACGCTTGCCGTAGCCGGCGACGTGCCGAGCTTGGCGCCCGGTGCGCTGCCCGTTGTGCTGCCACCTGGCTATACCCGGCACTGCCGTCGATTGCATGGGGAATTGCTGGAAGCGCTGGACCTGCGCCGACGTGATATCGCGGCGCTGAGCGACAGCGCCTTGCGTTCCGAAGCGTCCGACATCTTGGCGGATCTACTTGCACGGGATGCCGACATTCCGCCGGAATGGAACCGGGAACAGCTGATACGTACCGTGGTCGACGAGGCGGTGGGGCTCGGCCCCTTGGAGCCGCTGCTGGCTGATCCGCAGGTTTCTGAAATCATGGTGAACCGTCATGACGAAATCTTCGTCGAGACGTCGGGCAGATTGCGCCGTCATCCAGGTGGCTTCAGTAGTGAGCAGGCCGTATTGGGGGTGATCGAACGCATTGTTTCGCCGCTGGGGCGGCGTATTGATGATAGTTCGCCCATGGTCGATGCACGCCTGCGCGATGGTTCAAGAGTTAACGCAGTAATACCACCCATTGCCCTGCGTGGGGCCAGCATGACCATCCGCAAATTTCCGACACGTCGTCCAAACATGGCAGCCTTGCTGGGCGTCGGATCGCTAAGCGTCAGTATCAGTCAATTTCTGGCGTTGTGCGTTACGCAGCGTAAGAACGTGATTGTTTCGGGCGGAACAGGGTCGGGGAAAACGACGCTGCTCAATGTGTTGTCAGGGTGCATCCCGGCGCATGAGCGTGTCGTGACCATCGAAGACGCCGCCGAGTTGCAACTGGATCATGAACACCTGGTCAGTCTGGAAGCGCGTCCGGCCAACCTGGAAGGCAAGGGGGCCATACACATACGCGATTTGGTGCGCAATGCACTGCGTATGCGGCCTGACCGCATTGTTGTGGGCGAATGTCGTGGTGCTGAAGCGTTTGACATGTTGGCTGCCATGAATACGGGGCACGAGGGGTCGCTGACAACCTTGCATGCCAACAGCCCGCGCGATGCATTGAACCGCCTTGAAACAATGGTACTGATGGCCGGCATGGACTTGCCATTGACGGCCGTACGAGAGCACGTGTCAGCCAGTGTCGATATTATCGTGCAACAAGCGCGGCTGGCCCAGGGCCCGCGTGTAATCACCTCTGTTGTGCAGCTCACCGGTCAGGAAAGCGGGCAAATACAGCTGCAGGAGTTGTTCCGCTTCGATCCGGGTCCACCCCCGGCTTTTATAGGCTGTGGCATTGTGCCCGATGGGTTTCGGCTGGAAGGGAGCGATCTGGGCATTGATGCCTTCAATGCCTGTTCCCCCGCGGCCATCGCGCCCGACCGCTGGCATGGCCGCCCGGAAGCGTCATGAAGCGTAAGGCACGGCGATGGAAACAGCAGTCCACCAGAACGCAAGTATCCACCTGTCCAGGAGCCAGATCATGGGGTTGATGCTCTTATTTCTGATCTGTGTGTTCGTTGGTGCAAGCCTTGGCTTGTGGTTTGTTCAGCAGCGCGTGCGTCAAGGATTTTTGCAGTATCGGCAGACGTTTACCACTCAAGCTCGCAAAGACATGGGCGAAATGTTTTTGTTTCTGGACCCGGCGCAGGTATGGGCCGGCAGTTTGTGCGCGTGTGCGGTGCTGGCGCTGGGCGCGTGGCTGGTGACGGGTAGTTTTGTGTTCGCGGCCGTGATCGCCGCGGTGGCTTTTTTGGCACCGCCATCCGTTCTGGCGCGGGCGCGGCGTCGACGGCTTCATCGGCTTGAGCTGCAACTTCCCGACTTGCTTCTGGAACTTGCCGGCGCTTTACGTGCGGGGTCGGGTATACAGCAGGCGATACGCCACAGTGCCGACCATGCCCCCGCTCCTTTGTCGCAGGAACTACGCCTGATTTTGCACGAGCAACGTATGGGGGTGTCCTTCGACCAAGTGTTGCGCAATTTTCATCTGCGGGTGCCGGTGGAAAGTGTCAGTCTTATTGTGTCGGCGCTAAATATTGCCGCACAAAGCGGTGGAAGCCTAGCCGAAACACTGGAACGCATATCGGCGACGCTGCGGACCCGACTTCACTTGCTGGGTCGTATCCGTGCGCTTACGTCACAAGGGCGTATGCAGATGTGGGTCATGGCCAGCATGCCGCCTGTTTTAGTGCTGGTGCTGCATTGGCTGGATCCGGACGCGATGGCCGCTCTATGGCAAACGGCTGTCGGCTGGGCAGTGTTGATTACGGTCGTCGTACTAGAACTAATCGGCGTGTTGCTGATTCATCGCATCGTGCGCATCCAGGTTTAGGCTCGTTTCGGGCGGGTAATCAAACATCAGGGAAGCGATCATGTTTTTATTGCTCAGCATAGTATTTACCGGCATGTCGCTGTGCGTGTTCCTGTGGTGGGCGTTACAACCGGCGATCCGTCGTGATGACGCCGCCACAAAACAACGACGGCCGCTATTTCTGCGTCTGGCCTGGCCATGGGTGCAGGCCTTGCGTCCGGTGTGCGAACCGTTTGTGCCATGGCGCACGCGGGGCCGCTTGGCGCAGGGTTTGCGGCTGGCCGCGCTGGATGCCTTGTTGACACCATCTGAATTGGTTGCGCTACAAACTCTGGTGTTTCTTTTGATTGCCGGCCTGCTGTGCGCTGTGTTCTATCTACTTTGGTTTCCGCAGTGGTTCACGGTGTTGCCTTGGGCGTGCCTAGGGGCGCTGTTATGCGCCATGTTGCCACGCGTGGCGGTACGCAGTCGAGCGGGTCAGCGCCAGCAGAACATGTTGCGCGAGCTGCCTTTTTTACTTGATATGACCACGTTATGCGTTGAGGCCGGGCTAAATCTGCACGGTGCACTGCAACGCGCAGCCGAGCACGGCCCGGACGGCCCTTTGCGGCAAGAGCTTCACTATACCTTGGCTGAGATTCGTGCTGGAGCCCCTCGTATGGAGGCGCTGGACAATCTCGCCGCTCGCACGGGGCTCATCGCCATGGCAAGCCTGGTTTCCGCTCTTAAACAGGCCGATCAGACCGGCAGTAGTTTGGGCCCCATCTTGCGTGCGCAGGCCGACCAGCGACGCTCCGAGCAATTCTTGCGTGCCGAAGAACTGGCGATGAAGGCACCTGTGAAAATGCTGTTCCCCCTGGTGACGTGTATTTTCCCATGCACGTTCCTGGTTATCGGGTTTCCGGTTGTGCTCAAACTTGTTGAGGGGGCGTGGTAAACATGGGCGTCGACCGTGCTGCAATATGGTGAACACAGATAAACAAGCTGAAGACGCGGGTCATTGCGCGGCGCCATCAGCCGTGGAGGCGCCGCTTGCCCTGCATTTGTGTACAACATTCCGGACGCGTTTACGCGGGTGGCACGCGGTGCCGCGAGCGGGGGAGAACACGGGGGTGTATTTGTCGCCGTGCAAGGCGGTGCATACCTTTGGCATGCACCGTGCAATCGATGTCGTGTTTGTTGATAAACGTCTCAGGGTGTTGCGGCAATGTGAGCACTTGCCGCCCAGGCGCGCTGTCTGGTGTTTGCGCGCCCATGCAGTCATAGAACTCCCCGCCGGCTATTGCCGACGACACCGGGACTTCATGGTTCGGGTGCAGCGTGCTCTGTGTCGTGCGAAGTGGGGTAGTTGGTACCAAAAACGCTGATGTACGCCGGGTAAAAGCTGCAGTACAGTATGGCAGCAAGGCCCAGGTTAAGTGGGGTGATCAAGATCTGGACCGCAGCCGGTGACAGCCCAATGCCCAGCAACAGCGTTCCGGCTGTTTGCAGCGCGAAGAATATGGCTGCCCAACCCGTACCATAGGCCAGGAATGGCAACTTGTTACGCCAGCAGGCCACCATGGAATAGAACATGGCTTGCCCGGTTTTGATGCCATGCCACCCGGTCAGTGCGGGCGCGTGCCAAAACAAAGCTGAAATCAGAATGTACAGGAACCCAAAGGTAATAAATGGCCCGCGCACGGCGGCGAGCAAGGCCGCTTCGTTGACACTGCCATCGACTCCGATCGCAGCGTGCAATTGGCCCAGGAAAGGAAGCGTGGCAATAAAGCCGCCCACCATGCAAAAGGCCAAATACACCAGCCCCAGCTTTAACAAGCGGCTGCGCACAGCGGCATTTTGACGGATCGGCTGCAACCACATGCCCGGCATCATGCGCCGGCCGGCGGCGATATGCCGGCAGGCCGACAGTGCAATAAAGGTGAGTGCCGGTGTGATCGCAATCAGGGCCATTTGCCCCAGAATAGGCAAGAAATAGCTGAAAGTGATCAATAGGCCAGTTACCATGGCCCAAAAAAACATGGCTAAAGGTTGGCGCATGAACAGCTGGTAGCCATCCATGATCCATTTCCATCCGGCGGTAATCGGAAGTGTTGCGGCTTGCATAAAGGTAAATCGTCAGGCGAGACAAACAGTGTTGGTCGCGCAGGATTATTCGGGTAAGGGCGTGATGGCGGCATTGGTGCGCAGACGCAGAATACGCTCAAAATGGCGCGGGTCGTGTGGTTTGAGCGTTTCGGCAGGGCGCGGCATATGGTAATCATACAACCGTGACACCCAGAAGCGCAGGGCCGCCGCCTGCAATACCAGCGGCCAGCTTTGTTTTTCCTCGTCGGTAAACGGACGAACCGTGGCATAGGCGCGCAGCCACGCATCCAGCAGTTCAGGTTTGAATTCGCCCGTATTGCGATGGATGCACCAGTCATTCACACTGACCGCGACGTCAAAAATCCAGGTATCCCAGCCGGCAAAATAAAAGTCAATGAAGCCGCCCATGCGCGGCTGTTCGAAGGTGCCGTCAAACAGTACGTTATCGCGGAACAGGTCGCAATGTGCGGGGCCGTTGGGCAGTTTTGTATACAGTGCCGAGCCAAAGAAATCGATTTGAGTCTGCAGCGCGCTGTTGATCAGGGTGCGTTGCTCCGGCGTCAGAAATGGATCGATTTTCGGGACGGCAAGCTGCCACCAGTCCAGGGACCGGAGGTTGGGCTGATGGATATGGAAGTCTTGTGCTGCCAGGTGCATGCGTGCCAGTGTTTCGCCGGCAAGGGCGCAGTGCGCTGGACCGGGTTCTGGTTCGTAGCCGCCCGACAAGCGCGTCACAACCGAGGCCGGTTTCCCATTCAGCGTGGTCAGCCGGGTGCCGTCGCGCATGGTTTGGGGTTTGGGTACCGGAATATTGCGTTGGGCCAGGTAATGCATCAATTCGATATAAAATGGCAGTTCGCGTTCGGTTAGTACCTCAAACAGCGTCAGAACAAACTCGCCCTGGGTCGTCGTCAGAAAATAGTTCGTGTTCTCAATGCCGGCAGTAATGCCGCGTAACGAAACTAATTCACCGATGTCATAGCGGGTAAGCAGCTGCCGTGCGTCATCGTGGCTCACGTGGGTAAAAACGGCCATGTGTTTTAATACTCTTTCGCTCAGAACGTTGCAATCAAGGGCCACATCCAGTTGATGGGCCAAATCCGCACCAAGTATACGCGCTGATGGCGCACGCGTTTTTCAATGTCAGAAATGCAGGAACTTCTCGTCACCGCCGATAGCGGCACTTCCGTTGATCACACTGATCTGTGGCGCTTGTGTGTGGCACCCATGATCGACGTCACCGATCGCCACTGTCGATATTTCCACCGGTTGCTGGCG
The DNA here is from genome assembly GCA_029267415.1 of Alcaligenaceae bacterium. GTDB lineage: Bacteria > Pseudomonadota > Gammaproteobacteria > Burkholderiales > Burkholderiaceae_B > JAJYRX01. The sequence goes on from JAJUIY010000017.1 coordinate 6,823, forward strand.
CCGCGTGCGCGTTTGTACACCGAAATGATCACCACGGGCGCGTTGCTTCACGGTGATGCCCGCCGCCATCTTGATTTCGACCCGGCCGAACACCCAGTAGCGATACAGTTGGGGGGCAGTGAGCCTGATGCCTTGTCCCGCAGTGCGAAACTGGCCGAACGCTGGGGGTATGACGAAGTCAACCTGAATTGCGGTTGTCCGTCGCCCCGTGTTCAGCGCGGCGCATTTGGTGCTTGCTTGATGCTTGAGCCCCAGCGCGTAGCGCAAGGGGTAAAAGCAATGCAAGATGCGGTATCTATCCCCGTTACGGTAAAGCATCGTCTGGGTATTGATTACAACGAAGAGTACGGCTTCGTCCGGGACTTTGTGGGGCTGTTGGTCGAAACCGGGGTCCGGGTGTTTATTGTTCATGCCCGTAACGCCGTGCTCGATGGCTTGTCTCCACGCGAAAATCGCGAAATACCGCCGCTACGCTATGACGTGGCTGCCCGGTTGCGCCAAGATTTCCCCGACGCCATGTTTGTGTTGAACGGGGGCATTGCCCAGCCCGACCAGGCGGTGTCAATAGACGATGGGTTTGACGGTGTCATGCTGGGGCGTGCGGCATGGCACACCCCCGGCGTGTTATCGGACATACATCGGATTTTTTGGCCTCATGACGCCGTGCCAACGGACGACGACGTTGTGGAAGCCATGGTTACGTATGCCCACGAGCAAGTGGCCCAAGGCGTGCCGCTTCGGTTTATAAGCCGTGCCCTGTTGGGGTTTGCAAGTGGCCGCAAGGGTGCGCGCCAGTGGCGCCGTACCTTGTCAGATGCGTCGGCCCTGAACCGCAACGACCCAGCGCTTATCCGCCAGGCGTGGGACGCCGTAACGGCACAAAACCCCTGATCAGGGCCAACAAGTGCTAGGCTGATGCTATTAGGGCGCTGCCGACGCGCTGCTTTCTTCGTTATCGGCCGGCCAGTCGCGTATATAGGCTTTCAGCATGCTGTTTTCAAACTGTTGGGCAGCAACCAAGGCCTTGGCCATGTCGTAAAACGAAATAACGCCCAGCAGTGTGGGGCCGTCCATGACCGGGATATAACGGGCGTGTTTCTCGAGCATCAGGCGCTGCACTTCGTAGGCGCTGGTATTGGGTGAAACACTGACCGGGGCGTCATCCATAATGCTTCGTATGGTGTTGTTGCCCACGCTTCCGCCGTGGTCATGCAAATGGCGGATAATTTCACGGAATGTCAGCATGCCGACCAATTCGCCATGCTCCATAATCACCAGCGAACCGATGTCATGTTCGCTCATTGTCTCGAGTGCGCGCTGAATGGGCGCATCGGGTGAGGCGGTGAACAGCGTATCCCCTTTGACGCGAAGAATTTCACTGACTTTAAGCATGGTCGACCTCCTTGGTGCAGGCTTCATCTGATACTTTACCTCCATTTTGCCGTAACGATGGCGTCTGGGCCAGCGTGTGCGGGTTTTCGAACAAGGTTTCCAGCCGAACGTGGCCGCCGGCAAGCACGGTTGCCACGGCATCCACCAGCTGCGGGTGGCTGGCCAGGGCGGGTTGGTTTCGATCAATAAGCAAGGCGTCAATCAGCGGCTGGAGACGCGCCGTGCGAGGGTCGCAAGATAGTAACCAGACTTCGGTATCGTCTATTTCGCTGTCTGCGATATAGCCCAGATCTTTCAGTGTGTGCAAAAGGTGGCCCAGTTCGGTGGGCCGCACGTCGGCCAGTTGAGCGAGGCTTTGCACGGTTTGTCCCGGCCGGTTATGACCTTGCGCATGCCACAGGCAGCCCAAAATATTAACAGCATTGATCAGTTCGGCGCCCGGGTAATGCTGGATGTCCCAATGGCGCTGGCGTATGGCTGGGAGCAGCGCCGCCAGGGCGGCACCACCCAAAATAGCCAGCCACGACATGTAAATCCACAGCAGGAAAATAGGTACCGTGGCAAACGCGCCATAGATGACGGTGTATGACGGGAAGCGTAACAGGTAGTGCGCGAAGCTGGTGCGCATCAGTTCGAGCACAATAGCGGTAATAACACCGCCGACCAGCGCGTCTTTCCAGTAAACCCGGCAGTTGGGCACACCCATGAACAGACCGGTAAACCCCAAACCGGTTAATAGGATGGGCAGCATCGACAGCGCCAGGCTGCCGGCAGCGGGGGATCCCAGGTAATCGAGCGACTGCTGGGCCATGGTGGCGCTGGCCCACAGGCTGGCGCCCGTAAGAATCGGCCCTAACGAGATAATGGCCCAATAAACCAGCACGCGTTGCCGCAGGGGGCGCTGGTGTTCCACATGCCAGAGGCTGTTGAAGGCGTCGTCAATGGTTCGGATCAGCATGATGGACGTAACGATGAGTGCAAGGCTGCCAATAGCCGTTAGCCCGGACGCCTTGGCGGCAAACTCGTTCAGGTAGGCCATCACGTTTTCGGACACAGCCGGAGGCATCAGGTTGGTGGTAAGAAACCGCTCCAGTGCGATCCGGAATTCATCAAACAAGGGAAACGCTGTAAATAACGACAGCACCACGGCAAGCAGGGGGACTACCCCCAGCACGGTGGTGAAGGTCAGGCTGGCGGCAACCTGGGTCAATTGTTTGTCGGCGGCGTACTTCAGTACAAAGCGGCCGATCTTCATCAGTTTCTGGCCGCGTCCGGAATGGCGTTCCCGTTTGGCGGCCGGGTTTGGGGTGTCGGTGCTCACGGATGTTTTTCTGATGGTGTAGAGGTGGCTGGGTGGGTGCCGGGCCGGGATGGGCGCACCGGCAGGGGCCGCTTTCGGGTCATAATAGCAGCATGGCACCAAAATTAAATCCTGTGTACCGCTGGGGGGCGTCGGTTTCGCTTATCGCCCTGATCATTCTAGGCTTGGCCTGGGAGCTGCGCATTGCCCCCATCCGGCCGGGTGGCTCGTATCTTGCTCTGAAGGTGCTGCCGTTGTTGTTACCGCTGCGCGGCGTGTTGCGAGGCAATTTGTATACCTTGCAATGGGCGGCCATGCTTATTTTGCTGTATTTCATGGAAGGCGTCGTAAGGGCGTGGTCTGACCCGGCCCCCATGTCTGTGTTGATGGCATGGTTCGAAATTGTGCTGTCCTTCACTTTCTATGTGTGCGCGCTCATGTATTTATGGCCCTCCAAGAAGGCAGCACGCCGCGCGGCCAGGAGCGCCAAGTCATGATTGAACACGTTCGCGACCTGCGGGTGGCAAATTCGTATGCCGAGCTGCCGCCTGCCTTCTATACCAAGCTTCGCCCTCAACCGCTCACCAACCCGCGGCTGCTGCATGCCAACCCGGATGTGCTTCGTGATATGGGGTTGTCCCCGCGCCTTGCGTCCGATCCCGATTTCGCGCAGGTGTGCGCGGGCAATGCGCCATTGCCAAATGGCAACACATTGGCGGCGGTGTATAGCGGACACCAGTTCGGTGTGTGGGCCGGTCAGCTGGGCGATGGTCGCGCCCACCTTCTGGGCGAAGTCATCACATCGACGGGGCACTGGGAATGGCAGCTGAAGGGGTCGGGCAAGACGCCATATTCGCGTATGGGGGACGGGCGCGCTGTGCTTCGCTCGTCAGTGCGCGAATACCTGGCCAGTGAAGCCATGCACGGTCTGGGCATCCCCACCACGCGGGCCCTTGCCCTGGTGGTGTCCGACGATCCGGTCTATCGTGAAACGGTTGAAACAGCGGCCATCGTCACGCGCGTGTCCCCCACGTTTGTGCGCTTTGGCACCTTCGAACATTTTTCAAACTCACCCGCCGAGCAGCGCGCCTTGCTCGACTATGTCATAACCCGGTTTTATCCAGAGTGCCGGCCGCCCGACAACGATGGCGAGCCCGACGTGCCCGGTATGGCGCTATGTTTTCTGGATGGTGTCGTACAACGCACCGCGCGCCTGATGGCCGATTGGATGACGGTGGGTTTTTGCCATGGCGTCATGAATACTGACAACATGTCGGTGCTTGGACTGACGATTGATTACGGCCCTTACGGGTTCATGGATGCGTTTCAGGCCAACCATATTTGCAACCATACCGATACGCAGGGGCGCTATGCATGGAATGCGCAGCCGTCAGTAGGGCACTGGAACTTGTATCGGTTGGCTGGCAGTTTTTTGAGTCTTGGAGTCGAACCTGATGCCCTGCGCGAGGTGCTCGATGGCTATGAGGCCGCGTTTCTGGACGCCTATCATCGCAACATGGTCTTGAAGTTCGGCTTGCGCCAGTGGGAAGACGGCGACCAGCAGCTGGCCGACGACTGGTGGAAGCTGTTACACACAAATCAGGCCGACTTCACCCTGAGCTTCCGCGAACTGGCAGATGCCCCGGAGATACCCGACGCATTCGTCAGCCGGTTTGCTGATCAGGGCGCGGCGCGCGAATGGCTGGACCGCTACATCGTCCGATTGCAACGTGACAACCGTCCCGTTGAGGAACGCAAAGCGTCCATGAACGGGGTGAATCCCGTGTATGTACTCCGTAATCATTTGGCGCAGCAAGCTATTGAGGCGGCAGGTCAGGGCGATGTGTCCGAAATCGATACCTTGCTGATGCTGCTGCGTGACCCCTATTATGAACGGCCTGGCTACGATGCGTTCGCACAGGCGCCACCGCCCTCGGCGGCACATATTCAGGTAAGTTGCTCGTCATGATGCCGCGGCAATCATGGTGCGATCAATAATGTAATAATCGTCGCTGTGTGGTTGCCCACCTGGCGCGATCGTGTTTTAAAGCGAAGGAAGTTATGTCCGGAAATACCCTCGGTACCTTGTTTCGGGTAACAAATTTTGGTGAATCGCATGGGCCGGCCATTGGCGCAGTGGTCGATGGCTGCCCGCCGGGTCTGGAAGTCTCTGAAGCGGATATCCAGCATGAGTTGGATCGTCGTCGGCCCGGCACATCGCGCCATGTCACACAACGACGTGAACCCGACCGGGTCGAAATATTGTCTGGCGTGTATCAGGGCCGCACCACCGGTACCCCCATCGCCTTGCTGATTCGCAATACGGATGCGCGCAGCAAAGACTACAGCAATATCGAGGACACATTTCGTCCCGGACACGCCGATTACACCTATTGGCATAAGTACGGTGAGCGAGATCCGCGTGGTGGCGGGCGCTCGTCTGCACGCCTGACCGCCCCAACGGTGGCGGCCGGTGCCATCGCCAAGAAATGGCTGCATCAAACCTTTGGCACACAGATACGTGGCTACATGAGCCAGCTCGGGCCTATTGCCATTCCTTTTGTGGCTTGGGACCATGTGGGTAATAACCCGTTTTATGCGCCCAATGCCGATATCGTTCCAGAGCTTGAGGCGTATATGGATCAGCTTCGCAAAGACGGCGACTCTATTGGTGCGCGTCTCGAAGTGGTTGCCGAAAATTTACCCGCCGGCTGGGGACAACCGATTTACGACCGGCTTGATGCTTGCGTGGCGCATGCCTTGATGGGGCTGAACGCCGTCAAGGGCGTATCCATGGGCGCCGGATTTGATTGTGTCAGTCAACGGGGCTCCGAACATGGCGATGAGATCACGCCCGAGGGCTTTCAGAGTAACCATGCCGGTGGTGTGCTGGGGGGTATTTCGACGGGGCAGCCGCTGACTGCATCGGTGGCCATCAAGCCCACATCCAGCATCCGGATCGAACGTCGCTCGGTAAACCGGGCAGGTGAGCCGGTGCAAGTACAAACATTGGGGCGTCACGACCCCTGCGTGGGCATACGCGCCACACCTATTATTGAAGCGCTTGTTGCCCTGGTGCTGATGGATCACGCACTGATGCATCGGGCGCAATGTGGCTGACGACGAGTCGGTTTGGTGGCCTCAGCCTGGGGCGTCAGACGTGGCAAAGTTGCAGTTGGCGGCTTGACGGGGTCTTTTTGACGGTCGCCCGCTGCGCATTGGATTTTATGGCAAATTTAAAGGGAAGCGACATGTTTGCAATGACAAAATGGCGTCGGCTGTTCCTGACCGGGGCGCTGGTATCCACGATGATGGCAGGCGGTTGTGCGTCTGTACAAACCACCAGTTCCGGTGCGGTCGGTATCGAACGTAAACAATATATGTCGGGCCTGGTGTCCGAGGAAGCACTTCAACAAGAGGCAGCCAGTCAGTACGCTGCCATGATGGGGCAGGCTCGCCAGCATGGTGCACTCGATACCAACTCTGCGCATGTGCAACGTGTCCGCGCTATTACGCAACGCCTGATCAATCAAGTCGGCGTGTTCCGACCCGACGCTCGCAGCTGGAACTGGGAGATGCACGTCGTCAATAGCGACGAGGTAAACGCCTGGTGCATGCCTGGTGGCAAAATGGCGATTTATGCCGGGCTTATCAATAAACTGAAGCCCACCGATGACGAGCTCGCCGCCGTGATCGGGCACGAAATGGCGCACGCGCTGCGCGAACATTCCCGTGAGCAGGTCTCGCAACAGATGGCGGCCGGCATTGGCCTGTCGGTCCTATCGGCGGTAACCGGCATGCCGGGTGCGGCCGACCTGGGTAATGAACTCACCAAAGTGATGTTTACCCTTCCAAACAGCCGTACGCACGAACTCGAGGCCGACCGTATGGGGGTTGAACTGGCCGCTCGCGCCGGCTACGACCCGCGTGCCGCCATCACGTTATGGCAAAAAATGGAATCGGCAGGGGGCGGACGTCCACCGGAGTTCTTGTCGACGCACCCGTCACCGGCGAGCCGTATGGCCGACCTGAAAGTGGCAGCTGAACGGGTCATGCCGTTGTACGAGCAGGCGAAACGCTAGCGTAGCAGTATTTATACCAGTATAAATACCTGTCTTGTACCCGTTTATCGTGGTGGCATAATAAATCCATTCAGCTTCATTTTTCAGTTCAACCGGAAAGAAATCATGGCCCAAACACTGTATGACAAGCTCTGGGATGCCCATGTCATCGACCAACACGAGGACGGCACCTGTTTGCTCTATATAGATCGGCATTTGCTGCATGAGGTCACCAGCCCGCAGGCCTTTGAAGGCCTTGCCATAGCCGGGCGCGCGCCTTGGCGGGTCAGCGCCAACCTGGCGGTGTCCGATCACAACGTGCCCACCATTGCGCGCGACCAGGAAATTGCCGACCCGGTTTCGCGGCTGCAGGTCGAAACCCTGGACAAAAACTGTGATACCTACCAGATAACGCAGTTCCGCATGAACGATCTGCGCCAGGGGATTGTGCATATTATTGGCCCCGAGCAGGGCGCTACCTTGCCTGGCATGACGGTGGTATGCGGCGATTCGCACACCAGTACACACGGTGCGGTGGGGGCTTTGGCATTTGGTATTGGTACGTCCGAAGTCGAGCACGTGCTGGCCACGCAAACCTTGCTGATGAAAAAAAGCAAGAACATGCTCATCAAGGTGGAAGGCAAGTTGCCGTTCGGATGCACCGCGAAAGATTTGATTCTTTACATTATTGGTCAAATCGGTACCGCTGGCGGTACGGGTTACGCGATCGAATTCGGCGGAAGCACCATTCAGGCGCTGTCGGTAGAAGGCCGCATGACGGTGTGCAATATGGCGATCGAAGCCGGCGCCCGCTCGGGTATGGTTGCAGTCGACGATAAAACCATCGAATACCTGCGTGGCCGTCCCTACGCCCCCACGGGCGAGCAATGGGATCAGGCGGTTCAGTACTGGCGCACGTTGCACAGCGACGAGGGCGCCCAGTTCGACCGCGTCGTCAATATTGATGCCACGCAGGTGGCGCCGCAGGTCAGCTGGGGCACGTCACCTGAAATGGTGGTGTCCGTCGCTGATACGGTTCCCAATCCGCAAAACGAGTCCGATCCCGTGCGTCGAGCCGGCATGGAGCGCGCGTTGGAGTACATGGGGCTGGCGGCGGATACCCCCATGGAAGACATCAAGATCGACAAGGTGTTTATTGGGTCGTGTACCAATGCCCGCATTGAAGACTTGCGCGCGGCCGCTGCGGTTGCACGCGGCAAGCGCGTGGCCGATAACGTCAAGCAAGCCATGGTCGTGCCAGGCTCTGGGCTGGTCAAGCAACAAGCCGAAGAAGAGGGTCTGGACAAAATCTTCCTGGAAGCGGGCTTTGAATGGCGCGAGCCGGGTTGCTCCATGTGTCTCGCCATGAACGCCGACCGGCTCGAACCGGGTGAGCGCTGCGCCTCCACGTCAAACCGGAACTTCGAAGGCCGGCAGGGGCAGGGCGGACGCACGCATCTGGTCAGCCCCGCAATGGCTGCAGCGGCTGCTGTCGCTGGTCATTTCACCGACGTACGCAAGTTTCGCTAGGAGTCTCTTATGCAAGCATTTACTACACATGAAGGGATCGTCGCTCCGCTCGATCGTGCCAACGTCGATACTGACCTGATCATCCCGAAGCAGTTTCTGAAGTCGATCAAACGCACCGGCTTTGGGCCCAACTTGTTTGATGAGCTCCGTTATCTGGATCACGGCGAGCCGGGTATGGATAACAGCAAACGCCCGCTGAACCCCGACTTCGTCCTGAATCAGCCTCGTTACCAAGGTGCCTCAATTTTGCTGGCCCGTGAAAACTTCGGCTGCGGTTCCAGCCGCGAGCACGCGCCCTGGGCCTTGTTGCAGTTTGGGTTCCGCGCTGTTATTGCGCCGTCGTATGCGGATATTTTCTTCAATAACAGCTTTAAAAACGGCCTGCTGCCTATTATTCTTCCGGAAGACGAGGTGTCGCGCTTGTTTGACGAGGTCGAGGCCACGCCCGGCTATCAGCTCAAGATCGATCTTGAGCAGCAGCTGATCACCACGCCGGGTGGGCGCACGCTGTCGTTTGATGTCGATCCGTATAGAAAGCACTGCTTGCTGAACGGCTTGGACGATATCGGGCAAACACTGCAAAAGGCCGACAAGATCCGCGAATTCGAAGCTGAGCGCTTGGCGCGTTTCCCTTGGTTGGAGTCGGCCGCGCTGCGGGCTCGCTAAGCTGTTTCGAGCTTCTCACGCAAACCCTGTCGCGTTGGCGGCAGGGTTTGTGTGTTTCAATTTCATGCAAGGAAGAACATGACAACCTATAACATTGCGGTTTTGCCGGGCGACGGCATTGGTCCGGAAATCACTGAACAGGCGGTGCGGGTACTGCGGGCATTGCCCCTCGATCTCAACATGCAGACCGCGCACGTCGGGGGAGCAGCGTACGATGCGCACGGGCATCCGCTGCCGCCAGAAACCTTGTCGTTGGCCAAAAACGCGCATGCCATCTTGTTTGGTGCTGTCGGCGACTGGAAGTACGACAAGCTTGAACGTGCCTTGCGTCCCGAACAAGCCATTTTGGGCCTGCGTAAAGAAATGGGTTTGTTTGCCAATTTTCGTCCCGCCATGTTGTTCGCCGAGTTGGCCGAGGCCTCGTCATTGCGCCCGGAAATCGTCGCCGGTCTCGACATCCTGATCGTTCGCGAGCTCACTGGGGATATCTACTTTGGCCAACCACGGGGCATTCGTGTGGTCGAAAACGGCCCCTTCACGGGCGATCGGGAAGGGTTCGACACCATGCACTACGCGGAAACCGAGGTGCGCCGCATCGCTCATGTGGCATTTCAGGCCGCGCAAAAGCGTAACCGTCGCGTTTGCAGTGTGGACAAGGCCAACGTGCTCGAAACTTCGCAACTGTGGCGCGAGGTCATGATCAGCGTTGCGGCCGAATACCCCGACGTAGAACTGTCTCACATGTACGTCGATAATGCCGCCATGCAATTAGTGCGCGCACCCAAAGAGTTCGACGTCATTGTTACAGGTAACCTGTTTGGTGATATCCTTTCGGATGCTGCGGCCATGCTTACAGGCTCTATCGGAATGTTGCCCTCGGCCTCGCTGAATGCCGCCAACCAGGGTCTGTACGAACCGATTCACGGCTCCGCACCGGATATTGCCGGAAAAAACATTGCTAACCCGTTGGCCACCATTTTGTCGGCGGCGATGCTGCTGCGGTATTCGCTGAATGCACCGGAACTGGCTCAGCGCGTCGAGGCAGCAGTTCAGGCAGTGTTGCAACAAGGCTTGCGCACGGCCGATATCAAACAAGAAGGAAGCACGCTTGTTTCTACGTCTGAAATGGGCGATGCTGTACTGAAAGCATTAAAATAAAAAGACTGTTTATTAATTTTTTAATTGTTAAAGCGGATTTGTTATGAGCCAGACAGTAGGTCTTGTCGGCTGGCGCGGCATGGTGGGGTCGGTCCTCATGCAACGCATGCGCGAGGAAAATGACTTTTCTTTGTTCCAGCCCGTGTTTTTTTCAACCAGCAACGCCGGGGGCCAGGCACCAGACTGGGCCGACGGTGCCGGCCCGTTGCAAGATGCCTACGATATCGACGCGCTCAAAAAGCTGCCCATTATTTTGACCGCTCAAGGCGGTGGTTACACCTCGCAGGTGTATCCACAGCTGCGTGATGCCGGCTGGACGGGTGTCTGGATCGACGCGGCCAGCACCTTGCGCATGAGCGACGATGCCATCATTGTGCTCGACCCCATCAACCGCAACATGATCGACGCGGGCCTGCAGCGGGGTATTAAAACCTTTGTGGGCGGAAACTGCACGGTCAGCTGCATGTTAATGGGCCTGGGCGGGCTGTTCGTCAATGACCACATCGAGTGGATGACGACCATGACCTATCAGGCCGCGTCCGGCGGCGGTGCACAGCACATGCGCGAGCTGCTCACCCAGTTTGGGCAAATCAATGCTGCGGTGCGCCCGTTGCTCGACGACCCCGCTTCCGCCATTTTGGAAATCGATCGCAAGGTGCTGCAGACGCAACAGGACGGCAGCCTTCCGGTCGAACACTTTGGTGTGCCCTTGGCGGGTAACCTGATTCCCTGGATCGACACCGATCTCGAAGACGGCATGTCGCGCGAAGAGTGGAAGGGGTCAGCCGAAACCAACCGCATTTTGGGGCGGGGTCCTGGCACCGACAACGCGGTCATTCCTATCGATGGTCTGTGTGTGCGCATTGGCGCCATGCGCAGCCATAGTCAAGCCTTGACCATCAAATTGCGGCGCGATCTCCCTCTTGACGAAATTGCTGATATTATTCGCGAGGGCTCAGCGTGGGCAAAAGTGGTACCTAATGAACGCGAAGCCACAATGGAACAGCTGACGCCCGTCGCTGTTACCGGCACCATGGATATCCCCGTCGGCCGTATGCGTAAGCTTGGCATGGGGCCCGAATACCTCAGTGCCTTCACCGTGGGCGATCAGCTGCTGTGGGGGGCCGCCGAGCCCATTCGTCGCACGCTGCGTATTGTTTTGGGTGAACTCTAACCATGTCTGTTTTCCGCCACGTTTCAACTGTCACGCGTCCTTCATTTCGATTGCCGCTTTTGGCAGCTGTTTTCGTGGCGGGGATGGCATGCGCCTCGGTGCACGCAGCCACACTGGGGCATTCGCGTCTGGTGTCTGCGGTGGGCGAGCCGCTGCGCATCACCATTCCGGTTACGCAGCTTAGCGCGTCCGAAGCGCAATCTTTGCAGGCAAGCCCAGCACCCATGTCCGACTGGGCACAGGCCGGGTTGACACCGCCGGTCGACCTTGCCACGCTGCACACGCGGCTTGACGACGGTTATGCGCCTGGGGTTCGCACTCTGGTCGTGTGGTCTGATCACGTCTTCAATCAACCCATTGCCGATCTGCTGCTCGATATTCGTACGGCCACCGGGGTGCAGCGCTATCAAGTCAGTTTGCTGGCGCAGGGGGGCAGTACGGCCATACAGGCCCCGGTCGCTCAGGCAGCACCGTCAGTAGGTGGGGGCAGCGCGACCAACACAGCAGCAATGGCACAGCACAAGCCCATCCTGGTCCGACGCGGCGACACGATGTTTGCCATTGCAGGTCGCCATGCTGTTCCTGGCGTTACCGTCTACCAGATGATGATCGCCTTGCAGCGTGCCAATCCGCACGCCTTCATTCAAAATAATGTGAACCTGGTAAGGGCTGGCGAACAACTGCAGATGCCGGACATGGCTGCGCTAACTGCCATTTCTGATCGCGAGGCGCGGCGTCTCTTTCATGAGCAGGTTGTGGCATTTGAGGCCTACCGCCGAAAAGGAGACGTTCCGCAGGTTAGCGATGCAGGTCCGGTCGTCGGGCAACCGACAGCCCGCTTGTCTGAACGCGAGCCTGACGTCGGGTCTGATGATTCCATATCCAATGTTCCCAAGTCACGTGCGTCCGGCGGTGATCGGCTTCGCTTATCCAGTGGTCAGTCGCCGGCGTCAACGGACGGCGCTGTGGCAACCGCTGAAAGCCGGGCCGGCGTGTCGGGGGGTGCTGCGTCAACCGATGGAAACCAGGCTGGCATGTCGGGCGGTGCTGTCGCAACAGTTGAAAATCAGGCCGACCTGTCGGGCGGTGCATCAAGCGATCCTGCCGGCGATGCGGTGGCTAACCGGTCAGCAGATCAGGAAGGTCGGGTTGCGGGTAATGGGGCAAGCCAAGGCGTCGGTCAAACGTCTCTTGACGGTGCACAGCGGCCCGCCGTTGTCGGGCAAGGCCAAGGGACAGAGCGGCCCGCCGTTGTCGGACAAGGCCGAGGGACTGAGCACGCCTTTGCGGATCAATCAGTTCAGACGGACCAGGCGTCCGCTGATGGTGTAGCACCAGTGAAAGGTGGTGGGGCTGGCGGTGCCAGTGGCGCGGTCAGCGCGGCCGAAGGCAGTGCAAGCGCAGGCTCCATTGCCCCAGAATCAGCGACCGGGGCGTCCGCACGGTTGGCTGAAAATATGGCTTCGGGCGTCAGTAAAACTGCCCATGCGGCCACTGCTGATGGAGCTTCGTCCCAGGCTGGGCCAAGTGTTGATGATGGCAGCCGCCAAGATGACGAGACCGCCAGTCGCCGTGCCATTACCGACGCACAAGAGCGGGTTTCGCTGCTCGAAGAGAATGTCAAGAAATTGAATCAGGCCTACCAGTCGCAAGGCGAGGCGGCAAAGGACGTGGTCATCGAAGGTGCTCAAGGGCTGCGACAGTCCTTGACTGAGGTCGCGACCGCCGTGACCGAGGCAACGATCGGTGACGAAGACTTTCTTGATGGAATTGTTGATTCTGAATCAACGGAGGATGCCGCGCCCGAGTCGGCACAATCCAACGTTGATGTAGCAAAGACCAAGATGGACACTGTAATAAGCTGGATTCAAAATAATCTCATCGCCACCATATTGGGTGTGTTGGCCTTCGTCGTCTTGGTGATTGCTTGGGTGCTACGCCGGACAAACCAGGCGCAAAGCACAAGCCCCGACGCGGTAACGCCCGAAATGGTCAAAGAAAAACTCGAACAAATCAACCTTGATCTGAACGAGCCAACGGTTGGCGATTCCGGGTCGTCGCGCAGCTGACCTGGCAATGCGGGTTGCGCTCGGGCTCAGCTATGACGGCGCCGCCTTTTGTGGGTGGCAAACCCAGCCTAACGTCAATACAGTGCAAGACGCGGTCGAAGAGGCGTTGGGGTCATTCCTGGCCGGCCGCGTCAGTACTGTGTGCGCCGGACGCACCGATACCGGAGTGCACGCACTGAATCAGGTGATCCATCTGGACACCGACGCTGTACGCTCACCTGAATCCTGGGTGCGTGGCCTTAATGCCTTATTGCCCGCCACGGTTGCCGTGCAATGGGCGCGTGCAGTGCCCAAAGACTTTCATGCGCGCTTCTCGGCCCAAGTACGTGAATACCTTTATGTGATCCGCAATGATCGGGTGCGTTCGCCGTTGCTGGATGGGCGAGTAGGCTGGGTATTTCGTACGCTGAACCGCGACGCCATGCAGCACGCTGCCAACAGGATGCTGGGCGAGCATGATTTCAGTTGCTTTCGCTCGTCCGAATGCCAGGCCGCCAGCCCCGTGCGCCATCTGCAGGCCATCGACATTATCGAGCAAGCGCCGTATTTTTATTTCCGCTTCCGCGCCAATGCGTTCCTTCACCATATGATCCGCAATATCATGGGAACGCTGGTCTATGTCGGGATGGGACGCCAATCGCCTGAGTGGGTCGACACGCTGCTGGCTAGCCAAGATCGCCGCTTGGCGGCGCCCACGTTTTCCCCAGCGGGGTTGTATCTGGCGGGCGTTACCTACCCTGAACAATATGATATCCCCCGGCCGGACAGCCGCGCACTGCTTCACTTGCTTGCCGGTTTCTCCCTCCCTTCGTCGGGGCAGCTTTAGTTCCTCGTCGTCATTTCGAGGCATTAATCCTGGATATAAGTCGTGAGACGGCTCGCCACTGTTCCGTGGCTTTTCTATCGGTACATACACTAGGAGCAGTCCATCACCGAATACGGTAGAATCCCTCGAGTTGCGCCCTGATACATTTTCACCAACTGGTCGGTATCAAAGGGGTCACACCGGCTCCTGGCCAGCTATGGGTGCGCTAACTTGAAATACATCTCGCATGAAACCTCTATTGCAGTTATCCCGATACATTGATGCGCTGAACTTGCGTGTCGGCCGCGCCGTGACGTGGCTGACATTGGTGGTCGTGCTCGTGAGCGCAACCAATGCTGTTGTCCGCAAGGTCTTCAATGTCAGCTCCAATGCGTGGCTTGAGCTCCAGTGGTATTTGTTTGGCGCTATTTTCTTGCTGGCTGCCGGGTATACGTTTCTGAAAAACGAACACGTACGGGTCGACGTGTTATCGCAGCGTTTTTCCAGTCGTACACAGGCCAAGATCGAGGTTTTCGGCATTATTTTCTTCTTGTTTCCAGCGTGCGGGCTGGTGCTGTGGTTATCGTTGCCGTTTTTTTATGAGTCCTTCATCCTGAAGGAAAAATCCTTGAATACCGGCGGCTTGATACGTTGGCCCGTCAAGTTGTTGATCCCCGTCGGGTTCTCGCTTTTGATCTTGGCCGCACTATCACAGTTGATCAAATCCGTGGCCTTTCTAAGGGGGTTGGGTCCCGACCCCCTGGCGCGTCCCGGGGGGCCGTCGGCTGAAGAACAGCTTGCCGAAGAAATTCGTCAACAGGCCGAAGCCGAGGAAGCGACGCGTGCAGCGCGTTCCAACCACGCTCAACGGGAAAGTAACACTACAACGGATAGGGAAGGGAACCAGTAGCATGGAGTTCATTGTTAGTAACCTGGCGCCCATCATGTTCGCCACGCTGGTGTTGTTTTTGCTGCTGGGCTTTCCCGTTGCCTTTACCCTTGCGGCCAATGGTATTTTGTTCGGGCTGGTCGCCATTGAGTTCGGGCTCATGCAGCCAGCTCTGTTCCAGGCATTGCCGCAGCGTATTTTTGGCATCATCTCTAACGATAGTTTGTTGGCGGTGCCCTTTTTCACGCTGATGGGGCTTATTCTCGAACGCTCCGGCATGGCAGAAGATTTGCTGGACACCATTGGCCAGCTTTTTGGGCCGCTGCGGGGAGGGCTGGCCATCGCCGTGGTGGTGGTGGGCGCCTTGCTGGCGGCCACGACCGGCGTGGTGTCGGCATCCGTCATTTCGATGGGCCTTATTTCTCTGCCCATCATGTTGCGCTATGGCTATGATCGCCGCTTGGCGACCGGTGTCATCGCCGCGTCGGGCACACTTTCACAAATCATTCCGCCATCGCTCGTATTGATTATTCTCGCCGATCAATTAGGGCGGTCCATTGGTGATATGTATCGCGGTGCGATGGTGCCTGGCTTGCTTCTTGCCTCAAGCTATATCGGTTACGTTGTGCTGTTGGCGTTTTTCAAGCCCAGCAGTGCGCCGGCATTGCCTCGCGAGGCACGCGTGTACGAAAAGCCAGACGGCACGCGCGGATTGCGTTCCTTGTTGGTGCTTACCGTTATTGCTTCGCTGGTCGCGTGGCTGGGCACGCGGTGGTGGTATCAGCACCACGACAACGTTCCCATCGACGAGCGTGTGGTAGTTGTGCTGATGGTATGGGGCCTTACGGCGCTTATTATCGCCTTGGTCAACCGTGGTCTCAGGCTGAATTTGCTGTCACCCATTGCCGAGCGGGTCACCTTTGTCATGATTCCGCCTTTGTTCCTGATTTTCCTGGTATTGGGAACCATCTTTATCGGCATGGCCACCCCCACCGAGGGGGGCGCCATGGGGGCGGTGGGTGCACTGATCATGGCCGTGTCGCGCGGTCGCTTCTCGTGGTCGTTGCTGAAGCAAGCCATGGATACCACCACCAAGCTGTCCTGCTTCGTCGTGTTCATTTTGGTGGGTTCCACTATTTTTACCCTCAGCTTCCGCGGTATCGATGGCGATCTCTGGGTCGAGCACCTCCTTACCGGCATCCCCGGGGGTGAATGGGGCTTCTTGATCTTCGTCAGCATTCTTACCTTTCTGCTGGCATTTTTTCTCGATTTCTTTGAGCTCGCTTTTATTATCGTTCCACTACTGGGGCCCGTGGCCGATGGGATGGGGATAGACCTGATCTGGTTTGGAGTGCTGTTGGCGGTTAATATGCAAACATCATTCATGCACCCGCCATTTGGCTTTGCCTTGTTTTACCTGCGCTCGGTTGCCCCGCGCGCCGACTACCGCGACAAAGTTACCG
This sequence comes from Alcaligenaceae bacterium, assembly GCA_029267415.1. Taxonomy (GTDB): domain Bacteria; phylum Pseudomonadota; class Gammaproteobacteria; order Burkholderiales; family Burkholderiaceae_B; genus JAJYRX01. The sequence continues at coordinate 23,330 of JAJUIY010000017.1, forward strand.
GGGCGCTGATCCCGCGCGTAACCACCGGGCAAATTTACTGGGGTTCGGTGCCGTTTATCGTGATTCAGATCACCATGGTGGCAGCGGTAATGCTGTTTCCGGGTATGGTGATGCACTACAAACATGACGCCGTGACCGTCGACCCTGACACCATACAGTTTGGTAC
>JAJUIY010000247.1 GCA_029267415.1 Alcaligenaceae bacterium
GTGCAGATCGGCAATCTGGGTACCGGGGTTGGCCAGTGTTTCGGTAAACACCATGCGAGTGTTGGGTTGCAGCGCGCGCTCAACATTGCGAACGTCGGTAGCGTCCACCAGGGTGACTTCTACCCCCAGTCGCGACAAGGTGCCAAGCAAGCTGTTGGTATTGCCAAAAATATACTGGCTGCTGATCAGGTGGTCGCCCGCCTTCAACAAGGTATAAAACACGGCGGTCAGCGCGGCCATGCCGGTGGCAAAGCACACTGTGTTCACCCCCCCTTCCATTTGCGTCACCTTGGCCTCGAGCGCTGCCGTAGTGGGCGTGCCCTGGCGGCTGTAGGTGTAGCCGGCCTTGCCCTGGAACACCGCAGCAAGCTCGCGTGAATCTTGAAACGCGTACTCGGCCGAAGGATGCATGGGGCGGTGCACGGCACCATGGGCCGGGCTGGTGCGGCGGTCAAGATGAACAATGGACGTAGTGAAACCGTAATCAGACATGACAGATGAGTAAAGATGAAGAAACTGTAATAGTAAACCCGAACAGGCATGCCGCCCGCCATAACACTAATGGCGGGCGGGCAAATTGGCGTCGCGGATTTCTAGCCGTAGGACGTTATGCCATCAAGACGTTATGTCATTAAGGCGTTCGACCATTCAGACGTTACGCCTTAAGGGGCGTTGGGGTGTCAGGACGTTGATTGACGTTGGCGAACGCTTTCGTACAGACACACTGCCGTAGCAACGCTGACATTCAGGCTTTCCACCGAGCCCACCATGGGGATGTGTACCAGGTCATCGCAGGTTTCGCGGGTAAGCCGGCGCATGCCCTCGCCCTCGGCACCCATCACCCAACCCGTGGGGCCACGCACATCTGCTTGGTGCAGGCTTTGACCGGCTTCACCGTCGGTGCCGATCAGCCAGATGTTGCGTGTTTTGAGGTGCCGCATGGTGCGGGCCAAGTTGGTTACCGTTATATAAGGCACGGTATCGGCCGCCCCACACGCCACACGCCGAACGGTGGCGTTAAGCCCGGCAGCCCGGTCGCGCGGCGCAATTACCGCATGCACGCCGGCGGCATCGGCCGTGCGCAAGCAGGCGCCCAGGTTATGCGGGTCAGTAATGCTGTCTAGCAGTAATAACAAGGGGGTTTTGCCCTGCTCTTCCAAGGCATCCAGCACTTCGTCAATATCGACGGCCAATGTATTCGCCTGTGCCAGGGCCACTACACCTTGATGCCGCACCCCGCGGGACAGGCCATCAAGGCGCTCCACCGGCACGGGCAGCACCCGCACACCGGCTTGCCGTGCCGATTCCAAAAAATTTTGCATGCGTTTGTCGCGACGCGATGCTTCGACGTAAAGCTCGCGGATGGTTTCCGGAGCATGGCGCAAGCGGGCCGTCACCGCGTGAAAGCCCGCCAGCACTTGTGTTGTTGACATAGTTGCTACCCGCTACGTTTACGACTTGTTTTCTTACTGGTGTTGGCCGCCCGTGCACTGCGTTTGGCCTCGGCGCGACGTTGCTGTGCTGTGGTGCCTTTCAGGGCTTCGGGCTTGGCCGATGCGGCGCGCTTGATCTTACGCGGTGCCGGCTCGGCATCCAGACCCGCTTTCAGCGCCTTGTACGAGGTTCCGCGCACTAGCCGGAAGTCAATTCGGCGGGCTTCAAGGTCGACCCGGGCCACCTGCACATGCACGGCGTCCGTCAGACGATAGCGGATCCCGGTACGCTCGCCGCGCAGCTCGTGCATGGCTTCGTTGTACTGGAAGTAGTCGGAGCCCAGCTCGGACACATGCACCATGCCTTCCACATACAGGGTGTCGAGCGTGATGAACACGCCGAACGGCGCGACGCCGGTAATACGGCCGCTGAAGACTTCGCCCACGTGTTCTTTGACAAACCAGCACTTAAGCCACGCTTCCACATCACGCGAGGCGTCGTCGGCGCGGCGCTCGTACGCGGACAGCATCAAGCCCAGTTTTTCCCATACGGCCAGTTCGCGCTCTTTGGCGGAAAGGTCGCTGGTGTCGCCAAGCTCGGCCAACTGCGGGGTATAACGTTTGCGCTGCAGAATCGACTTCACCACGCGATGCGTAAGCAGGTCAGGATAGCGGCGAATAGGCGATGTGAAATGCGCGTAGCGCTCGTACGCCAACCCGAAATGGCCGTCTTGTTCAGGGCTGTATATGGCTTGCTGCAGCGAGCGCAGACACATCATTTGAATAATTTCAAAATCGGGACGCGCGCGTGCTTCGTCGAGCAGCTTGGCGTAGTCGTGCGTGGACGGGGACTCGTCACCCCCCAGCGACAGGCCCAGATTGCGCAGGAAGTCGCGCAATAGTTTCAGTTTTTCAGGCGTGGGGCCGTCGTGCACCCGATACAAACCATGGCGTTTGCTGCGCGTCATGTAGTCGGCCGCGCACGTATTGGCGGCCAGCATGAACTCTTCAATTAACCGGTGAGCGTCATTACGGACCGCCGGCTCGATGCGTTCGATTTTGCCCACGGCATTGGTCACGATGCGTGTTTCGACCGTGTCAAATTCCATGGCGCCACGTGTACGGCGGGCTTGGTTGAACGCTTGAAAGAGCTCATACGCGTTTTGCATATGCGGCACCAGAGCCCGGTACTTGTGTGCGGTGGGGCCTTGTGGTTGCTGTAAAACAGCCCAGACCTCGGTGTAGGTGGTACGCGCGTGCGAGCGGATAACAGCTTCATAAAACTGATAGGCCTTCACCTGCCCTGCCCGCGCGCCTGAGCCATGGATAACCATGTCGCACACCAACACCAGGCGGTCGACGCCCGGGTTA
>JAJUIY010000132.1 GCA_029267415.1 Alcaligenaceae bacterium
GTTGATTGCCGCGGTATTCTGTTGTTGAATTGCGGCAGCATTCGGATTTTTTGTTGATGCAGCATTTTGATTTTTCTCGTGGCCTGATGCCATAGGTTCTCCTCCGTTGGAACGGCCCGTCAATACGGTCGCGACACCGAGCGCCGTTGACCGTATCGACCGGTAGCGGGGTGTGGTCAGCACCGCCTGTGTATTGGCCTGACAGCAGGCCAATGCCGTGGCGCCGAAAGGCTTCGGCAAGCATCATAACCTGCGTTTGTGGCGGTCACGCAGGGTCAGGCTAACGAAAAACAGCGTCCAGCCATGAAACAGCAAATCAATACCCAGCAGCAAACCCAGAATCCAGGCACTGTTACCTGGCCAGTTGGCGGCAACCAGCAGGCCTACAGCCACGGTCAGGAAGCCGGACAGGGCAATCCATTGCCACCCGGGCTGCGCCCGGTTGTTAAACCAGATCCACAAGCGCAGTGCTCCGACACCAATCAATATCGCCCCAAACAGCAGTGTTAATAGTGAGGCACCCACCACCGGGTTGATCACCGCCATCAGACCCGCCACCAGGTACAGTACCCCGCCCAAGGTCCAGAGCAAGAAGCCTGTCCAATGCTTGATGCGCCACGCCTGTACCAACTGGCCTGCCCCGCCAATGATCATAAGCGCGCCGATAAACACCACACTGACCAGTGTGGCCGCAAAAACATGGCCCAGGGCCACAATGCCCAACAGGGTCTGCGCGATGCCCAACGCCATAAACCAGCCCCAATGTACGCTGAGACTGTCGAGCGCCCGTTCGAGATCTTCTTTGCGTTGTTGAAGGGTTGAATAGGGGTTTGCCATAGTGCCTCCGGTTAGCCCATGCGGCTGAGTGAATAACGAAAACGCCTTAGCGCCACCACAAAAAATACGCCACCAATCAGAAGTAACGCCACAAACTGGGGCCACACCACATTGACGCCAGCACCCCGATACAAAATGGCTTGTCCCAACGAGACAAAATGGGTGGTGGGCGCCAGCAGCATCAAATTAGCCACCAGTGATGGCATGCTTTCACGTGGCGTCATGGCGCCCGAAAGCATCTGCAATGGCAGCAGGGTCAGCATCAGCAGCAGCCCGAACTGCGGCATCGTACGTGCCAGGGTAGCCATGAAAATACCCATGGACGTTGTCGCGAACAAATGCAGCGCCGTGCCCAGTAAAAACAGTGCCACCGACCCTTCTATCGGCACATTTAACGCCCCACGAACCACCAGCACCAACGACACGCCCGAGGCCAGCAACACCACACTTCCCATCGACCAGATCTTGGACAGCATAATTTCGCCCGCCGTGACGGGCATCACCAAAAGATGCTCAATGGTGCCGTGCTCACGCTCGCGAATCAGGGCGGCTCCGGTCAGAATAATGGACAGCATGGTGATCTGGTTGATCACTTCCATCAGCGAGCCAAACCACGAACGCTCCAGTCCCGGGTTGAAGCGCATGCGCAGGGCCAGCTCTACGGGCTGCACCGGTGTGCTGCGAAAACCTTGGACAAAGTCCGCCACTTCGCCTTGCACGATTTGCTGAATATAGCCACTGCCGGCAAAGGCTTGCGACATACGCGTCGCATCCACATTCAATTGAATGTCGGGCGTATCGCCGGCCAGCACATCTTGCTGAAATTCCGGTGGAATTACCAGCACAAAGGTGAAGTTACCAGCGTCCATGCCCGGGTCTACTTCGCTCATGGTGATGGGCTGCGGGCTACTGAACTGCGGCGGGTAAAACGCCGATGCAATGCGCAGCGACAAGGGAGAAACATCTTCATCCACAATGGCGATGGCGGCACGATGCAGCGTTTCAGGCATGGCCGTGGCCGCCGTATACACGGCAAACGTGAAGGTATAAACGATCAAGACCAGCATGATCGGATCGCGGGCCAGGCTCCACAACTCTTTGACACCCAGCCGGAAGATGTTATTCAACCTTTGCATGTCAGCGCTCTTGTTTGCGCAGCATGGCGACCGCCATCAGCAGGATCACCACCACTGACAATGCCAGTGGCCAGTACAGAGCGTGCAGGTCGGAAACGTGCAGGGCCTTATTGAATACACCACGGCTGATGGTGAAGAAATACGTGGCGGGGTAGATGTGGCCAATCACGGCCCCCGGCCCTTCCAGGGACGATACGGGGTTAAGCAACCCGGCAAACTGGACCGCCGGCAAGATGGTGCCGATCATGGTGAGGAACATGGCGGCGATCTGACTGCGCGTGAAGCTGGAAGCAAACAAGCCAAAGCCGGTGGCAAACCCCACGTACAACAAGGCCGCCAACGTCAACGCGGGGAAGCTGCCCGTCAGGGGTACCCCAAAGACCGTAATCGCCAACGCCACCAGCAAGAGAAAGTTAAGCATGCCCAGCAGCAGATACGGCAATTGCTTACCCAGCAAAAACTCGGTGCGTGTGACGGGGGTCACATAAAAATTAATGATGGAGCCCAGCTCTTTTTCCCTTACCACCGCCAGTGCCGTCAGCATGGCCGGTATCATCAGCAGCAAAATGGGGATTACCGCCGGTACCATCGCGGGCAGGCTGCGTACGTCCGGGTTGTACCGAAAGCGCGTCTCAATATTCACCGGCGGCGCACTGACTTGGGCGGCGGGTGTGCGGCCGGCCATGTCGGCCAGCCAGCTTTGATGCATGCCTTCAATGTAGCCCCGTACCGTTTCAGCGCGCTGCGGGTTGGCCCCATCCGCCCAGGCGCCAATCTCCACCGGCCGCCCACGCTGAAAGTTTTGCGCAAACCCCGAGGGGATTTCAACCGCCAATGCCAGCTCGCCACTGCGCATGCGGCGATCAAGCTCGGCGTAGTCCTTAATGGGAGGATGCTCAATGAAATAGCGCGAGCCCGAAATATTGAGCGTGTACTGCTGGCTTAGCAACGTTTGGTCGCGGTCAAGGACCGCGTATGTCAGTTCCTCAACATCCATGCTGATCCCGTACCCCATGATGAACATGAGCAACACGGTGCCCAGCAAGGCCAGCGTGCCACGCACCGGGTCGCGGCGCAGCTGCTGGGCCTCCAGCCGAGAGTAGCTGAACAAACGCACCAAGCTGAAACGATGGTGTGACGAGGGCCGCCCCAACGGCGGCGATACTTCAGACCGTACGTCTTGTTCTTCTGGATACCGTCCCTCGCGATCGGCGTGCCCCGCTAACGGGCCGGCCGGCCGCCCTGTGTCCGCCGATTCAGCGCCGAGAGCGCTACCTTCGTGGCGTGTCACATGGGCTATCGGCCCCGGTTGTGCATCGCCCTCACGACGGGCGATGGCCTCTTCGAGATACAAAATAAAGGCCTGTTCAAGCGTATCCACACCACGCCGTTCGATGAGGCCCGCCGGCGTGTCGCTCACCAGTACCTCGCCCGCATGCATAAATGAGATGCGGTCGCAGCGCTCGGCTTCGTTCATGAAGTGCGTGGACATGAAAATCGTGACGCCATCACGTCGTGCCAGGTCGATCATCAACTGCCAGAACTGATCACGGGCAATCGGGTCCACACCCGAGGTGGGCTCGTCCAGAATCAGCAACTCGGGCTGGTGCACCACAGCGACGGCGAGCGACAGGCGCTGCCGTATCCCGATGGGCAGGCGCCCCGACAACGCCTCACGCACGTCCCCAAGACCAAACCGGTCAATAATGCGTTCAAGACGGCCGGGAATCTGGTTTTCCGGCACACCAAATAAACGCGCATGCAAGACCAGGTTTTGGTGTACCGTCAATTCGCCGTACAAGGAAAATGACTGCGACATATAGCCCACGCGGCGGCGCGTCTCCATGTCACGTGGGTTCACTGCTTGGCCGAATAGCCATGCCTGCCCTTCGCTGGCGGGCAACAGCCCGGTCAGCATTTTCATGGTGGTGGTTTTTCCGCAGCCATTGGAACCCAAAAAGCCAAAGATCTCACCTTTGCGGATGCGGAAATTCACGCTGTCCACGGCCACGAAATCACCGAATTTCTTGGTCAGCTGTTGTGCCTCGATAGCGATGGGCACATTGGCATCCGCCGTATACGGGCTCAGTACCACGTCTTGATGGTGGGCACGCCTGGCTGCTGGCAATAGTTTGATGAAGGCCTGCTCGAGGGTGTCGGTGGCGGTGCGGGCGTGGAGCTCGGCCGGTGTCCCCGTTGCCAGTACCCGGCCGCCGTCCATCATGACGAGCCAATCAAATCGATCAGCCTCTTCCATATAGGCGGTCGCCACTATGACGCTCATGTGTGGCCTGTCAGCACGGATGCGCTCAATAAGATCCCAGAACTGGCTGCGCGCCAGCGGGTCGACACCGGTGGTGGGCTCGTCAAGAATCAGCAGGTCAGGGTCATGGATAAGGGCGCAGCACAACCCCAGTTTTTGCTTCATGCCGCCTGACAATTTACCCGCCGGTCGCGCCAGAAACTCGTACAGTCCGGTACTACGCGTCAGGGCATCAATACGCCAGCGGCGCTCGACCGCGTCGTGACCAAACAACCGCCCGAAAAACTGCAAGTTGTCTTCGATCGATAGGGTGGGATACAGGTTTCGGCCCAAGCCCTGGGGCATATAGGCTACGCGCGGGCCGACTCGCTTACGATGCGCCGCTGTGCGCATATCACCACCAAAGACTTCAACGCTGCCCGCTTGCACAGCACGCGCCCCGGCGATCAGCGACAGCATGCTGGATTTCCCCACACCATCTGGGCCAATCACGCCGGCCATAATGCCCGCCGGCACGTCAAGACTGACCTCGGTCAGCGCCTGCACCTGGCCGTAGTGCAGGCTCACATCTTGCAGGCGGGCAACCGGCCCGTGATTTCGCGAAGGCATGGAATTGACCGGGGCGGACATTACGGTTGGGGCAAGGAGACCTCAAGCTCAGCAGGCCAGGGGATACTGTCGTCCAGCTTCAGCCAGGCAACGCCTGGCAAACCGGTTTTTACCTGCTCAAGATTGCGCTGAAGTAGCTCGGGGTCAATCTGGGCTTTGACACGAAACATTAATTTCTGACGCTCACTGGCCGTCTCGACGGTCTTGGGTGTGAACTGCGCGGTGCTGGAAACAAACGATACGCGAGCCGGCACCACATATTCCGGGGCGGCATCCAGAACCAACCTTGCGTCACTGCCAATAGCAATGCGGCCCGCCACCGTTTCAGGCACAAAAAACGTCATATAGACATCGGCAAGGTCCACGACATTCAGTACTTTTCCGCCCATACCCAGCACCTCGCCGGGCTGGGCAATCCGGTATTGGACACGGCCGTCTCGCGGTGAGCTCAGCACACTGTCGTCAATGTCGGCCTGGATGCGTTCAATGGTGGCTTGGGCGGCGGCCACGGCGGATTCGGCCCCCGCGACCTGAGCCTGTGCTGCATGAATGGCCGACTCCACTGCCGCCACTTGTGCTTGCGCAGCGGCCAAGACGGCTTCGGCCGCCAGCACGGCGGAACGGTCGTCATCCAGCGTTTGTCGTGATGTGGCGCCGCTTACCGCCAATTTTTCGGACCGTGCCAAACGCTTGCGTGCTAAAGCAAGCTCGGTTTCACGCTGGGCCACCACCGCCAAGGCCGCGGCCTTGTCACTTTCGCGAGCAGCGACCTGTGCGTTGGCACTGGCGACCTGACTTTCAGCTTGGCGCAGCTGCGCCATGGCCTCTGCACGCTGCGCCTGGAGCACATCGGTCTGCATGTAGACCAGAGGCTCGCCCGCGCGCACGAAACTGCCTTCGTTGACGGTGATTTTTTCGATACGGCCGGCCAACTTGGTGGACACGTCAATTTCGGTGGCCAGAATACGCCCGTTGCCGCTGATGAAGGCGTCGCCGTACCCGGTCGATGTCTGTTGTGACCAATATAAAACGATGGCGGCCACAATAGGCGCAAGCAGCGCCAAGGGAATCCAGTATTTCTTCAGATCAGTACGTGCCATGCCCCATCCTGAAGGCCAACAACATCGCACATGCGGAGCCAAATTGGCAGTGCTGCACGCTATGCAACACTGCCTTGCGCCCAAAGCACCGTGCCGTGACAGGGTGTGGCAGGTTTACTCCTGGCCGGCCCCTGCGAAGCTGCGAGGCCTTAATACATCGGGTTTAAGAAAATCCTTCTCGCCAACATTATCATGATCACCCAGCAGGCGACCATCAATCTCGGTGCCGTAAAGGGTGAATTTGTGGAAGGTATCGTGGTAAAGATTGCGTGTTTCGCGGATATCTCCGGTATAGCGTGGGTCTTGCGGACGCTCCTGGCTATTGATGTACTGCGCCACGTCCCATGCCTCTTGGTCCGTTAATGTGCGGGGGTTGCCCAGCGGCATGTTGTGTTTGGTGAAAGCCGCCAAACTGAATAGCCGCGAAATGCCCGCGCCCCAGTTGTACGACTGGTCACCCCATAACGGTGGAAACACCACCTTGTCCCGAACAACCGCACCGGCGCCGTCGGCACCATGGCACATGGCACACTTGGCGTCATAAATGGCCTTGCCACGAACGGCGTCGGGCTTCACTTCCGGATCCGGCAGACGCGGATACCCGCGTCCGTACATCGTATTACCCGGCTGGTAAATGGGCACGCCCTTGGCCAGCCACTTATGGTAGGCCACCAATGCCAGCATATCGTCGCTGCCATACTCCGGCGGCGTGCCGTTCATGGAATATGAAAAACAGCCGGCAATGCGCTCTTCCAGCGAGTTGACA
>JAJUIY010000124.1 GCA_029267415.1 Alcaligenaceae bacterium
GCGGTAACGGTATCGCCATCGAGCTCTTCCCACCGGCCGCGACGCAGCGATTTAGGCAGCACCACATCACCAAAGCGCGTGCGTATCAGGCGACTTACTGTAAGACCAACGGCTTCGAACATACGACGCACCTCGCGGTTGCGCCCTTCTGTAATCGTGACGCGGTACCAACGATTGCTGCCCTCGCCGCCCAGGAACTCGACCACACCGAACTGGGCCGGTCCGTCGCTAAGCTGCACACCATCGCGAAGCTGCTCCAGCGCGCTTTCGCTGACTTCGCCATACACGCGTACCGCGTATTCGCGCTCTGCGCCGTACCGTGGATGCATCAGCCGATTGGCGAGATCGCCGGAGGTGGTCAGTATGAGCAAGCCCTCGGTATTCAAGTCAAGACGCCCGACTGACAACCACTTGCCCACCCGAAGTCGCGGTAAACGCGCGAATACGTTGGCGCGGCCATCAGGATCGTCGTGGCTGACAATTTCGCCGGCTGGCTTGTGATAAAGAATGACGCGCGGCGGTTTTTTGGCGTTGGGTCGCGCAATGGGCCGGCCGTTCACGCGCACCAAGTCATTCGGCCCGACACGTTGACCAATATGCGCTGGTTCGCCGTTGACCGATACACGCCCGGAGATGATCAGGTCTTCCATTTCGCGACGCGAGCCTATGCCAGCTTCCGCAAGTACTTTATGCAGTTTGGGATTCAGCGCATTGCTACCCATATATTTACCCAGGCGTTGCTGGGTCTGGTCGGTATTCTCCAGATAGGCCAACGCACGATCGGCTTCTTGCTCCAGCAACGCGAGCTCATCGGGTGTGTGGGCCGGCGTGTGGCGCGGCTTGCCAGTTTTACCGCGACGCGCCGTTTTACCGCGTGACCGCGCATTGCGCCCGCTCGCACCGCCCTTGCGAGGGCCCTTGCCACCGTCAGACGGCCTTTGGCCAGCGCCAGCGTCAGTCGCGCTACCGGCATTGGGCGCCTCAGCCTGAGTGGGGGTTGCCGTCTCGGCCTTGGGCTGCGCGTCACCGCGTCGACGTCGAAACGGCGTGCGCAATTTGCGACCACGGCCCCGTGGCCCCGCGTTCCCGCCGGTCGACCGGTTTTGATCTGGCTCAGTGGCTGCCGGCTTACCGGCGTGGGCCTGAACATGGTCAGTCGTATCAGTCATTTGATTCTATTACTCCGTTTGTGTGTTCTGCTCTGAGGGTGCCTCGTCATCACCACGATGCAATCCATCCAGCGCTTCAGCCGTGTCGACGGCTTCCGCCCCTAGGGTCGGCGTCTGGGCAGATGGCTCAAGTTGCAATTCGGCTGTGGCGGCGGCTAATTCGTCGGACTCCAGCGCAGGAAGCTCGTCCAGCGCCTTGAGACCAAGATCATTCAAAAATTGACGTGTGGTTCCAAGTAACGCAGGCCGGCCTGGCGCATCGCGATATCCCAAGGTCTCGATCCAGCCGCGCTCTTGCAGCGTTCGGATAATCTGGGACGACACGGTGACGCCGCGAATATCTTCGATATCGCCGCGTGTGACCGGTTGGCGCCAGGCAATGATGGCGAGAGTTTCGAGAACAGCACGTGAATAACGGGGCGGCCGCTCAGGATTGAGGCGCTCCAAATAAGGTTGCATCTGCGAGCGGCTTTGAAAACGCCACCCTCCGGCCACCTGCACGAGCTCCAGACCGCGGTCGTTCCAGTCCAGTTGAAGCACGGCCAAATAGCGCCGCACATCGTCTTCGGAGACCCCGTCCGCGGGGAACATACGCGCCAGTTCGCTTACCGGCAACGGCTGCTCGGCACATAATAACGCAGTCTCGAGGACGCGAAGGATTTCAACGTCGTCCATCGAGGCTCCTGAGCCGGCTGTCACGTATAAAAAGTGGTTCGACTTGCATTAACAAAAAATTAGGGTTACTATTTAATTTCTCCGACGCGGGGTGGAGCAGTCTGGCAGCTCGTCGGGCTCATAACCCGAAGGTCACAGGTTCAAATCCTGTCCCCGCAACCAGTTTTCCAAATAGGCCAAATACATAACGTGTTTGGCCTATTTTCATTTTCAAGGCCGCGATGGCGTTATCCATCCGTGCAAATGCCTGCTTGGCCACGTCGACATCCCTCCCACGGTTTACCTCGCGCACCCGCTCAGCGCGGGCAGCAAGCACAATGCCAATCGCATTTGCGCTGTGACCACTCATGCTTGCGCCCACGTCCATGCCACGCACAGGCGGCACCCTTTTCGAACGCACCGAGGGATGGAACAAAACCATGATCGTTGTAGAGAACTGGACAAGGCCGAACTAGGCAACCCCGCCCGGCGATGCCTGAGAGCATCCGCCCAAAAATTTTTCGTATACAGGTGAAGAGCCGGAGAAACTGAAAGGGATTTAACCCGGGGGCTGCGCACCCTGCCGCCACAAAACGAGCGACCGGCAATAACGGCCCTGACACTTGCCAGCTTGCGTGAAAATGAACAACAGGCAAGCGGCCATCCAAGCTACTTCAGCGGTTTGCAGCTGCAAAGGTTCCGACCCATGACTTTATTAGTAATACCGTTAGGTGGAACAACGCTTGGTAACGTTGGAGTTATTACACCACTCCAATCTTTGCAATGCAAGAACTTCTGTACATATTTTCCTGAAACGGGCACAAACACACATAGACGGGAATGCCACATCCGGGCAAGTTGTCGTCGAACAACAGCCTCATGCACCTCGCTACAATAAGCAGTGAAACGGAGCCCAACCGGGTTTCCGGCTTTTACCCGTTCGGGCCTTTCCCCGCCATGCTAATCAACACGGATGTCTGACATCATCACGCTGCCCAACACGTCGGACCGCCTCGTTATTGCAAACTCGCTGTCGCACGTCAACGCCGACCAGTGGGACGCACTGACTGGCGGACACCCTTGCCTGCAACATGCCTGGCTGCACAGCCTCGAAGCAACAGGATGCGCATCGCCCGCCACCGGCTGGAACGGACAACACTTGTTGCTGTATCGAGACAGCACACTGGCCGCCGCCCTGCCCCTTTACCTGAAAACACATTCCCGGGGTGAATATGTGTTCGATTATGCTTGGGCAAACGCCTGGCATCGCTATGGCATGGCCTATTACCCCAAGGCGCTTGGCGCCGTTCCGTTCACCCCGGTGCCCGGCCCCCGCTTGCTGGCCTGGCATCCTGCCGATAAGCAAACACTGGTGCAAGGCGCCATTGAACTGTGTCGTCAGCAGCGCATATCAAGCCTGCACATCTTGTTTCCCAACGATGACGACCGCGGCGTGATGCAAAGCAACGGGATGCTGTTGCGGCAAAACGTGCAGTTTCACTGGCACAACCACGGCTATCAGAAGTTTGACGACTTCCTGGCCGACTTGAATCAAAAAAACCGTAAAAAAATCAACCAGGCACGCCGTAAGCTTGAGGCAGAGGGCGTGCATTTCCAGTGGTTCGAGGGCACGGAAATCAGTGACGAAGCTCTGGGGTTTTTCTACCGCTGCTACTACCAGACGTACCTGGAGCATGGCAATTTGCCGTACTTGTCGCAGGCATTCTTCGAGCGCATCCGGGCACTGCAGCCGGAAACACTGGTTGTTGTGTTGGCGTTGCGCAATAACACGCCCATTGCGGCCGCCCTGAACTTGCGCGGCCCGGACGCCCTCTACGGGCGGTATTGGGGTGCGGTTGAATTCGTGTCGGGCCTGCACTTTGAAACCTGCTATATGCAGGGCATTAAATACTGTATTGAGCGCGGTTTATCGGCCTTTGAAGGCGGCGCACAAGGCGAGCACAAGCTGGCGCGTGGTCTGCTGCCTTCAAAAACGTGGTCGGCCCACTGGATTGGCGACGACCACTTTCGCGACGCCATCGCGACGTGGCTGGCCGACGAAGATTTGGCGGTTAACGCCTACATTGACGAACTGCAACGGCACAGCCCCTACCGGCAGGCGGACTGATCCGGATTAAACGCCATGTGCCAGCAGCGCCCTAAGCGGGCGTTGCGGCGTTCTTATTTATCCTCGCCGCCCTTGTCGTCGTTACGGGGTGCCATGGGGGCCATAAATGGAAAGGCCGAAAACATATTACGTGCCTGATCGTGCATTTGGTCTTGCATTTGCACAAATACCGCTTTGCTTTGATCGATGTAATTGCTCATCATATTTTGCAAGACGGGGGTTTGCACACGCATAAACTGGGCCCAGGCTTCCGGCCCCAGCTGCTGGCCATACAACCCTTTCGACTGCTCGGCCATGCGTTCCTGAATATCAATAAATGCCTGCACGTTCTGTTCAAGAAAAGTGCCCATGACGCCCTGCATCGCATGGCCGTAAAACCGAATTATCTGCGCGAGGACATCGGCCGAGAACATGGGCACCCCCCCACTTTCCTCTTCCAGAATAATCTGCAGCAAAATCGCCCGTGTGATGTCTTCTTCGGTTTTTGTGTCGACCACCTGAAAAGGTTCGTGATCCAGCACCAGCTGTTTGACATCGGACAGCGTAATGTAGGCGCTGGCCTGGGTGTCGTATAGACGCCGGTTCGGATATTTCTTGATCAGACGCATGATGGATTTGGATTAAGTTTGGGTTATTGGGAAGCTGCAATGGTTTGCGATAATAATATCGTGAAACGCCCGGCGTCGCGCAAGGCGCCTTAGCCCATGTGCAGGCCCCCGTTAAGCGAGAAGTCGGCACCGGTGGAAAATCCGGATTCGTCGGATGCCAGCCACGACACAATAGACGCAATTTCTTCGGGCGTTCCGAGCCGCTTCACGGGTATTGTTGCCACAATTTTTTCGAGCACGTCGGGCCGAATGGCGCGAACCATATCCGTTCCAATATAACCGGGTGACACTGTGTTCACGGTGATGCCTTTGTTGGCGACCTCTTGTGCCAAGGCCATGGTGAACCCGTGGATACCCGCTTTGGCGGTGGAGTAGTTTGTCTGGCCAAACTGGCCTTTCTGACCATTGACCGAACTAATATTGATAATACGCCCCCAGCCGCGCTCAAGCATGTCATCAATAACCTGTTTGGTGACATTGAAGAGGCTGTTCAGGTTGGTGTCGATCACCGCGCGCCAATCGTCCAGCGTCATTTTACGAAACAGGCCGTCACGCGTAATGCCGGCATTATTGACTAGGACATCAATGGGGCCGAAATCTTCCTTGACCTTTGCAAAGGCGGCCTGCGTGGAGTCCCAGTCGGACACATTGCCAACGGACGCATGGAACGTATAGCCCAGGGCCGCCTGCTCGTTAATCCACTCTTGGTGATTACGGCTGGGGCCGCAGCCAGCGATTACAGTAAACCCGTCGCGCGCAAGCCGTTGGCAGATGGAGGTTCCGATACCGCCCATACCCCCGGTTACATAAGCTATTTTTCCACTCATTGCGTCCTCCTTGTTGTTGTCTAAGGGGCCTGACCGGCCTGATAACTATAAAAGGGTCCAAATCACCATACTGCTCAAATACAAGTCTCACACCAACCAAACATGCCAAAACACTAACCAAACGCGACCAAAATATTGCCTAAACCGTATCGAAATTACGAGACTGCGCGAACTTGCACATACCGACCGGGCGCGGGCTCGATCGGTGAATACCGGGTATTACCAAGCCGTGTCGGTGCAGAGACACGTTCGCCAGAATGCCCGGCCAGCCACTGCATCCAGTCGGGCCACCAACTACCGGGTACCTCGGTGGCGGCTTGAAACCATTCGTCGGCAGACAAGCTTGAGTCGTGTGCCGCGCCCGGCTGGAAGGCCCAATAATTGCGTCGTTTGCGGGCCGGCGGGTTGATAACCCCGGCAATGTGACCGGACGCGCCCAATACAAAACGCTGGGTATTAGGAAGAATACTGGTGGAGGCGTACGCGGCCTTCCAGGGCACAATATGGTCGGTTTGCGAGGCGTACACATACGCCGGCATATCGAGCGTGGTCAAGTCGACAGGGATGCCGTCAATGACCACTTTGCCGGGCGTGACCAGGTTGTTTTCAAGGTAGGTATTGCGAAAATACCAGGCAAAGAATGGCCCGGGTAAGTTGGTGCTGTCCGCATTCCAATACAGCAGATCAAACGGACGCGGCGCATTGCCCATCAGGTAGCCATCGGCCACGTAGTTCCAAACCAGTTCGCCCGGCCGCAGAAACGAGAATGTTGTAGCCAGTTCGTGCGCCGTCATAAGACCGCCCGCCGCAAATTGCTGGTCGCGGATACTTGCGTGCAGTTCGTCCACAAAGACGTCCATGATGCCGGTATCGGAAAAGTCGAGGAACGAAGTCAGCAACGTAAGCGCGGCCACCGGTTGGTTGCCGCGGGCCTTGGCAAGCGCCAGCGCCGTGGCCAGCATGGTGCCGCCCACGCAAAAGCCCAAGGCATTGATCTGGTCTTGACCGGTAACGTCGCGCACGACGTCTGTGGCATGCAAGATGCCATGGATGAGATAGTCGCCCCACGTGGCTTGGTGAATATTGTCGGTGTCGTCCGGCAAGGGGTTGCGCCAAGAGATCAGAAATACCGTAAACCCTTCATCAACGGCGTGCCGGACAAAGGAATTCTGCTGCTGCAAGTCGAGGATGTAATATTTGTTGATGCATGGCGGCACGATAAGCAGCGGCTTTTTAAACACCGTTTCGGTTTGTGGCGTGTACTGGATAAGCTGCATAAGCGGGTTTTCGTACACCACCTCACCGGGGGTAACGGCCAAGTTTTGACCCACTTTGAATGCGGACTCGTCGGTATGCGAAATGCGGCCTTTTTGCAGGTCGTTGAAAAACAGCTGCATGCCCTGGGCAAGCGATTGGCCGTGTGTTTCGATTGCTTTTTTCTGCGCTTGCGGATTGGTGACCAGGTAATTGGCAGGCGACACCGCCTCGGCCCATTGCATGACCACAAAATGCAGGCGCTCGCGCACGGCGTCGTCCAGCTGTGCCGCATCCACCAGTTCGCGCAAGGTTTGAACGGTAAGCAAATACAAGTGCACATTAAGCAAATGCAGCGGGTTGGACGACCATGCAGGGTCTTTGAAACGACGGTCGGTGGGGGCCGGCAGCGTGCCGTGCTGCGCCTGGGCGACCAGCTTGGCCGCCTTCTCAAGGTAACCAGAACGTATGGCTGCAAGCCGGTCCGACGGAACCGCCAGAATGGACAGTGCTGATGGCAGATATGGGCTCATACGCTGACTCCTGCTATTGACGTTAACGCAACACCATAGTGTGTGACGCGCCAGGGTATGTCAATGAGGGTAAGTGTTGAC
>JAJUIY010000137.1 GCA_029267415.1 Alcaligenaceae bacterium
TGATCCGGCTGCGCCGGCATGACAGCGTGCGTCGGCTCAACCCTTCCGTTTTTGTTTGCCGACGCGCCGGCGGCGCGATGCCCGAAACTCGTCAAACGATACATTACGCAAATCTTGATCCAGGGACTTCTTCAGGGCACTGTACTTTTCCAGCACCGACGACTTGTACACCACGCCCAGAAGACGCGATGGCTCATCGCGACTGACCACCGGCAAACGCTCACCCTCGAACTGCACGAAAAACTCCTGCGCACGATCCAGTGCCATACCGGGGTGCAAGGTGCGCACAAAGCCCATCCTGAGGACATCGCCCGCGCACTTCTGATGCACATCCGACTCCCCCAGCATCAGGCTGGTCAGATCTTGTTGTGCAATGACGCCCTGGTAAACATTGTTCTCATCAACAACATACAGATACTTCACCGGATAATCCACAAACATCTGTAACGCTTCTTTTACAGGTGTATGGGTGGTGACGACGGTGTTGGCCGGGCGGATCAGCTCGTCAATGGAGGTATGACGCAAGCGGTAGTGCAGCTGGGCGTCGCGCTCGCGATTGACCGTCACGTCGTACATGGCCACTTCGGCCACCGCGCGGGATACAAAATGTGCCACAACACACGCCAGCATCAGAGGCAAAATGATCTGATAGCTGAGCGTCATTTCGAAAATCATCAGTAAGGCCATCAGGGGTGCACTGGTAGCCGCGCCCAAAAAGCTGCCCATGCCGACCAATACGTATACGTACAATTCCGTCTGCATCCCGGGCAGCAGCCAAAAAATGAGTTTGCCGAACAACAGGCCAACCGCCGCCCCCATGAACAATGCCGGCGTAAATACACCGCCCACCGCCCCGGAGCCGACAGTAATCGCCGTGGCCACCAATTTTAAAGCCAGCACCAGCAGCACGGCATGCCAAACCCAGTTGTCGTGCAACAGCGACGACACCACGCTGTAGCCGTTGCCCGCCACATCGGGCCGGAAAACCAGCAGGCTGCCCAACAACAGGCCGCCCAACGCCAAACGCCACGGCAAAGCCAGCCCCGTCCGACGAAAAACGCCCTTGAAGGCGTCTAGAAACTTCAGAAAGAGGGGTGCACCCAGGCCCGTCACAACCCCCAGCACAACAAACGGCACGACGGCGATACCGGTGACCTGCGTGAGCGCGTCCATGGCGTACATGGTGTGGTAGTGGCCGGTGAGGCGCATGACAATGTTTGCCGACGCCGCTGCCACCAGCAAAGGCCCAAAACTTTGCATCGCCATGGTGCCCAACACGATTTCGCCCACAAACAAGGCCCCGGCGATGGGCGCGCCATACGCCGCCGACACCCCGGCCGCCGCCCCGCACGCCACCAAAACGCGCAGGCGAACCATGCCGAAACGGGAGAAACGGCCAATGGCGGAGGCGGCCATTGCGCCCAAATGCACCATGGCGCCCTCGCGCCCGATGGAGCCGCCGGACACAACGGTAAATAACGACGAAACGGAGCGCAATAGCCCGGTACGGATGGATAAGCGGCCGTCCCCAATCGCCACCGCTTCCATATAGTCGGCATGCGCACCCGCGCGAGTGCGTCCTGCGAGCCACAGCAACACCCCCGCCACCAAACCGCCCAGCGCAGGAATCAACAACCGCCCGTACCAAGGGAGCCCCGTCATCACTCCCACAATTGAGCCGCTGCTGCCGGTCACCACCGACTGGATCAGATACATCCCTTGGTGAAACGCAATAGTGGTAAAGGCTGCCAGCATACCGGCCAATGCCGCCCAGCCCAGCATGGCCGGCCAATCGGACAGCCACAAATAGCCGGCCAGCCGCCGGCGCATCGACTGCACCCGATGACGTATCATACGATTCAGTGAACGCCCCCGATCACGCTCAGAATACACGTGCTGCACCTATTTCAATTGGTTTCCGGACACTTGCCGCCCCATCCCGCAGGGGGCAAACTTCTGCATTATGACAACACCGCTCACAAAAATACTGGTGGTCGATGACGATCCGGCCCTGCGCCAGTTGCTGGCCGACTACCTGAATCGCCACCACTATGACACGCTGCTGGCCGCCGACGCCAGCGACCTGCCCGAACGCATCGTACGCTATTCGCCCGACTTGATCGTGCTGGATCGCATGATGCCCGACGGCGACGGAGCGGAGGCATGCCGACGCTTGCGGCAGCAAGGTGAAGACATTCCCGTCATTCTACTGACCGCACGCGACGAAACGGTCGATCGCGTCATCGGGCTCGAGGCCGGCGCCGACGATTACCTGGGCAAGCCATTCGATCCCCGCGAACTTTTGGCCCGCATCGAGGCAGTCCTTCGCCGCAAAAAAGGCGCGTCTGCCCTCACAAAAGACGACCCGGTACATTTTGGACCCTTTGTGTACGATCCTGTACGACGCCAGCTGTCGCGCGACGGCGAGGTCATCCGCCTGACGGGCGGTGAAACCAATTTGCTGGAAGCCCTGGTCAGCAACCCGGGCAAACCCCTTTCACGCGAGCGCCTGCTGGCCCTGGCGCGGGACGATGAAGAGGGAGTACGTAACGACCGCGCCATCGACATCGCCGTACTGCGCCTGCGGCGTGCGATCGAAGACGACCCGCGCGAACCTCGGTGGATCCAGACCGTATGGGGCGTCGGATACCGCTTTTCTCCCTGAAACCGCTGAACAACGCCAACCATGCTGCGTAAATTCGTCCCGCGCTCATTGCGGGCACAGATGGTTCTGCTGACGCTGGGCACCATTCTTCTCGTGCAAGCCGCCACCTTTGCCAGTCTCAACTGGTCGTGGCGCAAGTTCACGGAAGAGGTGGCCGTCGACCTGACCATCACCACCATCCATACCTTGCGCCACGCGCTGGCGGAGATCCCGTCGGACCAGCGGGCCGACTTTGTACAACAGGCCTCCGACGGCCAGTGGCATTTGTGGTCGCGCAAACTGCCTTCACATACGCGCCTGGAACGGCGTCGTCAGCGCCGCGAACGTATGGCCGAACGGCCGCCTCCACCCCGAGACGATATACGTACCGTACTGCGTAGTTATGTGGAAGCCATCAATGAACGGTTGGACGACGACACCCGTGTCGCCCTGTCACACGGGCAGGAACCCCGTTTATATATCTCGCTGCTGGGCGAAGCCAATTTGGACACCGAACCCTTTAACCGCGAATGGCTGGTGATCCCGCTGGACAAAATCGCCAAGCCAATCGCGACACCGCTGGTGGTGATGTGGCTGGGTGGCATGGGCCTGCTGCTTCTGCTGGCCGCCGCCTTCTCGTGGCATATTACCCGTCCGTTAACAAAACTGGCCCGTGCCGCCGACCAATTGGCGGCCGGCAATCCACAGCGGGTAACGCCATCCGGCCCCACGGAAACCCGCATCCTGAGCGAGCGCTTCAATGCCATGCTGGATACCTTGGCAGAGTCCAACGCGGTGCAGCGCACTTTGCTGGCCGGTCTCCCGCACGATCTGAAGGGTCCGCTGTCACGCATGTGGTTGCGCATTGAGATGATTGACGATGCCGCCTTCAAAGAGGGCATGCGTCAAGATGTGCAGGACATGCAACGCATGATCGATCAGTTCATCGGCTATGTACGGGGTTCCGACCCAGGGTCTTATCAGTTCCAGCCTATGGACTTGCACGCCTGGCTGACTGAAAAAGTGGATAACTGGCGTTCGGCCGGCAGCGACGTCCGTCTGCATACAAGCGTGGGTGGCCCACTGCCCGTACAGGGCGACAGCCTGGCGCTGGGACGGCTGATTGATAACCTGATTACCAACGCACTGCACCACGGCAAGGAACCCGTCGAGATCAACCTGGACGCCGATGCCAACACCATTTGGCTGCGCGTGAGTGACCACGGACCCGGCATCTCGGCAACACGACGCCATGAAGCCTTACGGCCATTCTCGCGCCTGGACGATGCCCGCACCCGCACCGGATCGGTAGGGCTCGGGCTGGCGCTGGCCGAATTGATTGCCAAGGCACACAACGGCACGCTGGAATTGGCGTCGGCACCCGGCCAAGGCCTTCAGGTGAATATCAGCCTGCCGCGCGCCTGAGCCCGGTGACAATGGGGCCTGGCGGCCCTAGCCGGTATACGGTGGCGGTTCGAGTGGGCGCGACGGACCAAACATGCCCCAGTAAACCCACACATTGAAAATAATGGCGACTGGCAACGCGACGACGGCCGCCGACAGCACCCATTGCAGCGACTGCACCGACGCGGCGCCATCCCAAATGGTGACCTCGTCAAGCACCAGGTAAGGAAAGAAACTGTATGCCAGCCCTGAAAGCACGATCAGGAACACCAGCAAGACCAGCATGAACGGTAAGGACGGAATACGCGGCGTCTGATAAACCATGCGCTGCAGCGACATTTCCAGCGCAATAAAGCACAGCAGCAAAAGCCCCCACACGGCCGCCACCAGCCAAGCATTGGAAAACGTGCCCCACTTCAGAAATACGCCGGTATTGGCCAGCAACAATATCAATGACGCGGCCACCACCGCCGCTGCCACCCAGCGCACCATACGGCGCGCCCACATGGCCGCCCGCAGACGCAACTGCCCCGTTTGCCGCATTGCCAACCACGATGCCCCCAACAATGCGTAACCGGCCAATGCACCGAAGCCAAAAAAGACCGCCAGCAAGGCATACACGAAACCGGTTTCATACGCCGTCACCACTCTGGAAAGGATCATTCCATGGGAAAAGGCCGTCAGCCATGAGCCGGCCGCAAAACCGTGTGCCCAGTAGGGCTGCCATTCGCGCGGGGCGCGCAACCTGAGTTCAAAACACGCGGACCGTAGCAGCACGCCCGCCGCCAACAGGCACAGCGGCAAATACAACGCCCCCATGATGGGACCCCATGCATGCGGGAAGGCAGCCGCCAGCAAACCCAGGCCCAGCAGCAGCCAAAACTCGTTGGCATCGCGCCACGGACTGAGCAATGCCAGCATGCGCGCGCGCGCACCCGGCGGCGCAAAGGGAAGCAAGCAGCCGACACCGATGTCAAAACCGTCTAGAACCACGCCGGCCACCACAACCAGGAAGAACAAGGCGGCCATTGCCAGCGGCATCCAGAATGCCGCGTCGTACATGCTTAAGCCCAGCGCGCCGGTGAGGGTGTGGATCATGCCCGGCGCCTCCTTCGGGTAACGGGGATCACGCCGTAGCGCGCCACGTATCTAACCAGATACACAAAGCCCGCCAGTAACCCGGCATAAACCGCCCAAAACAACAGATTGGTGGCCAGCAGCATCCACGGCGACACCACGGACACCACCACTTCAGACAGGGTAATGGTTTCGTGCACCACATACGGAAACAACCCAAACTGCAAGGACGCCATGGTCGCCAGTACCATCAGAATACCGGCCAGCAGCATGACCTTGAGCATCGTGTGCCAACGCGCCGGCAACAGCGAGGGGTCGTAAGCTTTTCGTCGCATCCGAAAGGCAAGCCAGAGGGCCACGAGCCCCATTGCCACACCCACCAGCAAGGCCAGACGAAACGACCAGAACGTCAGAGCGACCGGAGGCGTCATGCCGGAAAACTGATCCAGCCCGCGCCAATTGCCGTCACCATCTACGGGCAGCCACGATGCCCCGCCCCCCGGCCACACCCAGCCGAAGCGATTAACCGACGCCGACGCGTCCGGCCAGCCAAACAGCAACACATCGGGGCTGGCGCCTGTTTCCCAATAAGCCGCCAGTGCCGCCGCCTTGGCCGGCTGGTACAGTGCCGCCAGCTGGGCCGTTCCGCCCAAGGCAAACACATGCAACACGGCACCGGCAACGGCCATCAGAAGCGCCGTACGAAACACCGGCGCATACGTATCGCCGGCGCGGTTGCGCAGGCCCTGGCCAGCAGAGACGGCCAACATTAAAAACGCCGACATCAACAACGACAGCGCAACAAACAAGGTGGCATACCAGGGCAGGGCCGGGTTAAACACGACCTGCCGAAGATGAGTGACCACATACTGGCCATTAATTAGCACGGCCCCGGACGGCGTGTGCATCCACGAGACCAGCGCCACCACGAAAAAGGACGACAGGCTGCTGCCCACCGCCACCAGAAATACCGCCAGGGCATGTGCCGCGTCAGACAGCCGACGCGCACCAAACAGCATAGGGCCCAGAAAACAGGACTTAAATACAAACGTTGATAAAATGATGGCCGCCAGCAATGGGCCGGCCACATCGCCCACCTTGCCCAGCAAGTGGGGCCACACACTGCCCAACTGAATCAACACCGGCAAGCCTGCGGCAAAGCTTAAGCCAAACGCCAATGCGAACACGCGCACCCAAAAGCGGTACGCGGCCAGCCACCCCGCGGGTGCGTGAGCACGCATCGCCATGATCCGGAAGTAAAGCAGCGCCCAGGCCAGCCCGAATTCAAGTACCAGGAAAAGCAGCATGAA
>JAJUIY010000021.1 GCA_029267415.1 Alcaligenaceae bacterium
ATCGTGTATGTGTCCTGTAACCCCGCCACCCTGGCGCGGGACGCGGGTATTTTGGTACATGTGGGTGGCTATCGGTTACGGGCCGCCGGGGTGGCCAATATGTTTGTGCATACCGGCCACGTGGAATCCATCGCGGTTTTTGAATAGTCATGCCGATGGGCGCCGGTTGACACGATCACGCCTGATGGGCGGCGGCTGGTAGTGTTATGTCCAATCGCGTGTGTCGGCACTGTTATATCCGATCGCTCGGCGTGGCCTGATGGCGTTGATCGGATCTGTTCCGGCCAACGCCATGTAAACCGTTGATACCGCTGATTAACCGGCCAAGATGTGCTGCGCTGCCTTCCGGACTTGTTCGGGGGCGGTCCCGCCAATGTGGTTGCGTGCCGCCACCGACCCCTCCAGCGTCAATACCTGGTAGACATCGTCCTCGATCAGCGGGTTAAACGACTTGAGGTCGTCAAGCGCCAGGTCGGCCAGGTCACACTGGTGCTCATCACAATGGCGTACGGCGCTGGCCACGGTTTCGTGTGCGTCGCGAAACGGTACGCCTTTCTTGACCAGGTAGTCGGCCAGGTCGGTGGCGGTGGCATAGCCTTGCAGCGCAGCGGCGCGCATGGCGTCGGCATTTACCTTGATGCCTTCCACCATGTCGACAAAAATTGTCAGAGTGTCGCGCACCGTGTCGGCTGCATCAAACAGCCCTTCTTTATCTTCCTGGTTGTCCTTGTTGTAGGCCAACGGTTGGCCTTTCATGAGGGTTAGCAAGGCAATAAGATGGCCGTTGACCCGGCCGGTTTTACCGCGTGCAAGTTCGGGGACGTCAGGGTTTTTCTTCTGCGGCATGATAGAGCTGCCGGTGCAGAACCGGTCGGCCAGCTCGATAAAGCCGATACGGGGGCTCATCCACAGAACGAGCTCTTCGGAGAAGCGCGAGATATGCATCATGATCAGCGCCGCGGCTGCGCAAAACTCGATGGCGAAGTCGCGGTCGGATACCGCGTCCAGCGAGTTACGGCATACGTCATCGAAACCCAGCAGTTTGGCCACCATGGCGCGGTCAACGGGAAAAGAGGTACCCGCCAGGGCGGCTGAGCCCAATGGCATCCGATTGACGCGCTTGCGGCAATCTTGCAAACGCTCGATGTCGCGTCCGAACATTTCGGCGTAGGCCAGCAAATGATGGCCGAACGTCACGGGTTGAGCCACTTGCAGGTGGGTGAAGCCGGGCATGATGGTATCGGCGTGCTCGAGGGCCAGCGTGGCCAGTTTGCCGCGAAGCGCATCAAGCAGGGTGATGGCGGTGTCGATTTCATCGCGCAGCCAAAGGCGGATATCGGTGGCCACCTGGTCGTTGCGTGACCGCCCGGTATGCAAACGCTTGCCCGCATCGCCGATCAGTTCAACCAAACGGCTTTCAATGTTCAAGTGAACGTCTTCGAGATCGAGCGACCAGTTGAAGGTGCCGGCTTCGACCTCGGTAAGGATTTGCTCCATGCCACGCTTGATGGCGTCCAGGTCGGCAGCGGTAATGATGCCGATGGATTCCAGCATGGTGGCGTGCGCCAGCGAGCCCTGAATATCAAACTTTGCCATTCGCTGGTCGAAATTGACCGATGCAGTGTATCGCTTCACCAGTTCGGAGACGGGTTCGGTAAAGCGCGCCGACCAGGCCTGGGCTTTGTTCTGGAACTGGTTTTGAGCTTCGTTGGACATTTCGTTAGACATAATTGAGCAGTAGAAAATAACAAAGGCGCCGTGCATGCCGCGTTGCTAACGCCGTAGCAGGCAAACCCACAGTATAAGCCGGAAAGCCGTTTTCTCTTGAAAAGTGCCGTCAAGCTGTGCCGTTAAACGGTACAATGCGAGGCTTGCATTGCGCTGGGTTTTTCTGTTTCTTCATTCACTGGAACACGCATGAAACTGATTACGGCCATTATTAAGCCGTTCAAGCTGGACGAGGTTCGCGAGGCGCTGTCAGAAATTGGTGTCAGCGGCATGACCATTACCGAAGTCAAAGGTTTTGGGCGTCAAAAAGGGCATACCGAGCTGTACCGCGGCGCCGAGTACGTGGTCGACTTTCTGCCGAAAATTCGCATTGATCTTGTGGTGCCGGCGGCCATGGTCGACGACCTCATCGATCTGATCATCAAGTCGGCATTTACCGGCAAAATTGGCGACGGCAAGATATTTGTGCAAAACGTAGAGCAGGCCATTCGTATTCGCACGGGCGAAAGCGGCATCGACGCGCTCTAAAGCGGCCTTCAGTGGCAGTAATTGGCAGCAGGGTGGCACAGGCTGCCCCGGTGTGCGGCGTATTGGGTGCGGGCTGGTGCGGCACAGTAGGTGGCAGCTTACTTAATTAGCGTGGCGCACCGCCAGTCGACGCTGCTGCAGTGCCAGCCATACCAGGGCCAGTGCAATGATGCCGGTTGCCGGAAACACCAATAAGTTCAGCGTTTCCCAGCCCTCGGCTGCCAGCAAATGCCCTGACGAAAATGACGCGACGGCCACGCTGCCAAAAATGAGGAAGTCGTTAACCGCCTGCACGCGGTTTTTCTCTTCAGGGCGGTAGCAGTCGGTCACCATGGTGGTGGCGCCAATAAAGCCAAAGTTCCAGCCTACGCCCAGCATGATCAGGGCAAACCAGAAATGGGCAATGCTGATGCCGTGCAAAGCAATGGCACTGGCGACGGCGATCATGATGATGCCGATCAGCGAAATGGTGATTTTTCCAAAGCGTTTGATCAAATCGCCTGTAAAGAAGCTGGGGCCGTACATGGCCAGAATGTGCCATTGGATGCCTAGTGTTGAATCACGCAAACTATGCCCGCAGCTATGCATGGCCAAGGGCGTGGCCGTCATGATGAGTGTCATGAGGCCGTACGACACCACACCGGTGAGCACAGCAATGACAAAGTAGGGCGAGCGCGCAATCTGACGCAGCGGGCGTCCCGCCTGAAGCTGGTTGGTTGCAGGGCGCACATGGCGGATGCGTAGCGTCATGGCTAGGGGGACCGCAAGTAATGACAGCCCCGCCAAGGCTAGAAAAGTGGCGGCGTAGGGCGCCGTAATGCCAATGTCTCGCGTTAGAATGACGGCTTGCGTGGCAATGAAGGCGGCCACCAGGCCACCGGCCATCACCCACGAGATCGCTTTAGGGCGAAAGGCGTCGTCGGCGCTGTCGGCCGCGGCAAAACGGTAGCTTTGCACATATGAAGCGTACAAACCGGCCAGAATGGTGCCCAGGCAAAAAACGGCAAATTGGTTACTGTAAATGCCCAGGGCGGCAATCAAGCCACCCAGCGCCCCTAGCAGGGTGCCCCCCACATAGCCCGTGCGCCGGCCATGCCGACGCATGATCATGGCGGCAGGGATGGTACCCAGAGCCAGCCCTAAATGGAACAGGCTGATGGGCACCGTGGACAGTTCGGGCCGGCTGGCCAGTTGTTGGCCGGCCAGGCCGCCTACGGCGATGACGATGGCCGGGTTGGTGCCCCCCAATGCTTGCATGGCTGAAAGCACATACGTATTACGCCGGGAATTGGTCGAGGCATTGATTGGGGCTGTGTTCATGCTGTTTCTTGTATTCGAATTCGTTATAAGCAAACCAGTTCAACAAATTATTGTACAGACACCTTTAGGAATGTTATGGAAAAAGTCCGGATCTCAAAGTTGATGGCGCAGCGCGGCATGTGTTCTCGCCGCGAAGCCGATGCCTTCATTGAACGCGGGTGGGTGCGGGTGGATGGTGTCGTGGTGTCAGAGCTGGGAAGCAAAGCGTGGCCAAATCAGAAAATCACCTTGCATAAGCAGGCGCGCCAACGTCAAACCGAGCGCGTCACTATTATTCTGAACAAGCCGGTCGGGTTTGTGTCGGGGCAACCAGAAAAAGGGTATAAGCCCGCCACGCGATTAATTACGCCCGAGAACCAATATCGACCCGAGCGTTCCGCGCGTCGTTTTCAACCCGGTCACCTGCGGGGCCTGGCGGCGGCGGGCCGGCTCGATATTGATTCTCAGGGGCTGTTGGTGCTGACGCAAGACGGCCGCATTGCGCGCCAGCTGATTGACGCCCATTCCGACATCGAAAAAGAGTATCTGGTGCGGGTTACTGGAAAGTTGATACCCCAGGGCCTGGCCTTGCTAAACCATGGGTTATCGCTGGATGGCAAGCCGCTGAAGCCGGCCCACGTGGATTGGCAAAATGAAGACCAGCTGCGTTTCATTATTCAGGAAGGCCGCAAGCGCCAGATACGGCGCATGTGCGAACGCGTGGGGCTGAAAGTGGTGGGTCTGAAACGTGTTCGTATGGGGCGTATCGTCTTGGGCGACCTTCCACCCGGCAAGTGGCGTTATCTAGGGGAAGGTGAGCGTTTCGCCTGACCTGCTGTATCGGCCGGGTTGATTTGGTCGATGGCGTCGGTCACAACAGCGTGGCAGCCCCAATCCAATAACGTTCGCGCACGCACCGGGCTATTGACCGTCCATGCAACCAGAGTGTGGCCCGCTGCAAGTATTTCGTCGACTACCGCGTGGCTTATATGACGATCGTTCAGGTTTATGCCCATACAGCCCAGCTCGTCCAGCCGATGTTTCCAGCCCGTGGGCAGCGGCGTATCCAGCAGCAAGGCACGCGGTAGTTCGGGTGTGGTGTCCCGGACAGCCTCAAGTACAGTGCGCGAAAACGAGGATACCAATGGCGGCGTGGCCACGCCATTCCATAGTTCGCTTACTGCGTGCGCTATAACACGTCCCGATTCATATTGCCGCGCCGACGACGACTTGATTTCAATATTGCAGTGAATTTGGTTAGCCTGTGTATAGGCAGCCACGGCTTCCAGGGTCGGAATGCCTTCGCCGGCGAAGAGGGGTGAATGCCAGGCGCCAAAATCGAGTGCCTGCAATTGCTCCAGAGTGCAGTCGTCCACGTTGCCCGTACCGTTCGAGGTGCGTTGCAGCGTGTCGTCATGAAATAGCACCGGCACGGCGTCGCGGGTTAACCGGACATCGAATTCCACCATTCGGTAGCCGGCGTCGTGCCCCGCACGCAGGGCCGCCAGAGTGTTTTCAGGAGCCAGAGTGCCCGCGCCCCGGTGGGCAATCAGCGCGGGCCAATGCCAGTTGTTTGTTACTTTCTTCATGCAGGTTTTATAGGAATTGTAAGAAACGCCGGTGTGGTGGTGGTAAACTGCTGCACTTTAACGCCGCACCATTACAGTAATATGGAAGGTGGCGACGTTCATCGCTTTTTGATGTAACCATTGTATGGGCGGGCCCATACAGCAGTGGGTGATTCCATGTTCGATTTTATTCGCTCGCATCAACGCTTGATGCAGTTTGTCTTGCTGGTGCTGATCGTGCCGTCTTTCGCGCTCATTGGTGTCAGCGGATACAACACGTATGTATCCGGCGATCATGACCTGGTGAAGGTGGGTGACACGGCCGTCACCTTGCAAGAGTTTGAGCGTGCACGTGCCAATCAGTTGCGTCAAATGCAAGAGTCGTCACCGGGGGGATTTGACCCCGCCGTACTCGATAACCCGGCCGTGCGTTCGGCCTTGCTCGAATCACTGGTCGACTATCGCCTGGTAACCAGTACCGCCGCCGCCGAGCGTTTCAGCGTCTCGGACGCTGTGTTACGCCAATCCATTGCGTCAATGCCGCAGTTGCAGGAAGACGGCCGTTTTTCCGCCGAGCGCTACAACGAAGTGCTGGCGTCGGTAGGGCTTACTACGCGCGATTTCGAACAAGGGCAACGCTTCGAGCTGGCCATTGGACGTGTGCTGGGCCCGGTTTCACGCACGGCCAGCATCCCCCAGCCGGTTATTGATCAGCTTGGCAATGCTCTTACCGAATCCCGAACTATCCGCATGCATGCCTACGGGGCCGACCAATACTATGACCGTGTCAGCGTAGATGATAGCGACGTGCAGGCCTGGTACAACGAAAACAAAGAACAGTTTGAAGTGCCCGAACAAGCCAGCATTCAGTATCTGCTGCTTGACGAGGACGCGGCCATGGCCAACCTGCCAGAACTGACCGACGCCGACTTGCAGTCGTATTACGAGCAAAACAAGGCGCGCTTCACGCGCAAGGGCCGCGTCAATATCAGCCATATTCAACTGAACGTGCCGTCTGACGCCAGCCAGGAACAGCGTGAGCAAATCCTGCAGCAGGCACATGAACTAGCCACCCGCGCACAGGCTGATCCCTCCACGTTTGCCGAGCTTGCCACCGAGCATTCGCAAGATGCCGGCTCGGCGCGTAATGGTGGGTCGCTTGGATGGGTGACACAGGGCACCTGGCCTCCCATGCTCGACCGTGCAATTTTTCAGCTCACTGAAGGGCAAGTCTCGGATGTGGTCGAAGGCATGGGCAGCTACCACATTTTTTACGCCAGCCAGGTCGAGCCCGAACAGGTCCAAACCCTTGAAGAAGTACGCGATGATCTGACCCAAGAAGTGCGTCACCAGATGGGTGCGGACCGTTTTGCCGATATGGCCACGCGTCTGACTAGCCTGGTTTACGACCACCCTGATAGCCTTGAGCCTGCGGCTCAGGCACTAAGCATGTCGTTGGGGTCGGCGTCCGGTATTACACGCGATGGCCTTTTGAACCCTGAAGATGCGGGGGAACACGCCGCGGCCCTGTCGCCGCACGCCGCCATCCTTAACGATATTCGTGTGCGTCGTGCCGTGTTTTCGCCGCAAGTGTTAAATGATCGCCACAATTCCGGCGTTATTGAGATCTCGCCCGACACCATGATTGCCGTCAGCGTGGTGGACGTTATTCCCGCCCATATTCCGCCGCTTGAGCAAGTCGCAGAGCGTATTCGCGATCTATTGATCGCCGAGCGGGCGCATGTGCAAGCGGTACAGGAGGGCCAGCAAGCGTTGTCTGAACTGGCTGCTGCGGGGTCGCTGACGCCGTCCAACACATCGGATACCAATGGTGGTGATAGCCAAGTTCAGGAAAATTCTGACACGGGCGCTGGCAGCGATGGCGTTGCAGACGCAACTTCCGATGACGCGATCGATGCGGAAGGCGGGGATGCCGATCAGGACACTGCACTGGCTGACCGCTTTGGTGATCCCGTTACCATCAGCCGCATCGACACGCAAGGCCTCGAGAAATCCATTCTGGATGCGGCGCTGGCCATGAGTCTCGACGAATTGCCCGCGTACACCGGTGTGGAAACCGCGCGCGGCTACGTGATTGTTCGGGTGGAAGACGCCGGTACTCAAGAGGCGGATTCACCCTTGTTAAGTGTGCTTCCTGATCAATTGGCCCAAATGTGGGGGCAGGCCGAAGAGGAAGCCGTACTGCAGGCGATGCGCGCGCAAGTGGGGGTTGAGTACCTTCCGGAAGCCACCGAGGCCATCAACACCCCTGACAGCAACAATTAATTCACGGGCTGTTCAAGCCCCAGCATGGGGGCAAGCTGGCTCCAGACCGTATCGGCAATCACGGTCTGGGCCGCTTCATTTGGGTGAATGCCATCGTCCAGAAACATCTCCGGATTGGTGGCAAAGCCATCCAGTAAAAACGGCACCAGGGGCGTGTTGTAGCTGGCGGCCAACTGTGGGAACAGCGCGGCAAATTGCTCGGCATAGCGGCGGCCATAATTGGGTGGGATTTGCATGCCGAGCAGCAATACCCGCGCCCCGTGCTGTTGTACCTGTTCGATCATGGCCGCCAGGTTGTTGCGCACCATATCAAGTGGCTGTCCTCGAAGCGCATCATTGCTACCAAGCTCGATAATGACGATGTCAGGTTGCACCCGATCAAGCTCGGCCGGCAAGCGACTGACCCCGCCACTGGTGGTATCCCCACTGATACTACTGTTGTGTATCTGATATTGTGTGCCTTGGCTTTGCAGCCGGTGCTCAATGTGTGCTACCCAGCCCGAGCCCGTGGGCAAGCCGTATTCGGCGGACAGCGAGTCGCCCACCACCAGAATCCGGGCGCCGGCGGACGCAGTATTGCGACGCTTAGGGGTTGTGCCATGGGCGGCGTTGGCATCCGCTTGGGCGTTGTTGCCACGGGAAGACCGTTTCGCATGGGCAGGCAGCCAGGGCGCTATAGAAACCAGACTTAACAGACCAGCAACAATAAGGCGACGGCGATCAGGCATGGGCAAACTCGATTCAATCAACGTACAAAATGTGTCCAAGCGGGTTTGGGATTCCAGCGGTGAGCTGGTTATTCTCGACGATATATCGCTGAGCGTAAAGGCGGGTGAAAGCATGGCTATCACGGGCAGCTCGGGTTCGGGCAAATCGACCTTGCTGGGTCTCATGGCAGGTTTGGATACGCCGTCTTCCGGCCGCATCGAGCTGTTGGGCCACAATTTATTCGCATTGGACGAAGAACAGCGGGCCGCCCTGCGTGCCAAGCATGTTGGTTTTGTATTTCAGTCGTTTCAGCTATTGCCCAATCTGACAGCGCTTGAAAATGTGATGTTGCCGCTAGAGCTGGCCGGATTGCCTGCCAGCGGGCCGGCGCAGGCTATTCTGGAGCGTGTGGGGCTTGGGCAGCGGCTGCGGCACTACCCACGCACGCTGTCGGGGGGCGAGCAACAGCGGGTGTCCCTGGCACGTGCGTTCGTGGTTGAGCCCGACATCTTATTTGCCGACGAACCCACCGGTAGCCTCGACAGCGCCAATGGTGAAAAAGTAATTGAATTGATGTTTCAACTGCGTGCCGAGCATCAGACAACGCTGGTTTTGGTAACCCACGACGCGCAGCTGGCTGCCCGGTGCGAGGGCACTGTGCATTTGCATGCTGGACAGCGCGTTGATGGCCAAGTGGGGCGCCAACCCATGCAGACAGCGGAATCGGTACAAGCCGGGCGTTAACGGCAACGATACGCCCAACGGGCGCTTGGTGCTTACCCTTTAACGCGTACGATTTTTTGAATTTGAGGGATGTGGCGAATTGCGCGGATAACCTGGGCCAGGTGGTTGCGGCTATCCACCTGAACC
This sequence comes from Alcaligenaceae bacterium, assembly GCA_029267415.1. GTDB lineage: Bacteria > Pseudomonadota > Gammaproteobacteria > Burkholderiales > Burkholderiaceae_B > JAJYRX01. The sequence goes on from JAJUIY010000021.1 coordinate 8,988, forward strand.
GTCAGGTGCACAATGCCTGTTTTGCTGGCCTCGTCGGCCATGGTCAGGTGCACGATGTTGGAGTCGGCTGCTGCAATTTCGGCAGCCAAGCGGCCCAGCACACCGCGCTCGTTCAGCATGATGACATCTAGCCGGGTGGACAGGTGGCGGGCCGTATTGGCGGCCCACATCACGGGCACCCAGCGTTCGGGCTCGCGGACACGCTGACGCTGGGCTGTGGCACATTCGGCCATGTGTACCACCAAGCCGTGCCCCACGCGGATACCGCCAATAATGGCGTCGCCAGGCAGCGGCCCGCAACACGGTGCCAGTTGAACCGCTTGCCCCTCGTTGCCGTGGATCATGATAGGCGCGCTGCGGTTGGCCGTGATTTCGTCAACGGCTGCGGCGGTGGTGGCCAAGATGGCATTTTCGGGCGCGAATCGCCGTGCAACAACCGCTGCCAGCCGTTTGCCCAGGCCGATGTCGGCCAGAATTTCGTCACGCGAAGCGGCTCCGGAGCTTTTCGCCAGTTTTTCCCAGTTAGGGTCGTCGGCGGAGGGGCGCGTCAGGCCAAGTTGGTCGAAGGCCTGATCTAAAAGCCGCTGGCCAAAGGCCACGGATTCTTCGTATTTGACGGTGCGCAGGTAGTGACGAATTTCAGAGCGAGCGCGGCCCGTACGTACAAAATTAAGCCACTGGGCACTAGGTCGTGAGGCTGCAGAGGTAATGATTTCGACGGAGTCGCCACTTTTAAGCTCGGTACGCAAGGGGACGAATTCGTCGTTGACCCGGCTGGCCACGGCCTGGTTGCCGATGTCGGTGTGGATGGCGTAGGCGAAGTCGATGGGTGTGGCGCCGCGCGGCAACGACAAGATTTTTCCTTGGGGTGTAAACACATACACCGCGTCGGGAAAGAGGTCGACCTTGACGTGTTCGAGGAATTCGCCCGAGTCGCCGGTTTGGCTTTGGATATCAAGCAATGATTGCAGCCACTGGTGGGTTTGTTTCTGAAGATCGTTCAGCGAGACGTCGTCGTCTTTATACAGCCAGTGGGAGGCGACGCCTTCTTCGGCCACGTGATCCATTTCACGGGTGCGAAATTGAAATTCGACCGGTGTGCCGTAGGGCCCCACCACAGTGGTGTGCAGCGATTGGTAGCCATTCAGCTTGGGGATGGCGATGTAGTCTTTGAACTTGCCGGGAACCGGCCGATACAGCTGATGAACCGTCCCAAGCGCCAGATAACATTCGGGCAGGGTGTGAACAATGACGCGAAACCCGTAGATGTCGAGTACGTCGGAAAACGACTTTTTTTGCTCGACCATTTTTTTATAAATGCCAAACAGGGATTTTTCGCGGCCACTGACGTCGGCTTCAATGCCGGCAGCCGGCAGGGCTACACGGACGGCGTCGGCAATTTTGCCCAGTACTTCGCGTCGGTTGCCCCGCGCCGCCAGCAGGGCTTTTTGCAGTACATGATAACGATTGGGGTAGACGGCTTCGAAGCAGAGGTCTTGGAGCTCGCGATACAGTGCGTTTAAACCCAGCCGGTGGGCAATGGGTGTGTAGATATCCAGGGTTTCGCGGGCGATGCGCCGGCGTTTTTCAGGACCGACGGCACCCAAGGTGCGCATGTTGTGCAGGCGGTCGGCAAGCTTGATCAGGATGACACGGACGTCACGCGCCATGGCCAGAAGCATCTTGCGGAAACTTTCGGCCTGCTGTTCCATTTTGGTGGCGAATTCGAGCCGATCGAGTTTGGAAACGCCGTCAACGATTTCAGCGACGTCATTGCCGAACTTTTCGGCGAGCTCTTGCTTGCTGACGTCTTGGTCTTCGATAACGTCGTGCAACAGTGCGGCGCACAGCGCGTCGGCGTCAAGCTTCCAGCCTGCGCAGATTTCAGTGACGGCGATGGGGTGCGAAATGTAGGGCTCGCCACTGGCACGAAACTGGCCAAGATGGGCCTGATCGGCAAACTTCCAGGCTTCTTTTACCCGGTTGACCTCTTTGGTGCTGAGGTAAGTTTCGATTATGCCGACCAAGGGGGCCAGCGACGCCACAACGGGTGCGGCGGCTTTTCCGGACTTGGCGGGTGGGCGTGCGCCCACCGCCCCGGTTGCCTTGCGGCGACGTATCCGGGGACCTTTTTTCAGGGCGGCAATTAACCCTGAAGATGCTCCACGAAGACTGGAAAAGGCCACGGTGTATCCGGAAATGGTTGATGCGAAATCAGGTGGGCACCTTGCGCAGCATTTCGAGGCCGGTAGCCCCGGCGGCGATTTCGCGCAGCGCCGTAACAGCCGGCTTGTTGCGACTTTCGACGCGGGGTTCGTGCCCTTGGGCAAGTTCGCGTGCGCGATAGGCAGCAACCAGCGTCATGACAAAGCGGTTCGGGATTTTTTCAATGCAATCTTCGACGGTAATTCGGGCCATAGTTTTATAACCTGTGTTTTTTAGGGGTGTGCCTATTATTTGATGCCAAATTGCGAAAACAATCCAGCATGGCGCACCGATTGCGGTATATACCGCAGGCGCGCTGCAGCAATAATTTGTGAAAGCTGTGTTGCAGCCTTGCTAAATTCTTGATTAATAATAACATATTGGCACTCTGGTGCGTGCGAAATTTCGCTGCCAGCAGCCAGCAGACGACGGGCTATAACACTTTGCGAATCTTGCCCGCGCTGGTTAAGACGCGTCTCGAGCGCTTCGATGGACGGAGGCAAAATGAACACGCCAATGGCGTCCGGAAAATGGGTGCGTACCTGACGCGCACCCTGCCAGTCGATTTCAAGAATGACATCACGGCCGGCAGCCAGGGCTTCGTCCACCCGGTCGCGGGGCGTACCATAAAAGTTGCCGTGTACCTCTGCCCATTCCAGCAGCTGGTTGTTGTCACGAAATGCATTGAACTGATCCACACTGATGAAGCGGTAGTGCTTGTCGTGCTCTTCACCTGGACGCGGGGGCCGGGTAGTGCACGAAATGGACAAGACAATGCTGGGGTCTTGGCGCAAGACCTCGTTAACCAGACTGGATTTACCTGCCCCGCTTGGGGCGACAACCATAATAATGCTGCCGGAGGAAGGGTTCATGTGTAATGCGAAAGGCGAAAGGGTGATGGGGTAAGAACGCTTAACGGAGATGAGCGTGCGCGGTAACGACGCCTAGCTGGGCTGCCCTGTGGCGGGTTGGCCAAGTTCGTGCAGCGTTGCCAGATAAGCGCTGTCGTCCTCACACAAGAATACGGCGGCATCGCCGTTATCCATATTGAAGGCGATATCGCTGATTTGCGCACCGACCTCGTCCGCCGTGGCAATGGCCGCGACATGCACATTGCCATGGCGATCGTAGTTTTCCTGGGGAATAATGTCGGCAATCACGTCAAGGTTTGGCTGGCTTACCACGACATAGGCGGTGAAATCCAGGTCGCCCAGGGCGACGTCAAGCATCAGACCCTGGTTCAGGACGGAAACAATGTGGCTGTGTGTTTGCATGATACGGGCGCGCAGTTTCAAACGGACCCGACATTGTACGACGAGTGCCGGGGCAGGGCTTAACCGGGGTTGGCCTCGCTGAAATCCAGGGTTGCCACCACCGGTGTGTGGTCAGAGGGCTGCGTGTTGTAACGTGGCGCTTTGTCGATCACACATGCTGTACACCACTTCATCAGTTCTGTTGACAGCAAAATGTGGTCAATGCGCAGACCGGCGTTGCGACGGAAGGCCATGCGACGGTAGTCCCACCATGTAAATGCTTTTTCTTCTTGCTCAAATTGGCGAAACGAATCCACCAGACCAAGATCAAGCAGGGCGCGAAACGCGGCACGTTCCGGTTCGGATACCAGCACCTGGCCCTCCCAGCGTGCCGGATCGTGCACATCTTCGTCATGTGGTGCAACGTTGTAGTCGCCCAGTACGGCCATCAGGGGATAGCGCTGCCGCTCCTGTTCCAGCCAATTGCGCAGCGCAGCAAACCAGCTGAGCTTGTATTCGTACTTGTCGCTGTCCAATGACTGACCGTTGGGGCAGTAGGCGCACACAACACGGATATCGCCTACCGGGCTGGGAAGCGTGACAGCAATGACACGTTGTTGCGGGTCGTCAAAGCCGGGAATGTTACGTTGCTCGTCCGTGCCGGCGATGGGCGTGATGATGGCCACGCCGTTATAGGTTTTCTGGCCCGCCCAATGCGCTTCGTAGCCGGCGTCCCGGAAAGCGTCAATAGGGAAACGTTCATCCGTCAGCTTAAGTTCCTGAAGGCAAAGCGCATCCATCGGGTTTTCGGCCAGCCAGTCGAGCACCTGAGGCAGGCGTACGTTCAAAGAATTGATGTTCCAAGTGGCAAGTTTCATAAGGTATTCGTTGGTTTTCATGTCAGGGCGAGCAGCAGCAGGGCGCTGGGCACATTACGGGTCGTCCCGTCATGCCTTCCCGGCCGCGGCGCTATTGATCATACGCCAGATGGCTGCACGCTTATCTCGGTGGGCTCTCCAAACTGGCGCCAGTCGGTGCGGCTTTTTTGTATACATTGGTCGGGAAAGTGGGGCCGTCAGCGTAGAAGCTTATTGCTAAATCATTGAAAGATTTGGGTTTTTTCTTCGGCTGTGTTACACTGTAAGAGTTGGCCGGGGCAAGTTGCTTGCTCCGTTTTTTATTTTGCAGATTACGGGAGAACCATTTATGGCAACTAAACGGTCTACACGAAGAAAACAGCCTTTCGTGATTGAGCCCCTTAATTGGGTCGCTCCCGAAGATGCCCGCGACGAGGCCGAGAAAAACACCAGCGACGTCAAGAAACCGGCACCGCTCAAAGAACAGCAAGACTGATTCCGTGCGGGTTTCAGGCATCAACAGGTCCTGATCGGACCTGGCCTGTATGGCTGCAAATAGCGGCAGGGTTGTGGTCAGACCCTGCCGCTATTTGCATTTCCGGCTCGTTAAAACGCGCATTGTTGTCAAGGTTTTCGAGGCGCGCCTGCCCGTGTCCAGACGCGTTATGATGGTGTGGTTACGCATGTTCATGCGTTCAGAATCGGGAGATCAACAATGAGCGATGTCGTAGTGGCCGGCGCGCTGCGCACGGCAATTGGTGGCTTTGGAAAAGGCCTTAAAGATGTGGCCCCTTGCGAACTGGGCAGTACGGTGCTTAAGGCACTGCTTCAGCAGACGGCGGTGGCGCCTGAGCAAATCGGGCACGTTGTGTTTGGGCATGTGGTCAATACGGAGCCGCGCGATATGTATTTGTCGCGGGTGGCGTCGGTCAATGCCGGTATTCCGCATACGGTGCCAGCCTTCAACGTCAATCGCCTGTGTGGCTCTGGGCTGCAGGCCATTTTGTCGGCGGCGCAGGCAATTAAACTGGGTGATACGCGCGTAGCCATTGGTGCCGGCGCCGAAAGCATGAGCCGCGCTCCCTATATTGCCGTGGGCCAACGTTGGGGTTCGCGCATGGGCGACAGCAAAATGCTCGACATGATGGTGGGTGCCTTGTCCGACCCCTTCGACAAAGTTCACATGGGTATTACGGCTGAAAACGTCGCCGAACGCTACGGTATTACCCGCGAACAGCAAGACTCGCTGGCGCTGTCATCGCATCAGCGTGCCCAACGTGCCATTGAAGAAGGGCGATTCCGCGATCAAATCGTGCCCGTCACCATCAAGTCTCGCCGGGGCGAAACGGTTTTTGACACGGACGAGCACTTCCGTGCCGACGCCACCGCCGACGACTTCAGCGGTTTGCGGCCTGTGTTCAAGGAAGGTGGCACCGTTACGGCAGGCAACGCGTCCGGCATCAATGATGGGGCCGGTGCCGTTTTGCTGATGTCCGCATCGGCGGCGCAAGAGGCGGGCGTTACACCTATGGCACGCTTGGTGTCTTATGGTCACGCCGGGGTCGAACCCCTTTATATGGGCATCGGCCCCGTGCCGGCGTCGCGCATTGCACTCGAGAAGGCGGGGCTAACCATCGACCAAATGGACGTGATCGAAGCCAACGAGGCCTTCGCGGCGCAAGCCTGCGCCGTGGCGAAAGAGCTTGGCATGGACGCCGAAAAGGTAAACCCCAACGGTAGCGGCATCAGCCTTGGGCATCCCATTGGGGCTACCGGGGCCATCATTACGGTTAAAGCCTTGCACGAGTTACAACGCATTCAAGGCCGGTACGCCTTGGTCACGATGTGTATTGGTGGCGGGCAGGGTATCGCAGCTATTTTCGAGCGGATCTGACCTTATGCCGTATCGGGACGACATGCCCACGCTGTCCGAGTTTGACGGTATTCGCTATTTGCATTTTGGCACCAAGTGGGTGCAAGGTGCCATGCGGATTTCCCGACCAAATCAGCTGGTGCTCGACTATACCCAGCAAATGATGGCGTGGCTGTTGTTTGCCGATCCGCAGCCAACAGACACCGTCGGAATTCTGGGGCTGGGTGCCGGGGCGTTGCTCAAGTACACACTTGCGCACACGCCGGCGCAGGTCGAAACCGTGGAGTGGAATGACGAGGTCACTGCCATTTGCCGCGCCTATTTTCGGTTACCGGACTCGCCGCGTTCTACCATTATTCACGCCGATGCCGCCGAGTGGGTGGCCCAGCCCGCCAATATCGGACGTTGCTCGGCCTTGTTGGTTGACTTGTACGATGCCGATGCCCAGGGTCCGGTGCGTAGCTCGGCCCAGTTCTATGCCGATTGCCGTCGTGTGCTTACCAGCAACGGCGTGCTGGTGGTAAACCTGTTTGGCAACCACCAGAGTTTTCCCGAAAACATCGATAACTTGCGCCAGGCGTTTGGCAAACGCCTTCTTCAATTACCCCAGACACCGGCCGGTAACCGTATCGTGTTTGGGTTTGCGCCTGATGCCCTGCAACAAACTTCGGGCCAGTTGCTTGAGCGCGCCGAGCACGTGGCAGCGCACTACCGTTTGCCGGCGGTGCGGTGGGCGCGTTCGTTGCTCGACCGCCGGTTGTCTGTCCCGCTTGGCAGCGGGCAGACAGGGATATCCCTTGAAGCATAATTTGCATCGACGCGCTAGACTAACGGCCACCTGAACAGGGCCAGTTTGCATTTAACAATAATCAAGGAGCTTCTGATGATATTTCGCCACGCTACAAAGTTTGCCCTTGTTGGCGCGATTGCCTTTACCGGTGCTCTGATCCAGGCACCCGTGGCAGCGCAATCGGTTGCCGTGACTTCCATCGTCGAACATCCTGCGCTCGACTCGGTCAAAGACGGCGTGCTTGAGGCTCTGAATGCTGCCGGCCACACCGAAGACAAAGGGCTTAAATGGCAGTTTCAGACCGCACAGGGCAATACGGCCATTGCCGCCCAAATTGCACGTAAGTTTGTCGGCGACAACCCTGACGTCATCGTCGCCATTGCCACGCCGTCTGCCCAGGCCGTGGTTGCCGCTACCAGTTCGATTCCGGTTGTCTTTTCAGCCGTGACCGACCCGGTCGCCGCACAGCTTGTGCCCAGTACCGAGCCCAGTGGCACCAACGTAACCGGGGTGTCCGATGCCTTGTCGCTGGAGCGCCAGGTCGAACTGATCAAGCAGGTAGTGCCCGATGCCAAGCGGGTGGGTATGGTGTACAACCCTGGCGAGGCAAACTCGGTCGTGGTGGTCGAGCGTCTGCGCGAATTGCTTCCCCAGTACGACATGACCTTGGTTGAAGCTACTGCTGCCCGCACCGTGGATGTGGGCGCAGCGGCACGCAGCCTGGTGGGCAAAGTCGACGCCATCTACACCAACACTGATAACAACGTGGTGTCTGCCTACGAGGCGTTGGTCAAAGTGGGCATGGATGCCAAAATCCCACTGATCGCGTCCGATACCGACAGCGTGGTTCGCGGTGCCATTGCTGCCCTGGGCATCAACTACTATGACCTGGGCGTGCAAACCGGTGAAATCGTTGTGCGCTTGCTTGACGGCGAGAAACCCGGCGATATTGCTTTTCAGACCAGTGACAACGTCGAGTTGTTCGTTAATGTGACGGCCGCCAAACAACAAGGCGTCGAACTTGACGAAGCCCTGATAAAATCGGCAACCAAAGTAATCGAATAATACGCGGCATCGTCTGATGCAGGCGGGCTGCGCCCCAGTAGCCCGTCTGCCGTTCGTGGCGCTTACTCCGGCTCGACTATGTCCATTTACTCCATGTGGGGTGCGCTCGAGATCGGCCTTATTTTCGGCCTGGTCGCTTTGGGCGTGCTTATTTCGTTTCGCATTCTGCGCTTTCCCGACCTGACCGTTGATGGTAGCTTTCCACTGGGCGGCGCTACGGCTGCCACGCTGATCAGCGCCGGCTGGGATCCATTCAGTGCCACGGTGGTGGCGACGTTTGCCGGTGCATTGGCAGGTATGGTTACCGGTTGGCTTAATGTGAAGCTGAGAATCATGGATCTGCTGGCCAGCATCCTCATGATGATCGCGCTGTATTCCATAAACCTGCGTATCATGGGGCGGCCCAATGTGCCGCTTATTATGGAACCCACTGTATTCACGTCGCTGCAGCCCGGTTTTCTGGTTGACTATATTGCCCGTCCGCTGATTTTGCTGGTGGTTGTGGTGGTCGTGAAAGTGCTGCTCGACTGGTATATGTCTACCCAGATGGGACTGGCCATTCGGGCCACCGGCTCCAACCCGCGGATGGCACGGGCACAAGGGGTAGCGACGGGCGCCATGATTCTTGTTGGCATGGCCATTTCCAACGCCTTGTGCGCATTGGCAGGCGCCTTGTTTGCACAATCTCAGGGTGGGGCCGACATCTCCATGGGCATTGGCACCATCGTTATCGGCCTTGCGGCGGTCATTGTGGGTGAAAGCATTATGCCGTCGCGGCGTTTGCTGGTTACCACATTGGCGGTCATTATCGGCGCCGTGCTTTACCGCTTCTTCATTGCGCTGGCCCTTAACGCCGACTTTATTGGCCTGAAGGCGCAAGACCTTAACCTTGTGACGGCGGTGCTGGTCACGGTGGCGTTGGTCTTGCCATTACTGAAGCAGCGCCTGCGCGGCAAACCCGGCAAAGGCTGACCCTATGCTTTCCGTTAAAGATATTCGCGTCACATTCAATCCCGGCACGCCGATCGAAACGCGCGCCTTAAGGGGGCTGTCCCTCGATATCCCCACCGGCCAGTTCGTGACGGTTATTGGCTCCAATGGGGCTGGCAAGTCGACGCTGCTAAACGTGGTGTCTGGCGAAATGCAAGTTGACAGCGGCCGCATCGACATCGACGGCGTCGACGTTACCCAGCAACCGGTATGGCATCGAGCGCAACGTGTCGCGCGTGTTTTTCAAGACCCCATGGCCGGTACCTGCGAAGACCTGACAATTGAAGAGAACATGGCGCTGGCCGCAGGGCGGGGTGCACGTCGTGGCTTGGGCATCGCCGTCAAGCGTTCGATGCGTGATGAGTTTCGCGCAAAGCTGGCCACGCTTGGACTGGGCCTTGAAAACCGACTGACCGACCGCATTGGCCTGTTGTCCGGCGGGCAACGTCAGGCTGTCAGCCTACTGATGGCCACGCTGCAGCCGTCGCGTATTCTTCTGCTTGACGAACACACCGCCGCGCTCGACCCGCGCACGGCCGATTTCGTCCTTAACCTGACCCGCCGCATTGTTGAAGAAAGCAAGCTGACCACCATGATGGTTACCCATAGCATGCGCCAGGCCCTGGATGTCGGCGAGCGCACAGTCATGCTGCATCAGGGCGATGTGGTGCTTGATGTGGCAGGTACCGAGCGTGAAGGCCTGGATGTGCCCGACCTGTTGGCCATGTTCGAAAAGACACGCGGCGAAACCATTGCCGACGACAACCTGTTGTTAGGGTAGCGACAACGGGTACGGCATTTGCTATGGCATCGGTTCTTGCCTCTAGCCGATGCCTATGCCGAAACGCGCCGTAACCCTCACGCTGAAAGTCCTGACTGTCAATACCCATAAGGGCTTCACGCATTTCGGGCGCCGTTTCATGCTCCACGAGCTGCGTGAGGCCATTCGGGCCTCGCACGCCGACGTCGTGTTCTTGCAGGAAGTGTTGGGGTTTCATACCCATCATGCCCGCCGCGTACGCAAGTGGCCTCGCACCAGTCAATACGAATTTCTTGCCGACTCGATTTGGCGTGACTACGCCTATGGCAGAAATGCGGTTTACCCCCATGGGCATCACGGCAATGCGGTGCTGTCCAAATTTCCCATTATTTCTCATCACAACATGGATGTGTCGCTGGGCGGCCACGAGCGCCGGGGCCTGTTGCATTGCATATTGCGTCCGCCCAAACTGGGGCGCGAGCTGCATGTGATTTGCGTCCATCTGGGGCTGCGCGAGACCCATCGGCGCGAGCAGGTGAAGGAGCTGTGCCGACTGGTGGAACGCAAGGTTCCCCGCGATGCACCATTGATCATTGCCGGTGACTTTAATGACTGGCGATTGCGGGCGCAGAAGGCGTTGAGCCGCATGCCGGGGCTTAAGGAGGTATTTGACGATAGCGTGGGGCGGGTGGCACGGACGTTTCCTGCACGTTTTCCAATACTGCGACTTGACCGTATTTATGTCCGTGGGGTGAAGGACTTCCGGCCGGTGTTTTATTACCCAAAAATCTGGAAAGTCTTGTCTGACCATGCCCCCCTTGCCGTGGACCTGGACGTATGAACGCCGGACTGACTACCGCCAATGACCTGCACCTGCTGGAGAATGGCGAAGAATTCTTTCCCGCCGTCTTTGAGGTAATACGCGGCGCTCGCACCCGGGTCATTGTGGAAACCTTTATTATTTTTGAAGACAAGGTGGGGCTTGAGCTCCGGGATGTCTTGGTGGCCGCCGCCCGGCGTGGTGTGGAAATTGATGTGACGGTGGATGGTTACGGCACCGCAGATATCAGCGACGAGTATGTTGAAAGCCTGACATCGGTGGGAATTCGTTTTCATATTTTCGACCCTCAGCCTCGACGTCTGGGGTTTCGTACCAATGTGTTCCACCGCATGCACCGCAAAATCGTGGTCGTGGACGATGACGTCGCCTTGGTGGGAGGGATCAACTACAGCCTTGACCACCTGGCAGAATATGGCGATGGAGCGAAGCAGGACTATGCCATTGCCATCCGGGGGCCGGCGGTGGCGCAGATCAAGCAGTATGTGGTCGACGCGCTAGAGTCGGAAAGCGCATCCCGCGGAGAACGGATCTTGAAATGGCCGTCTCCGGGGCCGGCACCGGGTGGCACGGTGGCGCTGGTCGTGCGCGACAACGACACACACAGCAACGATATTGAGGTGCACTATCGGGTGGCCATCCGGACCGCCAAGCACGAGATTCTTTTGGCCAATGCCTATTTCTTTCCGGGCTACCGTTTCTTGCGTGACCTGCGTAATGCCGCCAAGCGGGGCGTGCGTGTGCGTTTGATCCTGCAGGGTGAGCCCGACATGCCCATCGCTCGTTTTGTGGCGACCATGTTGTATGACTACCTGATTTCCGGCGGGGTCGAGATTTACGAATACTGCACGCGCCCCTTGCACGCGAAGATCGCGGTTATTGACGAAACGTGGTCGACGGTGGGCTCCAGCAATCTGGATCCGTTCAGTCTGGCGCTCAATCTGGAAGCAAATGTGATGGTATACGACCACGCGTTCGGTATCTCCATGAAATCGCGCCTGGAACTGCTGATCAACGAACATTGCAATCAGATCCGGCGGACGTCGCGACCGCGAAGGAAGATTCAGCGCGTGTTGGTCAGTACGCTGGTGTTTCACTTCCTTCGACGGTTTCCGGCATGGGCCCGCTACCTGCCGCGTAAACGTGCGGCGTTGAAAACGGTGGCATCACACGCCGCACCCGGTTCGAGGGGGGATGCATGAAGCGGCGCATGCCACGTCTGTTGAAGCGGTTGGCTGCGCACCGGGTGGTGTTGAAGCGCGTGTTGGTGATCGCCTTTGCCGTACTGGTGTTGGCTCTGTTGGCTTTTGCCGTTGCCAAGGTGGATTGGCTGGAGGTGATCCGTGCACTGCGAGAATTGCCTGCAGCGGTACTGTTTCAGGCCGCCGGGTTTGCGGTGGCGGCTTACGCTTTGTACAGCGCTTTCGACCTGTTCGGGCGCGCGTACACGGGGCATTCGCTCGCGTGGTGGCGTAGTGTGCTGGTAGGGTTTATTAGTTATGCCTTCACCATGAGTATTGGCTCCACGCTGGGCGGTGTAGGGTTGCGGATGCGTTTGTATGCGAAGCAGGGGCTGCGACAAAGTGTCGTTTTCCGCATTTGGGCAATAAGCGTTCTGACCAACTGGACTGGGTATTTGCTGGCCCTGGGCCTCGCCTTGGTTAGTGGGCATGTGGCATTGCCGCAGTCCCTATCGCCTGGGCAGCCACTGTTGATTGCGCTCGGTGCTGTTTGCATTGGCTTGGTTTCGATGTACGTGGTGGC
>JAJUIY010000228.1 GCA_029267415.1 Alcaligenaceae bacterium
CTTGGCCAAGCCTTGCAGCTGGTTTTCAAAGTTCTGGGCCGTTACCGCCAACGACCCTGCCTCACCACAGACGTGGTGATACATATAAACCGCAACGTTGTCTGCCTTGCCCATTCCCTTTCCGCCATGCCCTTGTTGACACGGATTGTATCAACCTAAGTGGGCCCCACCCTGCTTTACCGTGCTGCCAATTACAAGGCAGCGGTCACAATGATTTCAACAAGAATTTCGGATGTGGCAAGCCTGGCTTCACACGTTGCGCGCGTCGGTACATTGGCCTTGTCAACCCATTTTTCCCACACCTGGTTCATGGCGCCGAAGTCGCGTTCGATATCGGCCAGCCAAATCTGGGCGGTAAGCAAACGCGATTTGTTCGTGCCGGCCTGTTCCAAATAGCCATCAATCGTGTTCAGCACATCTTGCGTCTGGGCGGCAATATCGCCACTCACGTCTTTCGGCGTGATGCCGGATAAATACACGACACCGTTATGGATGACGACACGGCTCATGCGGTCGTTCAGGTCATATCGCTGGATATCACTCATGTTCTGAATCCTTATTAACTTGCGGCATTGCAACATGCGGGGCTACCCCAAGCCGCCACAAAAAACAACCTCGTTAATTCTACAGGTATCGGTGCGCGGGTATCTGGCCAATAGTGACTGTTGATATTACGTAGACACTTTTATCCAAAGGAGGAAATAACGTGTATCAGCAAAGGAGGAAGGACGTGATGATATTACCGATGGCGCTGCTACCCGCCTTGGTTATGGCGCCCCTTTTGACCCACGGTGCCGAACCTGCATGGAATGAGGGTGGCACAATCACCCCCATCGAATCGTTGGACAGCAATACGCGTATCGACTTGAAGCGCCCATTGACGCTGGATATTTCCGCAAACCACACCGTAAAGTTGCGAGGCGATATTTCAACGCCGGGCCCCTTCCCTGTCGCACTGACCAAGCAGGGCGCCGGTCGACTGGAACTTTGGGGCAACAACGACAATATGAAGCAAGACGTGTGGCTGCAAGGTGGGCACCTTCATCTCGCGCGCCAACACGCTTTAGGCGACGGCAATACCCTGCACATCAACCCCGGCACGGCGCTTAGCTACGCGCCCGGCATCACCATTGCCAACGCCCTGGAATTTCAGGGTACGCCTTTTGACCCCGCCGTACGCTGGCATGTTCACAGCGGCGTCGCCACACAGGCCGGCACTATCCAGCGCTTCGCGTCGTTTGTTAAAACCGGGGCCGGAACGCTGGCACTGAACAATCTGACGCTTTGGCCGGACAGCCGCTTGGCTATTGATGAAGGTGCGGTGCTGCTGCAGGGCCATTTTGCGGGGCATATTGCCGTTCACCATGGCGCTGCCCTGACGGGTTCGGGCCGTGCCGGCCGATTGCACGTACACGCGGGCGGCACACTGGCGCCCCTGCAAACACTGTCCGTCAGCGATGGCCTTACTTTTGATGCAGGCAGCCGGCTACAACTGCGCGCGTGGCCCAACGGACAAGTGGACCAGATCGACGTGGCACGGGGCGTACCTCAGTTGAATGGCGATGTGCTGGTGTTGCCGCAAAACCACCAGCAAGCGTGGACGCACGATACCAACGGCGTCATTGTAAAAAGTGACACCGACGCCATTCAGGGTCGCTTTACGTCCGTGCACTCGGCCGCCCCCTGGCTAGAGCCCAGTTTGCACTACGAGAGCCACCAAGTTCGGCTGCAGTTACGGCTTCGTCAAGGTGAACTGTCGCCAATTAACGACAACTTTTCGACCGGCTGGGCCGCAACTTTACGAAATATAATGTCAGAAGATAGCCGATTTGTGCGCGAAGCCGTGTATTTGCATGCACCGCAACAAAACCCGTTTTGGGTGCACGCCCTGCATTCGTCGGGTGATTTCAAGAGCGCCAACGGCCACCGGGCACAGCGGCAGCTTAGCGGCATGCTGCTGGGTGCCAACCATGACATCACTCCACACTGGCGGGTTGGCGTATACGGCGGAGCGTCGCGCACCCATGCGGACGGCCGTGGCGCCCGCGCGTGGACGCGAGGGGCTGGCGGCGTTAGAGGGGGCCAAACCCCACTGCCAGGACATACGTTTGATGCCGGTGCCACCCTTAATACGGTGCACATTGGCGTCCATACCCAATGGGGCCAGCCTGGCATCGCGCAACTGGTGTTGGGCGTCGCGCATAGCCGGCACCGGGTACAAAGCCATCGCACCGCCGGCATGCCCCTGCCTGCCGATACCTTGCACAGCCGTTACCGGGCCCGGACCCAGCAAGTATTTGCCGAGGCGCGCTACCCCCTTTGGACGTCACACGACCAAACTCAGCGGATCGAGCCCTTGGTACGGGTAGCGTGGGTACAAACCAAGCAACGTGGCCATGCGGAACAAAGCCATCACTTGGCGCTGCAGCGTTCAACCGACCACATCCGTACGGTGTATAGCAGTATGGGCGTGCACGCGCAGCAAGAACTGGCATTACCGCTAGGGAATGTGACGCTTAGTGGCACGCTGGCGTGGCGGCATGCGCAGGGCGACACCCACAAAGCCCTACCCCAGTATTTTCAGGGCGACCCGCTGCAGCGGCCAATTAAGGCGCGCGGCATTGGCATTACCCGAAATGCCTGGCAACACCAGCTGGCCATGCAGGCGCAGCTAAGCAAACGCTCACAACTGGGCGTGGCGTGGGCGGGGCAATACGGACGCGGGCACAAAGACCACGGCGTTCTACTTACGTTGAACAGCCGCTGGTAACAATCTTTCGCGTTTTTACGCAAGGGCCGCGCTACCATGGGCCCTTGCAAGGAGTTGTTTTACCGATGGTCCCGCGCTTGAAACCCGCACCCACAAAAGGATACCGCCATGAACCTCACCTTGATTCCGGCCGCCGTTATCGCGTCGGCCATGCTTATAGCCACCCCGGCGCACGCCCAAGTTCCCATACAAGTTGAAGACGGCGTGCTCACCAATGAGTCGGGCATGACCCTATATACCTACGATAAGGATGAAACCGGCAGCGGCCAAAGCAACTGCTACGAAAAATGCGCGCAGAACTGGCCCCCTGCACAGGCGCAATCCGATGCCACCGCCGAGGGCGACTACACCCTGATTGAACGAAA
>JAJUIY010000278.1 GCA_029267415.1 Alcaligenaceae bacterium
AAAAACCATCACCGAGCTTCCAAGCCTTGAAACCGCCTTACGAACCACACGCGCACAAAAGCTGGGTATTGACGACGAGGAATTTGTGGCCGGAATGGTGGCGGTGGCGGTGCCCGTGTGTGATCAGGATGGCGTCATGCGCGCCGCGCTGGCGTGCCACGCCCCAACGGCCTGCGCGTCGCTACGAGATTTACACGACCATGTTCCGCACTTGCGACGCGCCGCCTACCAGCTTGCCGATATCTTGTTCAGCTGACCTTTGGGTATTAACACTGGCTACCTTTGTTTTGGGAGCCGTTCGTATGGTGACCTTCGTAGCAAGCGCTGCCGGCTATCGTTATCGCATCACAAACGGATTCGCGGTAGCGGCACCGGTGTTGATCCACACACTTTTGGTTTGCACGTATTCGCGGATGGCATCAATGCCGTTTTCGCGGCCCAGCCCCGAATGCTTGTAGCCGCCAAACGGCGACATATAGCTAACGGCGCGGTAAGTATTTACCCATACCGTCCCCGACTGAATCCGCTCAGACATACGGAAGGCCTGGCCGATATCACGCGTCCACACGCCGGCCCCCAAACCGAAGTTCGAATCGTTGGCAATGGCCACCGCGTCATCTTCGTCTTTGAATTTGATTACGGCCAAGACTGGCCCGAACACTTCTTCTTGGGCGATGCGCATACGGTTATTGACGTCAGCAAAAATGGTGGGCTCTACAAACCAGCCGTTACCGCATTCGGGGCGCTGAGCCGGTTGGCCACCCAGCATTAAGGTGGCGCCTTCATTTCGCGCGATGTCAATGTAATTAAGCACTTTTTCGTATTGCGGGCGTGTGGTGACGGGGCCCACCTGGGTGTCCAGGTTCATCGGGTCGCCCATGCGGGCTGTTTTGGCCACCTGCAACAACTTGTCCAAAAATTCATCGTGAATGCGTTCGTGCAGCAGAAGGCGTGAACCTGCAATACATGTTTGGCCCGTAGCTGCAAATATGCCCGATATCGCGCCATTGACGGCGTCTTCAAGGTTGGCGTCGTCAAACACAATGTTGGGTGATTTTCCGCCCAGCTCCAGGCTTACGCGTTTGAAATGCCGGGCGGCTTGCTCGTTTACGCGACGCCCTGTGGCGTCAGAACCCGTAAAGGTGACCTTGCGCACCAGCGGATGTTCCACCAAGGCAGCGCCCACGTCTTTTCCAAAGCCGGTCACCACGTTCACGACACCCGGGGGAAAAC
The DNA here is from genome assembly GCA_029267415.1 of Alcaligenaceae bacterium. Taxonomy (GTDB): domain Bacteria; phylum Pseudomonadota; class Gammaproteobacteria; order Burkholderiales; family Burkholderiaceae_B; genus JAJYRX01. The sequence goes on from JAJUIY010000278.1 coordinate 1,234, forward strand.
CGGCTTCTTCAAACAGCTTCACAAACTCAAGCGTCGAGGCCGACGTGAACTCGGACGGTTTCAAGACCACCGTGCAGCCGGCCGCCAGGGCAGGCGCAATTTTCCACGCCGTAAGCATTAAAGGCGAATTCCATGGCGTGATGGCCGCCACCACACCCAGCGGTTCGTGACGGGTGAAATTGAAATAGCCCTTCTTATCGATGGGGATCACCGCACCTTCGATTTTGTCGGCCAGGCCGCCGTAATAGTAAAACCACTGGGGAACATACTTCAGTTGACCCGCCATTTCGGCAAGCAGTTTGCCGTTGTCGCGCACCTCAACCTCGGCCAGGCGGTCAGCCTCGCGCTCGACCAAAGCCCCCAATTTGCGTAGCAGGGCACCACGTTGGCTGGCGGTTAGCGCGGCCCAAGGGCCATGGCTGAATGCGTCGTGCGCTGCCCGCACCGCCCGGTCGACATCGGCGGCGTTACCTTCGGCGATGTGCGCCCACACCTCGCCTTTATAGGGGTTATAGCTGTCAAACCATTTTCCCGAATCAGGGTCGGCAAATCTGCCGTCAATAAAATGTTGGTACCGCGCGATGGTGTTGTTCATGTTGTCTCCTGCGGTTCTTTGATGTGATGTGTCAATACCAGACAAATTAACGATTGTAGTTCTGGGCAACGACTATTACATTGGTATGCAACCCGGACATTCAGGTCTGGGTATCAATGGTTTCCTTGGTTTTTCTGCATTCTGTTGCTGCACAACATTGATATATGCTGGCAACATCACAACAACAACGTCAGCACACCATACTACCTGAGGAGGGCGCCATGTCTAGGCCAATTAATACGCCGGAAGACCTGAAAGGCATCAAATTGCGTGTGCAGCCCAGCGACATTTTCCTGGATAGCTTCAGCGCACTGGGCGCCAACCCGGTACCCATGGCATGGAGCGAGGTATTCACCGCCGCGCAGCAAGGCACCATTGACGGGCTG
>JAJUIY010000191.1 GCA_029267415.1 Alcaligenaceae bacterium
CCCCCAGCACCACCGCAGCCAGTGACTCAAGCGTAAGATTGGGCGCGGCCACCGGTTGTGCCGAGCCAACCCATGCCGTGAGCACCACCGCCCCCAATGCCGCACAGGCTCCGCACACGCCATAAACCATTATGGTGGTAAGGCGCACGTTGACCCCCGACTTCAGCGCGGCCGACGCACTGGAGCCAATGGCATACACATGACGCCCAAACACAGTATGGCGCAGCACAAAAGCGCCCACGATTGCGCAACCGGAGCCCAACCACACCGTAACCGGGACGCCCAGCAACGCACCAAACCCGACAAAGTCGGCGTAGCCACTATGAATGCTGTAGATGGGCACACCCCCGGACAGAATCAGCGCCAGCGCCTGCGCCACTGACAAAACGCCCAGCGTCACCACCAAGGGGCTTACCTGAAAGTACGCGATGATGCTTCCCGACACCAAGCCCATGCCCACACCCACCAGCAGCATGACGGCGATTCCGACAAACGGCCCGTAATCGGCCATGGCCAGCACACCCACCACGCCGGCCAACGACATGACGGCCGCCAGCGACAAGTCGAGCCCGCCGCTGATAATGGCAAAGGCTTGCCCCGTCGCCAATATCAGCAACGGCATAATTTGCCGCGCCAGGTTAAGCAGGTTATCGACCGTGGCAAACTTCGGCTCGATAGCGGTTGCCACCACGGCCATCGCAATAATGAACAACGGCAGCATGTTTTGCGTACCAAATCGCTTAAGGCCTCCCCGCCGTGTTCCCATTTCCGTATTTTTTGACATGACCAATCCGGTCCCCGACATAATGGTTTCTCCGTTTGTCTGTTCAGTGGGTAGCAGACTGCCCCAGCACATCGGCAACAATGGCAGGCTGGTCGGCCATGCTCGGCTGTTCATAGCAACGTACGATTTCATTGCCGTAAAACGTATACACCGACTGACACAGCTGCACTGTTTCCAGCAAATCGCTGGACAATATCAGCACGCCCACCCCTTGCGCCGCCAATGCACGAATGTGCTCATGAATACTTAATTTGGCATTGATGTCGATACCGGCCGTCGGCTCTTCCAGGATCAGCATATGGGTGGCTCGCGCCATTGCGCGTGCCATCAACACCTTTTGCTGGTTGCCACCGCTAAGGCTTTCAATGCCGTCCTCGATATCGTGGTATTTGACGGAAAACCGGCCCAGGCGCTCGCGGGCATCTTCGCACTCGGCGCGTTGCGACACCACCCCCAGGGTGCCAAAGCGCGACACCATGGTGAGCGACAGGTTTTCGCGTATGCTCAGGGACGGAAAGATGCCGTTTTGCGCGCGCCCGGCGGGAAGATATGACACACCCGCCATGAGGGAGGCGGCAGGGCTGCTGGGCACATAAGGCTGGCCATTCAATAAGAACCGGGCGCCTTGCTCGCGCCACAACCCCACAAGGCTGCGAATCAGACCCTCGGCGCCACAGCCTGCCACGCCGTACAGCCCCACAATCTCGCCACGCCGCACGCGCACCGTACCGCGTGAACCATCTCGCCACGGCGCGTTCTCGATGCGTAGCACCGTATCTTCGCGCGACGCCGGCGCGGGACGTGACTCTGACAGTATCTGTCGCTTTCCGGTAAGGCGCTCAAGCACTGTTTCGCCATCAAAGCTGCCGTCCATTGGAAACGAATCCACACACTGACCATTGCGCATCACCGTAACGCGATCGGCCAGCGCCATCACGTCATCAATGTGATGGGTGATCAGCACCAACGCCTTTCCGTCATTGCGCAGTCCACGCAGCACGTCAAACAGCGCCTGTTTCTCGGCAGCACCCAGCATGGCCGTGGGTTCGTCCAAAATAATCAGTGCGGGCTCCTGCAACAGCGCTTTGGCGATCTCCACCATCTGCTGCGTGGCCACCGGCAGGTTACGAACGGGCTCTTCAAGGTCAACACGGCAACCCAGCCGCTCCAGCACAGCACGGGTCTCGGCCATTTCCTCGCGATGCTTCAGCAAGGAAAAAGGCTGGCCCTTGTGACGACTGCCGAGTTTCAAGTTGGCCCGGACCGACAGGTCCGGGGCCAACGAGAGCTCCTGATACACCATGGCCAAGCCACAGGCCCGCGACGCGTTCACATCGGCAAACCGGACGGGCTCGCCCCGCACCCGCACAACCCCTGCGTCAGGGGCATGAATGCCGGCCATCACCTTGCCGATGGTGGATTTACCCGCGCCGTTTTCCCCCAGCACACAGTGGATCTCGCCCGGAAAGAACTCGAGCGACACATCATCCAGCGCGACAGTGGCGCCAAAATGCTTGGTGATGTGCTCCAGCGCCAGCAGCGGTTGACCCACCGCCGGTACAGCCATACTGCGAGCCGACGCGTGTGCCGGCGTCAGCCCTTGTTGCGTCTGCATTCCCATGTCTCCTCCACAATTTGCGCGCCTGGCCGGTATTTTTATTGTGCCGACGTAATGCTCCAACCCTGAGGCGGCAAGTCATAAACCTCGAACGGATACGTGTCGACGTTTTCCGGGGTAATCACCGGTGACGGCACGATGGCGTTGGGGTATGGCAGCGAATCGTCCTTGACCATGTGCGGCAATTCTTTGCCCTCATGTTCACGGATGGCATATTGCACAATCAGACGACCAATCAGGATGCCGGGCTCGGACGCCACCGCGGCCAAGCGGCCGTCTTTAATCATCGGAATGGCTTCGCGTACGATGGCACTGGACACGACTTTGGTATCTTTGCCCTGTTGACGCACCGCCTGCGCGGCCCCCATACCCAGAGGTATAACCGGCGTGTAAATAACGTCCACATCGTCGCTACGCAGCAGCAAGTCCGACGCCTGCGACATGCCATAGGCCAAGTCCAGCGCACCACCATAGGTGGCCGGCTGTACTGTCATACCGTTGCAGGTCTCGGCCTGGGCCTTGAAGGCTTCGTAACGCAGCCGCGCCCATTCGGCACCGGCTGGCCCTGCAATGGGGGCCACCGTGGCATCCGGGTTCATCTCGCAAACCACTTTGGCCAGGCCAGCGCCGATAGCCGCTTCATCTTGCCCCACACCAAACGTAACGTTGGCACTGTTTACCGGGATGCCGGCCGCCAGCACGTTGGTGCCCGCTTCACGCAATTGACGAAACACCGAGTCGTACCCGTCAAAACTGGCGGGTCCAACTACAGCAAAATCAACACCCCGGGTACGCATGGCATCCAGCTGCGCAAACTGCTCACGCACATTGCCATACGCCCCCGCCACAGCCACTTGAGTGACTTCTACGCCTGAAAGCTTGGCCTCATCCAAAATGCCGTATGCAATGCCTTTCCAGAAGTCATCTTGCAAATGCACCAAGGTGACGCCCATCGTGAATGGCTTTTCGGCCTTGATAGGCTCGAGCATGCCATTGAAGCGATCTACATCGGCGCCGACGGCCGGCTGTGCGCCCACGGCCAACACCGCGGCCGCCAACACACTGCCAAATAACCCTTTCAAGGATTTCTGTTGTACTGGTTGTCTCATGTCGCCTCCACAGTTTCGTTGAACTATTCTCGGATGAAATCCCCGGCGCCTGTCTCTTCATTGTAGAGATACAGCCCGCTGAGAAATATCTTGGTGCGCTCGTACCACATGCGTTTGCGCGGTTTCGCAGGGGTGCGATCAATCGGTTGACCGCCCTGGAAGATGTAGTCAAATTGGCTGGGCCGCTGTAACAAGGTGATGTCTTGCGTGGGATCGCCGGGTACAACCAGGATATCGGCGTATCGGCCTTTTTCCAGTTTGCCCACCTTGTCGCGCCATTGGGGCGCCAACAGGCGGGTTACAGCCAACGTATTGGCGTGGATGGCCTGCAACGGCGTCAAGCCCATCAAATCCACAAAAATCTGCATTTCCCGGGCATGCCAATGGCCATACGGCACGGGCGACCAGCCGGATTCGCTGCCCGCAATCAGCGGAACTCCCGCGTCATAGGCCTTGCGCAAGTTGATGCTGGCCGCCTCGATTTCGCGTTTGAACGCGTCCGCGCCTGAAGCGCCGGCTAAAGCCTGATTTGCTTCCACCAGGTTTACCAGCAAGGTCAACGTTGGCGTAATGACCACACCGTTTTTAACGCAGGCCTCAATGCCCTCGTCATCGATATACGACGCATGAAAGAGGTTGTCGAAGCCCGCCAGTGCCGCATCGCGTGACGACACGCGAGAACGCGCGTGAATACTGCTCAGCTTGCCCAGTCGACGTGTCTCGTCAGCAATAATCTTCAACTCTTCAAGCGTAAAGGCCGACACA
>JAJUIY010000146.1 GCA_029267415.1 Alcaligenaceae bacterium
AAAAAAAGCGCTCCAACCCGCCAGGGGTGAAGCGCTTACGCGAACAACCAATGGTACCGGCGCTACGCCACGTTTACATCCTGCCGCTCGAGTGACCGTCTGACCGGGCGTCAGACCGGGACCACTATTTCCAGCCCTGCAGGCCGTTTAGCGCCTGGTTCTGGATGCGGATGGCGTGGCCCAGGACGCTACGCTTCCACTCCAGCGACAGGGGCGCAAAGGCATCCAGCAATTCTTCGCGCATGGCGGCTCGCTGCCCGTCAGATACGGGGCCACCAAACTTCAGGTATTGGTCAATCTGCAAGGCGCGACGCATGATCCGGCGCTCTTTCGTGCCAAACTCGATGACCGCACCGGTGACGTCCGCCGGCGCGGCAAACTTCTGCACGCCGTGAAACACCAGGCCGGAATAGTTGGGACGCTGCGCGCCGTCAAAGCCGCCTTTGGTCTCGATGTTTTCTTTGCCCCACCAGTCGCAGGCGCGTTGCCAGCCCGCATCGCCGGGTTGGTTAAAGCACAGAAAGAAGGGCTCGCCGCGTTCACCCAGGCCGGTATGCCAGTCGATAAAGGCAATCCGCTTCACGCCGCGCAAATGCCGGGCCACGATGGTTTCCAGCGCTTCGTTGGACCACTCGCGCCCTGCCCCGCCGTAGTGCAAGCCTTGCGGGTGCGAGTACTGACCGCGCGCCGTCACATCAACAAACACATCCAGACCGTGTTGTTCCACCCAGGCGTCACGGGCCGCGTCGGCCTGCGCCAGCACGTCGTCTGTCCACTCTTGTGGCGTCAGCAAGGGGTGCAGCTCGGCATACAAGGGGTTTTCCGGCGGCGGATTGGTCCAGTCAATAAAGTTGCGATTCAGGTCAACGTTATTTTCGGTTGTGCGGCTGATGTGCGCAAAACCCCACGGATTGATGGCGTGAATCAGCACAATCCGAACGGGAAGCTCGGGCATATCGCGCGCAATGGCGTCCAGCAAGGCAATTTGTGCGGCCGAACCCACAAAGCCCTCGGGCCCGTGCGTGCCGCTAACAATCACCAGGGCGCTATCGGCGGTGTCGGGCCCCAGCGTCGCCACATCTGTGGTCAGCGTACTGCCATTGGGAGCCTTGGCCCGGTCGTTGATCAGGACGTCGGTACGTGCCTGGGCACGGTCAGCGGCCTGTAAAAAAGCGGCGCGTGCGCTGGCGTATGTGGGGTTGAAGCACGCGGCCACAAGCGCCGCACTGGCTGGTTGACTCACTGTTATTCCTCTTGTTCGTAGGTATAGCGGAAGTTGCAGTGGCTGGCCCCCTGCATAATGGTTTGGGTACGAGAAAACTTCAGACGCGGGTCGTAGCCCTCGCAAAAGGTGCCGTCACGCTGGCACGACAGCAAATGGCCAATGTCGCCCAGCCCCATTTCTTTGTACATCTCGGCGTAGCGGCAGCGTACGACGTCAAAAGCGTAGGTGGCATCCGTTTGCTCGCGCACTTCAATTTTCAGGGCGTCTTCGGCTTGCCATAAGGCACTCAGTTCGACAAAGCTTTGCAACGATGTCGGCCCGTCTGTTTGCGCGGCAAAGCGTTGCGCCTGCTCGATGGACGACTGACGCACCGCTTTGGCGATGGTGTCCTGGGCCACCTGGGCTCCGTGGCTGGCCACCAAGGTATCGTAAACATGCTTCAGAATTTCAGCCTCGATGCGGCGTTTTTCAAGCATCGACAAGCCCGCCGGATGGGCGGCACGCTTCTCTTGATCCCTGGAAATTGTGTTGTCCATCTTCGTTCCTCACTCGTCCAAATGCGCACGGTCCTGATTCTATGCGTCGTCACCCGCATCAGCCACGGGCGCCTCGGCCTCAAACACCTTATCGTCGATCGGGCCGGTATAACCTGACCACTCCCGCCCGGGAATAGCCGTTAACAACTGTTGCGTATAGGGGTGTTGCGGGCGCGTAAACACGTCGGCCGCCAGACCGTATTCAACCACCTGTCCGGATTGCATCACGGCCACCACATCGCACACCTGGGCCGCCACACGCAGGTCATGCGTGACGAAAATCATGGACAAGCCCAAGCGGTCTTTCAGGTCGCGCAGCAAAGTCAGCACTTGCGCCTGCACCGACACGTCCAGGGCGGAGACGGGCTCGTCGGCCACCAGAATCTCTGGCTGCAGCGCCAAGGCGCGGGCCAGGCCAATACGCTGGCGCTGCCCTCCGGAAAACTCGTGGGGGTAGCGATCCATGCCGCCCGGATCCAAATCAACCAACTCAAGCAGCTTTCGGGCGCGCTCCAAGGCCTCTTTGCGGGGTACGCCGTGTGCAATGGGACCCTGGGCAATCAAGTCACCCACGCGGCGCCGCGGATTAAGGGAACCAAACGGGTCCTGAAAAACCATTTGTACGCGCCTGGCCTCTGAGCGCCATTGGCGCTTGGACATGGTGGCCAGGTCAATATCGCCCAAGCGTATATGCCCTGCATCCGGCGTCAACAAACGGACAATACAGCGCGCCAGGGTAGACTTGCCGGATCCCGATTCGCCCACTACACCCAATGTGGCGCCTTTGGGCAAGGTTAGCGACACCTGATCCAAGGCGTGCGTTACCCGCCGACGACGCGACAACAAGCCTCCTTGCCGATACGTTTTCGACACTTCGCTGATAACCAGTGCTGGCTCGTCACCAATGGGTGCCGGTTCAGGCGGTGTCAGTGGCGGCACCGCGGCAATCAACTTTTGCGTATATTCGTGCTGCGGGCGGTTCAGCACTTCTTCGGCCGGGCCAAGCTCAACCAGCTCGCCTTGCTGCATTACGGCCACCCGATCAGCAATCTCTGCCACCACGCCGAAGTCGTGCGTAATAAACAGCACGGCCGTGCCTTTGCGGCGCTGTAAATCGCGGATCAGCTTCAAAATTTGCGCTTGCGTGGTCACGTCGAGCGCAGTGGTGGGCTCGTCGGCAATCAGCACCTTGGGTTCCAGTGCCAATGCCATGGCGATCATGGCACGCTGGCGCTGCCCGCCTGACAGCTCGTGTGGGTACGCCCGCGCGGCAGCGGCGGGGTCTGGCAACCGCACCTCGTCCAGCAGGTCCAGCACCTTGCGATTGATTTCGCGCTTGCTTAACGAGGTATGCAAGCGGAACATTTCAAAAATTTGCTCGCCAATGGTGTGTAGCGGGTTAAGCGCCGTCATGGGCTCTTGGAACACCATGGCAATTTGCGCCCCCCGCACCTGCCGCATTGCCGCCTCGTTCAGCGACAGTAAATCTTGCCCTTCAAATAATATGCGGCCCGACTCAACGTTGACGCCCGGGGGCAACAGGCGCATGATGGCGTTGGACGCAATCGACTTCCCTGAGCCAGATTCGCCAACAAGGCACAAGATCTGGTTGCGATACAGATCAAGGTTAATGTTCTGGATAGCGTAGTCGCGGTCGGCATTGCGGGGCAGCCGGATACTTAAGGCGTCCAAGCTTAATATGGGCTGATTGTTATTGCTCATCGTGATTTCAGCCTTGGGTTAAGTGCGTCATTCAGGCCCTGCCCCACCAGCGAAACCGCCAGCACGGTCAGCAGAATGGCCACCCCGGGAATAGCCGATACATACCACTGGGTACGCAGCACGCCACGCCCTGCCCCAATCAGGTTGCCCCACGAAGCCACGTTGGGATCAGACAAGTTCAAGAAGGCCAGCGCGCTTTCCATCAGAATCGCCAGAGCCATCACCACGCTGGCATAAACAATCAACGGTGGCATCGCGTTTGGCAAAATCTCGCGGAAAATAATGTGCCGGTCGCTAAGCCCCAACGTGCGGCAACCCAGCACAAAGTCGCGATTACGTAGCGACAAAAACTCGGCCCGCGTCAACCGTGCGGGCGCCGGCCACGACACCAACCCAATGGCCAGCATTACCGTCATCAAGTTTGATCCGAACACGGCCACCAGCACCAGCAGCAGCAAAAAGCTGGGTACGGTCTGGAAGGCCTCGGTAATGCGCATCAGGATGTCATCAACCAGGCCGCCATAAAAACCGGCCAGGGCACCAATCAGAATGCCCAGGGCAATGGCCACCAGCGTGGCTACCACCCCAATCAGCAGTGAAATGCGCGCACCATGAAAAATTTGGGCGGCAATATCACGGCCGGATGAATCGGTGCCCAGCCAGTAACGGGGGTTGTCGAACGGCCAAATAAGCGGCCGGCCTGCCAGGCTTAGCGGGTCGCGCGGGAAAAAGAAGTCGGCCGACGCCGCCATCAGCAGCACCAGCACAAACAGCACCAGGCCGATAACGGCCGCCGGGTTACGAAAATACGCACGCAAAAACGTCATTGCGCGCCTCCGGCCGTAATGCGCGGATCCAGTTTGGCGTACGCCATATCCACTATAAAGTTAATGATAATGACCAAGATGGCCGACACAAACACAATACCCAGCAGCGTATTCAGGTCGCGCTGCACCACAGACTCGTACGCCAGGCGCCCCAGCCCCGGCAAGGCAAACACGCTTTCCACCACCACCGAGCCGCCCAGCATGGTACCGGCCTGCAGGCCAATAAGCGTCACCATGGGCAACAAGGCATTGCGCAATACGTGGCGGCGCACCACGCGGTACTCGCCCATGCCTTTGGCGCGCGCGGTGCGTACGAAATCCAGCGTCAGCACTTCCAGCATCGACGCCCGCATAATGCGCAAGTAAATGGCCAGAAAGCCCAAGCCCAACGTCAGCGTGGGCAAGACGAGGTATTTGGCCACATCCGCCACATAGGCAAAGCCCGTCAGGTTGGCACCAATAGTGCCAAAGCCCCCCGACGGGAACCACGCCAGTTTCACGGCAAAGGCCACAATGCTCATCAGCCCAAACCAGAACGACGGCGTGGCGTAAAAAATAAGGCCCAGCGTGGAAATTAGCGTGTCGGGCCATTTGTTGACGCGGCGTGCGGCAATAACGCCCAGCACCATGCCCACGGCGAAGGCGAACGACAACGCCGAAATCATCAGCAGCAGCGTGGCGGGCAGGCGCTCAAGGATGACTTCGAGTACCGGCTTGGCATAAATGGCCGAATAGCCAAAGTCAAAACTAAGCAGATGCCACAGGTAATTACCCAGCTGCACGTGCACGGGCAAATCCAGCCCGTAAAACTCGCGCATTTGCTGGATCATGGCGGGGTCGCCACCCCCCATTTGTGCTACCAGGGCATCCACGGTGTCGCCCGGCGCCAGTTGCAGCAACAAAAACAGCCCAATCAGAATAATGAACAACGTGGGGATGCTGAGCAACAGGCGCCGGAGCGCCAGACCTGCTATTTGCATTACGCGTCAATCCACAAGTCAGCCCAGTGGCTGGACGCCCACCGGGGGTTGTTATGGTCATTTTGCAGCGACTTATGCGTCACCGAAATAAATTGCTGCTCAATAGCCATCCAGATGGGCAACTCTTTATTGACCAAGGTGGCAAATTCGGCGTACAGCTGACGGCGTTTTTCGGGGTCTACTTCAAAGGCGGCTGCGTCAATCAGCTGGTCGACCTCGTCGGACTGCCAGCCAAACTGGTTGGTCCACGGCGCGCCTTTGGGGCTGCCCGAGCGATACCAAACGGTGGTCGACACGGCCGGGTCCCCGCGGTACTGGTGCCAACCGGTGGCCAGGTCAAAGTTCCATTCGTTGTAGACGTTGCTCAGGAAGCCCGCCGCGTCATAGCGCACAATTTCGACATTGATGCCGATTTCTTGCAGCGACTGCTGAATAAACGTGGCCCAAAGCGCGATGTCTTCACCCCACGGGGCGGGCACCAAGCGCAGCGAGAAGCGGCTGCCACGGCGTGACGGGCGGGTATAGCCGGCCTCGTCCAGCAGCTCTTCGGCACGCTCGCGATCAAACGGATAAGTGGGCGTGTCTTCGGGATAAAAGGCCGTGGACGACGACGGGATGGGACCGGTGGCCGGTTTACCAAAGCCGTACAAGAAGTTTTCGCAGAAGAATTCAATATCCAGCGCACGCACAATGGCTTCGCGCACGCGGTGGTCAGCCAACTCTTTACGGCGGAAATTGAACTCGATCGTGTTCATGGCCGCGTTGCCTTCGTTACCTTTGGTGGAGACCACCAGGTTTTCATCGTGACGCAGGCGATCCAGGTCGGCCAGGGCCAGTGACGAATACGGGCTCAG
>JAJUIY010000183.1 GCA_029267415.1 Alcaligenaceae bacterium
CAGTCCATGCTGACCGAAGCCGGCCAGCCCGGGGCGGGCGGGCAGCAAGGCACGTTTTCGTTTAAGCGGCCGGGCAAGTTCAAGTGGCTGGTAGAGCAACCCTATCAACAACTTACCTTGTCCGACGGCAAGCAGCTTTACCAATATGATCCTGACCTTGCCCAGGTGATTGTGCGCAGTGTGGATGATTCTGTAGGTGCCTCGCCGGCGGCCATCTTGTTTGGTTCGGGTGATCTTGACGAATCGTTTCGCCTGTCGTCGTTGCCGCAGGCCGATGGCCTGGAGTGGCTGCGTGCCGAGCCGCGCAGTCCGGACGCGGGGTTTGTGCACGTGGATATTGGCTTTCACGAAGGTAACCCGACGCGCCTTTTGTTGTTGGATTCCTTCGGGCAGACGTCGCGTATTGACCTGGGCAATATGGTGACCAACCCGTCGCTGGCCCCCAATGAATTTACTTTTACGCCGCCCGCCGATGCCGATGTGGTGCATATGCAGGGCCAATAACGGTTACATGCCGCTTGTCTTCGCTGCTCATGGCTGATTCCGCTGACCTGTTTTCGTCGCCGTCCCGGGTTTCCGCGCATGCGCCCCTGGCCGAACGTTTGCGTCCACGTACCTTGGACGAAGTGGTGGGGCAGTCCCATCTGCTGGGTGCCGGCAAGCCCCTGCGTGTCGCATTCGAGTCCGGCCGGCCGCATTCCATGGTTTTCTGGGGGCCGCCCGGCGTGGGCAAAACTACGCTTGCCCGTTTGATGGCCGATGGCTTCGATGCCCAGTTCTTGTCGATCTCCGCAGTACTTGGCGGGGTGAAGGACATTCGCGACGCGGTAACATCGGCCCAAGTAGCTCAGGGGCAAGGGCGGCGCACCATCTTGTTTGTTGATGAAGTACACCGTTTTAACAAGGCGCAGCAGGATGCGTTCTTGCCTTACGTCGAAAGCGGTTTATTTACCTTCATCGGCGCCACCACTGAAAACCCGTCGTTTGAGGTTAATTCGGCATTGTTGTCCCGGGCTCGCGTTTATGTGCTTAACGCCCTGACACAAGACGAGTTGGCCACGTTACTGCAGCGTGCCATCACCATGTTCAACGCTGGGCAGGATGCGTCAGAGGAAGCCGTTTCGTTTGATGACGAGGCCTGCGCTCAGTTGACAGCGTGGGCCGATGGCGATGCGCGTCGCTTGATCAATGCGGTCGAAGTGGTGGCCGAGTCCGCCCAGTCGGCGGGGCGTACACATATTGACAGTGCGTGGCTGGAAACGGCCTTATCGCAAAGTTTGCGCCGTTTTGACAAGGGTGGCGATGCCTTCTACGACCAGATCAGTGCCCTGCATAAAGCGGTAAGGGGGTCGGATCCAGACGCGGCCTTGTATTGGTTTGCACGAATGCTGGATGGTGGCGCCGACCCGCGCTACCTGGCGCGGCGCATTATTAGAATGGCCGTGGAGGACATTGGCTTGGCTGACCCGCGCGCCACTGACTTGGCCCTTCAGGCAACGGACGTCTACGAGCGTCTGGGCTCACCCGAGGGTGAGCTGGCGCTGGCGCAGGCCGTGGTGTATTTGGCCTGTGCTGCCAAATCCAACGCCGTGTACAACGCCTACAAGGCCGCCCGAAAGTTTGCCGAGCAACATGGCAGCGCACCCGTGCCCATGTATTTGCGCAACGCGCCTACCAAATTGATGAAAGAGCTTGGCCATGGCCGGGCGTACCGCTATGCGCACGACGAGCCGCATGGCTATGCCGCGGGTGAAAACTACTTCCCGGATGGGCTGCGTGCCACCTTTTACAAGCCAGTGGATCGGGGTCTTGAAATCAAGATCCGTGAAAAGCTGCAGTTTTTAAAAGAACTTGATAAGAACGCGCGACGCTGACGGTCTTATCTTTTGACTACAATGTCAGATTCTTTCGATTTCACACACCGTACCTTCCCATGCTAGATATCAACCTGTTACGTAAAGATTTGCCGGCTGTTACTAACGCCCTTGCGCTGCGTGGCATTCAATTTGATGCCGAGCGGTTCAATCAGTTGGAGTCTCGGCGCAAGTCCGTTCAGGTTGAGACCGAAACCTTGCAAGCTCGGCGCAATGAGCTGTCACGGCTTATTGGGCAGCTGCGTTCCAAAGGCGAAGATGCTGCGGCAGAGATGGAAGAATCCAAGCAAATCCCCGCACGTCGGGCCGAGCTGGAAGCTGAGCTCTCAGCCATCCAGGCCGAGTTGCGCGATATGTTGGCCACGGTGCCCAATCTGCCTCACGAAAGCGTACCGCCGGGGGAAGACAGTGACGACAACGTCGAAGTTCGGCGCTGGCTGCCCGGCGCGGCGGATGAACAAGGCAACCCGGCGCCGCTGGGCTTTGAGCCGCGCGACCACGTCAGTGTCGGTGAACCGCTGGGGCTCGATTTCGACACGGCCCGAAAGTTATCCGGCGCGCGGTTCATGATGCTGCGCGGCAATATGGCCCGCTTGCATCGCGCGTTGGCGCAGCTGATGCTTGATATCCAGACGCAAGAACACGGCTATGACGAGTGCTACACCCCCTACATCGTCAACGGGAAAACGCTGTTTGGTACGGGGCAGTTGCCTAAATTCAAGGACGATATGTTCTGGGTTACCAAGGGTGGCACCGACCACAGCCCCGACGCGCCCGATACACCGGAAGAGTTCTTTCTAATTTCCACATCCGAAATCACCCTTACCGGCTCCGTGCAAGATGCCATCTTGCCCGCGTCCGATCTGCCTATGCGACTGACGGCTCACACGCCGTGCTTTCGCTCGGAAGCGGGTAGCGGGGGGCGCGATGTGCGGGGCATTATTCGCCAGCATCAATTCGACAAGGTCGAACTGGTGCAGATTGTGCATCCCGAAAAGTCGTACGATGCGTTGGAAGAGATGGTCCGCCATGCCGAAACCGTGTTGCAACGTTTGGGCTTGCCATACCGGGTGGTGCAACTGTGTGCCGGCGACATGGGCTTTAGTGCTGCCAAAACGTATGACCTGGAAGTGTGGCTGCCGGCACAAAACACCTGGCGAGAAATTTCGTCCGTATCTAACTGCGAAGCATTTCAGGCGCGTCGCATGCAGGCCCGCTTCCGTAACGAGAAGGGGCGTCCCGAATATGTGCATACCCTTAATGGGTCGGGCTTGGCCGTCGGGCGTGCACTGGTGGCCGTACTGGAAAACTACCAACAGGAAGACGGCAGCGTTGTCATCCCCGAGGCGTTGCGTCCATATATGGGTAATCTAGACGTTTTGCGTCCGGCTGAATAATTTCTACCCCGACACGAACGCATTCGCATGTCCCACGCCGCTGCGCCTGAAACGCCCTCCAACATGTTGGTCCTGCTGATCACACTGGTGATCCAGTCGCTGGCCGCCATGGCATTACTGACCTTGCCGGTGGTGGCACCGGCGGTGGCCCAGTCGCTGCAGGTGTCCGCGGCCTATGTCGGCGTGTATGTGGCCATTGTGTACGCCGGCGCTATGGTCGCTAGTTTGATGGCGGGCGCCATGGTGCGGCGCTTCGGTGCTATTTGGGCTAGCCAGTTTGCGTTATTGCTTTGTGCTTTCGGATTATTTGTAAGCGTGATCCCGTCGGTGTGGGCGATGGCCGCGGGAGCAGCGTTGATTGGGCTGGGGTATGGGCCGATTACACCCGCCAGTTCGCATTTGCTGGCACGCACCACGCCGGCACACCGTATGTCGCTGGTGTTTTCAATCAAGCAAACTGGTGTTCCGCTGGGGGGCTTGCTGGCCGGGTTGGTGGTGCCGGGTTTGGCGAGCTGGACAAGCTGGCAAACCGCCTTTGCCCTGGTGGGGTTGGCGTGTATTGTGTGCCTGGTGGTGGCACAGCCATTGCGCGCTGGCCTGGATGCCGACCGTGATGTCACCCAACCCCTTACCTTTGGCACGGGGTTGTCGGGGCCGTTAAGGCTGGTGTTCAGTTATCGAAGCTTGCGTGTGCTGGCAGCGGTGTCATTTTTATTTTCCATTGCCCAACTTTCGCTGACCGCGTATTTGGTCACATTTTTGCACGAAGACCTCAACATGAGCCTGGTGCAGGCGGGTGCCATGCTGGCCGTTGCCCAGGTGGCCGGCGTGGGCGGTCGCATGCTTTGGGGGTATGTGTCCGACCGCTTCCTGGGGGCCACCCGCATGTTGATTGTGCTTACCCTCATGATTGCGGCGTGCGCGATTGCGGCACCCTTTATGCAGCATATGGCGTCCAGCGTGGTTATTGCGCTGGTGCTGGTGGTGTTTGGTTCCAGCGCAATCGGCTGGAACGGCGTTTATCTGGCCGAGGTTGCCCGTCAGGCTCCCAAGGGCATGGCCAGTATGGCCACGGGGGGTACCTTGTCGATGACGTTTTTCGGCGTGGTGGTTGGGCCGCCCATTTTTGGCTTGGTGGCGGGGCTTACCGGCAGCTACGGGCTGGCCTACCTGGCATTGCTGGTGCCGTCCGGAGTTTGCCTATGGTTACTGTGGCGCCACCGTACCGCCTTTCTGACGGCCCCGTCCTGATCAGGTTTTGCGGGTTTTATAGCGAATCAGGTACACCGTGACGCCGATACCGGGAATCAGC
>JAJUIY010000159.1 GCA_029267415.1 Alcaligenaceae bacterium
CCTGCTGGGGGTGGCGGTACGCGGCAGCGTGATGCGGCGGGGTGAATCAAACCTGGAGTTTGGCGACGGGTCAAATGTGTCAGCACGCGGACCGTCCCCGGTAGAAGGCCAGACTTATACGATTGGCGCTAAATTTAGTCTGACCCCGCATAAAGACCACGATTTCTGGCTCGATCTGGACAGATCGCGCCAGACCTTTGAAAACGACAAGTGCCAGTTGGGCAGCCTCGATGGCACCGATTCTGACGATTGCAGCGTGCCCGACCCCACCCCGGCCGGCATTCATGGCTACAAGGACAAGCTGCGTTTTAATCGCGACCAGATCGCCATCGGCCATACCAGCCGCTTCTCGTTTGGGACGCTGGAATCAAGCGTCATGCGCAGCACCACGGAAACGCTGGGCCGCACCATTCCGCGTGCAGCCCGTATTGATGCCAATGATCCGGACATCGGCTCGGGTCGCGAACTGAAAACGGTAAACAACGTTTTTGACACCAAACTGGTGGCGCCGGTTGGCGAGAACCACTTGTTGACCGTGGGCGGCCAGTATTGGCGTGCCACGCTGACCGATGGCCTGGTCAGCGATGAATTCAAGCAAAGCATGTATTCGTTCTTTGCCGAAGACGAGTGGATGCTGCGTGATGACCTGACGTTTACGTTTGGCGCCCGCTATGACCACCACGACGCCTTTGGCGGCCAGGTAAGTCCCCGTGGCTATCTGGTGTGGAACCCGACTGACAACTGGACCTTGAAAGGCGGCGTAAGCCGTGGCTTCAAAACACCCAACCTGAACCAGCTGCACGCGGGCGTCAATAACATTACCCGTCAGGGCAATGATGTGGGGGTTGGAAACCCCGACCTGCAACCGGAGGTGAGCACCAGTTCCGAGCTGGGAATTCATTACGACAGCCACCAGGGCTGGTCTGCCGGTGTCACCGCCTTCCACAACCGGATCAAGGACAAGATTTCCAGCACAGACTGCGACGTGGCCTGGATTCCGAATTGTGCGGCTGCCGCGCCGTACAACCCCTCACGTCCGGTGTCCTACGACATTAACCTTGACCGGGCCACCACACAGGGCCTGGAATTTACAGGAAGCGTCCAGTTGACGGATACGTGGTCACTGCGCGCCAATTACACATACACCGATACCGAAGTTAAGCGTGAAGGCCAGAACATTGGCGACCTGGGCGACACACCGAAGCACATGGCCAATGCCACCTTGCGCTGGGAACCCACCGAGCGCTACAGCTTGTGGCTGCAGGCCGAATACCGGGGATCGAGCCGCCGCTTTGACGGTAAACCTTCGACGTATAGCGCCGACGAACGCGAGGTATACGATGCCGTTGGCGACTTGAAGGGCTACACCATTTTCAACCTGGGCGGCCAGTATCGGGTGAACAAGAATGTGGTGTTGAACGCCACCATCTACAACCTTCTCGACAAGGACTTCCTGAAGTGCACCACCTGGACAAATTCGTCCGGCGAAACCCAGTGCAGCAGCCCGTATATCCAGACGGGGCGGTCAACCCGCGGAACCATTCCTTCGAGTGGCCGGGCGTTCTGGTTGTCGGCAAACATTACCTTCTGATCTGACGCCGGCTATCATTGGCGTAAAAAAGCGCGACGCTCCGGTGTGGGCGTCACGCTTTTTGCATGCGGGTGCGGCGCTTACTGACAACGTCTTCAGTTAAGCCTGTTAAGTTGCCGCTTCCCGGGTTACAGCATCCGCTGCAACGTGCCGTCTTTTTTGACAAAGTGGTGTAGCAGGGCCATCGTGATGTGCCCAATTACCAGAAGCAGCAGCAACCATGCAAGCGGTGAATGCAGGGTGCCTACCGCCTGCATCCACGGTGTGTCTGAACCACTACCTGCAATCAGCTCGACACCAAACGCCTTCACACTGAAGCCGCGGCCCAATACAAAGCAAATGGCCGTGATGGGCAACAGAAAAATGGTCAGATAAAGGACACGGTGGCCAATTTTTGCCAGTACGGCAACAGCGGGATGGTGTTCGGGGCGGTTGTTGCTTTGCAGCCAGGCCCACACCATGCGCAACACAACAAGCAATAACAACACGACGCCAATCGACCCGTGCCATTGCACCAACGTTTCGCCGACCCAGTGTTCGCCATCGTTAATACGGTCAAAGAACTTAAGAAACTGCCAGACGATCAACACGGCCATACCCCAATGAAATACCCGGGTAATCAGGCCGTAGCGTTCTTTGGTATCAATGCTCATTTGTTATTGCTCCTGTGACTCATCGCCGTCATTATGACGACCCATCAATACAGATTAATTAAACCGGTAGGCGGATATGGTGGTTTCCATCACCACACTTGAATGTACCTGCTCGCCGACCCCATCACCCGCGGCGCCGGCCACCACCATCAGCGGTATCAAGTGCTCTTCGTGGCCGGCGGGGTGGCAGCTGTAGGCATGGGGCGCTTGTGCCCAGTATTGCAATTGTTGGTTGCGGGCTTCGGGCGGGCTTTGGACCGCGTCAGTCAACCACTGGTCGAAGGCGGCGGAAATGGGCGTGAACCGTGGATCACCGTAGCCGCGCATGTTATGAAAGCTCATGCCGCTGCCAACAATCAGCACCCCGCTATCGCGCAGAGACTGTAGGGCTTTTCCGGCCTGAATGTGCTTTTGCGGATCCAGACCGCGACGTAATGATAGCTGAATCACCGGGATGTCGGCGGCCGGGAACATCAATTTGAGCGGGATGAACATGCCGTGGTCATAGCCGCGTTCATGATCAACCGAAGCGGCAAGGCCTTGCGCGTTCAACAGGTCGGCGACTTGTTGTGCCAGTTCGGGCTGGCCGGGTGCCGGGTACGACAGTTGATAGGTATGTTCAGGAAAACCGTAGTAATCGAAGATTAATTCGGGGCGATCGTGCCCCGTGATGCGGAAATCGTCTTCCAGCCAGTGGGCAGATACCATCACGATGGCGCGTGGGCGTTCGGGCAGCTGCGACGCGATACTTTTCAGGAAGGCGGCCATCGCATCCCACGTATGTGGCGGATTCCAGTCCATAAAGAAACAGGGCCCCGCGCCGTGGGGGATAAAATACGTAGGCATCCGCTTTGCTTGAGTGCTTGAGGGAACTGTGCTCATGAGAAACACCAATTGGTTGTCAGATAGTTAGTATTACTTATTCAGCAACGCTAGAGAAGGCATCAAAACAATCCAATACTTCATACTAATAGTGTTAGATTTGCGGGCACTGTCAGATATGCTGTCTGGCCAATTCATGGTGATACAGCAATATACGTCGGGTTAACGCCCAACCCCTGATCTGAAAGGAGAGCTCATTATGTCAACGCTCAAGAAACTATGGCCGGTGGCCGGCCTTGCTGCCTGCTTGTTGGTATCGCCGGTGGCGGCCCAATATGCCGGGCCAAAAAGCAATGCCAATGCTAAGCAGGTGGCTGAAATATTGAAAAACCCCGTCGATGACGAAGACGTCGTTGTTCAGGGGCATCTGCTCCGACAGCTGGGTGACGAGGAGTATCTCTTTTCAGATGGAACGGGCGAAATCGTGGTCGAAATCGACGACGATGACTTCCCCCGCGGTGAGCCTGTTGACGACAAGGTGAAGGTAGAACTGGTGGGCGAGGTCGACACCAAGCGCAACAACCCGCCTGAAATCGACGTCGATAAAGTACGTATTATGAAGTGAGCTGAACCGGTATCGTTACCGGGCCGTCATTGACCAGGCTCACTTGCATATTTGCGCCAAACACGCCGGTTTCAACGACGGGATGTTGCCGGCGTGCGGCGTCTACAAAGTAGTTGTACAGCCGCTCGCCGGTTTCCGGATCGGCGGCGTTGCTAAAACCAGGTCGGTTGCCGCTCCACACATCGGCGGCCAGTGTAAATTGGCTTACTACCAGCAACCCGCCCTGAATGTCTTGTACGCTCAGGTTCATTTTTCCGGCGCTATCGCTAAAAATTCGCAATTTCAGTAGCTTGGCCAATAGTCGGTCGGCAGTGGCATGGGTATCGCCGGGCTCGGCGCACAATAACACCAGCATGCCTTGGCCGATGCGGCCCGTTACTTTGCCTTCCACCGTAACGCTTGCTTCACTGACACGTTGAATAACGGCTTTCACGATATAACGCAGTAATTAGTGTTTAATGCAGCATGAATTATGCTGTTGGGTTATGCCGCTCAGGCCTGCTCAACCAGGTCGGCCAAACATTGCCCGACGCGACTGTGCGGGTCGCCAAGCTCAAGCACAATACTAAGATGGTTCAAAGCGGGCTCGACCCGAAATTCTACCTTATGGCCCGCATCCCCCAGCTTTTGCGCCAGTTGTTCGCCCTGAATGTGAAAGGGGGGCGTGTCATGTTCGGCCACCATAATCACCCGGCGTGGCCCGGGCAGATGGTGCGACGACAAAGGTGACCATGCGCCGGCTTCGGCTGGCGTCATCTGGTTTTCGTGCTTCAAAAAACTGTGCGGGATGTCGGCCAAGTCGTAGAGACCGCTGATTAACAACATGCTGCACGGCGGTGCCAATTTGCGCTCGGTAAGTTCTTCAGGGCCATAGGCGGCCAAATAGGTGGCCAAGTGGGCACCTGCCGAGTGCCCACTAACACTAAGTCGCGAGGCGTCGGCTCCGAATTGGGGGGCCAGCTTTATCAGGTGCCGCGCGGCCGCGCGAATCTGCCCGACAATGGCATCCAGACGCGTTTGTGGCATTAAGTCGTATGTGACAATAGCCGCGACGGCGCCCGCGGCAAGCACCGGCGCCGCTACCAAATGATGATCTTCTTTGCTTCCGGTACGCCAATAGCCGCCATGAATGAACAAGTGCAAAGGGGCACCACTTAGGCGCCTGGGCGGCAAAATGATGTCCATTGTTTCACGAGGGCTACTGCCATAGGGCACATCAGCGTGCACACTGGCTTGCTGCGCGAGTGCCCGTGAGCGGGCGGCCGTTTCGGCAACCAGCGCGTCAAAATCCGGGATGAAATCCCGGTTCCGGTATAAGTCGATGGCCATAAGTTAAAAGTCTACCGCAAAGTATTTCGGCTCTAGAAATTCATAGATGCCTGTTACGCCGCCTTCACGCCCCAAACCGCTTTGTTTGACCCCCCCAAACGGGGCGGCGGGGTCAGACATCAGGCCGCGGTTAACAGCAACCATGCCACTTTCCAGCAGTTTTCCAATGCGCATCGCGCGCGCCAGGTCACCGGAATAAATGTAGGCGGCCAAACCGTACTCGGTATTGTTGGCCATGCGTATGGCGTCGTCTTCGGTATCGAATCGATAAACAGCCGCAACGGGGCCAAAGATTTCTTCACGAGCAAGGCGGGCGTCTGGCGCCACATTATCAATGACCGTAGGCGGGTAAAAAAATCCGGCGCTATCGTGGGGTTGTCCTCCGGTATGGACGCGCGCCCCTTGAGCCACGGCGCTGGAAACGAGACGATCAATTTTCTGTACGGCAGCAGCGGTGATCATTGGCCCGACTTGCGTTTCATCATGCGTGCACAGACCTTGCCGAAGCCGACCCACCAAGCAGCGTGCGAGGAGACAGCCATGACAAGCGCGACGACAGAACTCACGATACTTAAATCGCCGCGACGTATCCG
>JAJUIY010000027.1 GCA_029267415.1 Alcaligenaceae bacterium
TCGTCGTACGACTTTATCCTTCGCATGAGCCGCGAAGAGATTGGCAATTACCTGGGGCTTACGCTTGAAACAGTCAGCCGCCTGCTTTCGCGGTTTGCACGCGAAAACCTGATTCGCATCAAGCAACGCGAAGTCACCATACTGGACATGGATGCCTTGCGCGAACTGAGTGGCCTGGAACGGGTGTAAGTTGCCGCCGGCAACAGCGGCCGCTACTACCAGCCACTACTAATCACTACCCGCCGCTATTCCAGCTTGTAGCGCACCTCGGTTTCATCCAGCAAGTCGTCGGTGTGGACAACCCGCGGTGCCATATGCAGACTTAACGCGCTGGAAAAAGCGGTCATGGTCCAGAAAAGAAAGAAAGCCCCTGTGTATATCGCCTGGCGTTCCCCCTGCCACCAACCAAAGATAGCGATATCCAGTGGATCAACGAGCGCAAAAACTGCTGCACTGGCCCCCGCTGCTGCCAAGAAAGACGGCCACAGGATCCACATCAAAGCCTTTAGCGCCATATGCGTTCTCCGGTGAGAGATACATTTTCATGGCTTGGCTGTTACTGGCTGTTCTACCTGTTTTGTTACAACGAGGCCGCGCTTGACGCCGCCGTCGTCAATATTCTGGTCAGAATAGTTTTGTACAGCCAAGACTATCGTAATGATACATCCAATAATGGCTGCTGCGGGACCCGCCATTAAAATCCATGGCCAGGGCTCACGATACCAGGGACGGGTATCGGAATCGGGGTAGCGTTTTTTGGCTACTGACATAATTGCAGTCCTGAGGTGATTGACGGTTTAGGGGGCACTGCCCGGATCCGGCCAGACCGTCCCCGCCTCGTCAGATTTTTAGTGCTGCTATTCGGATCCCTGAACGCGGTCGCTTTTTGATCGAGTGTGTCAAAACGGCAACTTATTCAGGTACGTAAAAACGTGTGGTCTCGCTGACACTGACTTCACGGCCATCCGGCATTTTGCCATCGGCGGTGATACTGATGTCGTGCAAGCCCGGGACCAGGCTGCCCACCGGCACCCTTACCACAACTGGAACCGGCTGGTTAGCGGCCGGGCCCACATCCACGGTGTCGCGGTTAGTGTCAATGGTTTCAATGACCATGCCCTGTGCGCCGTCAACATTCAGGTGCAGCGTAAGCGGCAACTCGGCCGTGTTCATCACTTGCAAACGGTATACGTTTTCAATCAGGCCCCCGGCCACTTCACGGCCCAGCACCCCACGGTCACGAATCACGTCCATGCGCAGCGTGGTGCGCGTCAGCATGGACACCGCCAGGGCAATGGCCACCGACGCCAGAATAATGGTGTAGGCAATCACGCGCGGGCGCAACACACGACGGCGGGCCTGGCTTTGCGTAAGCCGCTCTTCAATGGCGTTGCCCGAGGTATAGCGGATCAGGCCTTGCTCGTAGCCCATTTTGTCCATCACCTGGTTACACACGTCCACACACGCACCACAGCCGATGCACATGTATTGCAGGCCGTCGCGTATGTCGATGCCCGTCGGGCACACCTGCACACACAGCGTGCAGTCGACGCAATCGCCCATGCCGGCTTCTTTGTGATCGATGCGACGCGAACGTCCACCCCGCGGTTCGCCGCGTACGTGGTCGTACGTCACCACAAACGTGTCCTGGTCGACCATCACGCTCTGGAAGCGTGCGTACGGACACATGTATTTACAGACGGATTCCCGCAGGAAGCCGGCGTTGCCCCAGGTGGCGAACGAATAGAACACCATCCAGAACCATTGCCATGGGCCTAGCTCAAAATTGATCAGGTCCATGCCCAATTCGCGGATCGGGGCAAAATAGCCGATAAACGTGGAGCCTGTCCACCATGCAATGGCGATCCAGATGATATGTTTGGTGGCCTTGATGCGGAACTTGCGAAACGACATCGGTTCTTCATCAAGGCGGATGCGGGCCACGCGGTCGCCTTCGATGCGCCGCTCGACCCACATGAAAATTTCGGTATAGACGGTTTGCGGACAGGCATAGCCGCAGAACAACCGCCCGGCAATAGCCGTGAACAAAAATAACGAAAAGGCGGACAGAACCAGCAGGACGGTCAGATAAATGACATCCTGCGGCCACAAGACCATGCCGAACAGGTAAAACTTGCGCTCGACAAGGTCGAACAACACAGCCTGGCGGCCATTCCATTGCAGCCACGGCAGACCATAAAAGATCAGCTGCGTGACAATCACCATGGTGACGCGCCAGTTGTTGAACAGGCCCTTCACCGAACGAGGGTGAATTTTCCGGCGCACATCCGCCAGGGCCTGTTCAACTTGAGGCGACTTTCGCCCCCGGTCGCGAACGCGTGGCGGCTGCCATGCGGGGACCGCTTCCTGTGCCGTTGATGCGTCAGATTGACCAGGGGTTTGACTGCTCATCAGTGCCTCTTAGTTTGCGCTTTTCTCAGAGTTGGACAGACCCCATACCCACGCGGTGAGCACGCGAATCTGATCTTCGCTAAGGATTCCCTTCTGGGCGGGCATGATGTTTTCCCGTCCGTTCAGGATGGTTTCAACAATGGCAGCTTCCGAACTACCGTACATCCAGACGTTGGCCGTCAGGTCAGGGGCGCCCAGCACGGGGTTACCTTTACCTTCCGCACCATGGCAAGCAACGCAGGTTTTATCAAAACCACGCTTGCCGGCCGTTACGCGCAGCGGGTCGTGTGCCAGACCGGACAGCGAACGCACGTATTGCGCAATGTCGGATGCTTCTGCGGGCGTGATCGTTGCCGACCAGCCGGGCATCATGCCGTGACGGCCTTCGCGAATCGAATGCGCGATTTGCTCGGGCTCGCCACCGTGCAGCCAGTTATTATCCGCCAGGTTGGGAAACGAGCCGGCGCCGCGCGCATCCGAGCCGTGGCACTGGGCGCAGTTGTTCAAGAACAGGCGCTGCCCGATCTGACGGCCCTCTTCGTCGGCAGCAATGGCCGCAACGGGCATTTCACGGAAACGCTCGTAAACGGGCTCAATGCGCTTTTGCAACGCGATCTGGTCGGCCCGCACCTGTGCCGCACTGGAGTAGCCCAGCACACCCTGGAAGCTACCCAGGCCCGGGTACAGGATCAAGTAGCCAAACCCAAAGATACACAGGGCAACATACATGATGGTCCACCAACGCGGAACGGATGTGTTCAGCTCGGTGATATCACCATCCCAGACGTGGCCGGTAAATTCCGTATCTTGCACGTCTTTCTTAAGCCATCCGCGCTGGGTGTACAGCAGCCACAGGCAGAAAATAATGCCGAGCACCGACACCGCGCTAATCCAGATGCTCCAGCCGGTACTATAAAAATCACTCATGGGATCCCTCTTCGTTTTTGTCCTTGGGACAGTCGTCAGGAAGGCTGAATGGCAACATGGCGGCCTCTTCGTTCGCCTTCACTCGTCCAGCGGAAAACGCCCACCAGACGATGCCAAAAAATGTCAGCATTC
This sequence comes from Alcaligenaceae bacterium, assembly GCA_029267415.1. Lineage (GTDB taxonomy): Bacteria > Pseudomonadota > Gammaproteobacteria > Burkholderiales > Burkholderiaceae_B > JAJYRX01. Next base: position 3,472 of record JAJUIY010000027.1, read on the forward strand.
CCAACGCCGTCATGATGCCGTTAAGTACGCCAACCATGCTTACTCTCCTGCGCTCATCATGGCTTCTGCCGCGGCAGCACGGGACGACACGCCCAAGCCTTGCAAATACGCAACAATGGCATCTTCCTCGGTTTTACCGACCAGCGCCTCGGGGGCGTTGTCGATCTGTTCCTGCGTATAGGGAACACCCAGCCGCACCAATGCACGCATGCGGGCCTGAACATCCATGCCTTCCACGGTATTGCGTTGCAGCCAGGGGTAGGCAGGCATATTGGACTCGGGCACCACCATGCGCGGATCGCGCAGGTGCAGGCGGTGCCACTCATCGGAATAGCGCTGCCCTACGCGCGCCAGGTCAGGACCGGTACGCTTGGAGCCCCACAGGAAGGGGTATTCGTATACCCCTTCGCCGGCCAGCGAATATGGACCGTAGCGCTGTACTTCAGAGCTCAGCATACGGATTTGCTGCGAGTGGCAACCGACACAGCCTTCACGGATGTAAATATCGCGGCCAATCAGACGCAGCGGCTCGTAGGGCTCGACGCCCTCGACAGGCTCCGTGGTGGAGTGTTGGAAAAACAGCGGCACAATTTGCACCAGACCAGCGAAGGAAATCACCAGAATGCTGAGAATCAGCAGCAGGCCGGTATTACGCTCGATCGTGCCGTGCGAAAAGAAACGTTCTTGCTTGCTAGACATAAAAATGCTCCTCAGGCTGTCGTTGACGCGGGGCCAATCAAAGCCGGATCACGAGCGTCAGGGCTGTATAGCGGTACCTCGGGGTTGACCTTGGTCTGGCCGCGAACAGTCATAAAGGTATTCCAGGCCATAATGCAGATACCGGTCAGGTAGAGCAGGCCGCCCATCAGACGAATGGCATAGAACGGGTACGTTGCCTTCACCGTTTCGACAAAGCTGTAGGTAAGCGTGCCGTCGGCTTCGGTGGCGCGCCACATCAGGCCTTGCATGACACCGGCAATCCACATGGCGGCGATATACAGCACCACGCCCAGCGTTGCCAGCCAGAAGTGCAGCTCGACGGCTTTCATGCTGTACATTTGCTTGCGGCCATACAGACGCGGCAGCATGTAGTAAATGGAGCCAAAGGTGATCATGGCAACCCAGCCCAGCGCACCGGAGTGCACGTGTCCAACCGTCCAGTCGGTGTAGTGCGACAGCGCGTTCACCGTGCGGATGGCCATCATGGAGCCTTCAAACGTAGACATACCGTAGAAGGACAGCGCCACGACCAGGAACTTCAGAATCGGGTCGGTGCGCAGCTTGTGCCAGGCGCCCGAAACCGTCATGATTCCGTTGATCATGCCGCCCCAGGAGGGAGCCAACAAAATAACCGAGAACACCATGCCCAGCGACTGTACCCAGTCGGGCAGCGAAGTAAAGTGCAAGTGGTGCGGGCCGGCCCACATGTATGTAAAGGCCAGTGCCCAGAAGTGGACAATGGACAGGCGATACGAATACACCGGACGCTCGGCTTGCTTGGGCACAAAGTAGTACATCATGCCCAGGAAGCTGGTCGTCAGGAAAAAGCCCACGGCATTATGGCCATACCACCACTGCACCATGGCATCCTGCACGCCGGCATACGCCGAGTACGACTTCAGCCACGAGAACGGCATCTGCAGGTTATTGAAAATGTGCAGGACGGCAATCGTGACAATGAACGAGCCATAGAACCAGTTGGCCACGTAAATATGCTTGACGCGTCGCTTGGCGATGGTGCCAAAGAACACAACGGCGTAGGTGACCCACACCAGCGCGATCAGGATGTCAATGGGCCACTCGAGTTCGGCGTATTCTTTCGTGCTGGTGTAACCCAGGGGCAGCGTGATGAGAGCGCCCAAGATAACAACTTGCCAGCCCCAGAACGTGAACGCGGCCATTTTGTCGCTAAGCAGGCGTACCTGACAGGTGCGCTGCACAACATAATAGGACGTGGCAAACAAGGCGCTGCCGCCGAACGCGAAAATAACCAGGTTCGTATGCAGCGGACGCAGACGGCCGTAGGTGAACCACGGCGTTTCAAAGTTAAGCGCGGGCCAAATCAGTTGTGCGGCAATGAGGACTCCCACCCCCATTCCCACAACGCCCCAAACAATGGCGGCAATCGTAAACTGCCTGACGACGCCATAGTTGAAGACTTCGGCCTGCTTACCGACGGAAGCAGAACTGCCCATGAGATTACCCTCAAATCAATAATAAAAAACGCGAAATAAACCGAATAAAAATCTGCTCGCACGTTTGCCCCGCTTAACCCGCAGGGCAACTTGTCTAGTCAATCGATTGTCTGTACCAGCGTGCCAGACGCCGCCCGGTGCTTTGGCCTATTGGCCTATTGGCCGATTTCCTTATGCACCGCTCCGTCTGTTGATGCGTTGTCGGCGGCCGTATCCGTGTTGTCGTCATCCGCCAGCACGGCATCCGCCGCTCGCTGAACGTCGTCGAACTGACCGGAAAAAATGGCCCACCAGAACGCGACGCCGATGCCCAGCACGAACACCACGGACAGCGGCAGCAACAGGTACAGAGATTCCATCATGCGCCTTGCCCCTGCTGTGCCACACCGTCCATCCAGACGCGGCTGTCGCTGTACGTGTAACGGCGATACAGACGCCAGGCGTTGGCCGCAACAGCCAGTGAGGACAACAACATGGTGATGGCCGCCAGCCAGGGTGCCACCCAGCCGATAGCCGCCAAGGGCGTTACCAGCAGATGCCAGGCAACGGAACCATACAGACTTTGATTGGAAACTTTGGTGGTCGCGCGTACCAGCGTGTTGACTTCGTGGGGCGTTGCACCGCCACGAGCCGAAATGCACGCATGCGCAGCGGCAATGGATGTAGGCACCGCCATCGCCATGGCGCAGGGGCAACTGATCACCACCATGGCAACCATGACCGCCAGCGCATGGCCAGGCTCAAATACATACCAGGCAGCACCAGCCAGGAAGGCCAGTGATAACTGGGCCACCACAAACCAGAACGCCACCCGATTGGCCTGGCCCGACAGACGGCTGCGTAACGCTTCAATGACGTCGTGCGACGCGCCGTCGCCAATAGACTGACGGGCACATAATTCAAGATAGCGGGCGGTCAGCAAGAACGCCACAAACATGGAGACGGATTCGAAATAAACTTCACCGAAACCGACAAGCGTACTGATGGCACTGGGTACAAATGCAATGACGATACCCAGCGCAACAGGAAGATCCATGCTGACCTGGCCTTGCCGCATGCGGCCCACCGCGCCTTTCCAGACCGGCCAGGAACAATACGTAATAACAGGGATGGACAAGATGAGGCTGAGCCAATTCATCAGAACAATGGCTCGATCGAGTAAGGCCAGGTTGTCCGGCCCCATGGATTCGGAGCGCAAATACCCCGGAAAGGCAAACATCATGACTTGCATCATGACGAGCCATGCCAGCCCCAGGCGCGCCAGCATATGGCGGCGCTCGTGCCGTTCGTGGTCAGCAAGACCCCGGGGAGTGGAGAAAATGGAAAATGCGCGCATGGCCGGAACTATATCAGCGCCAACCAAACCGGACCTTGATCTAGATCAAATGCAAGCTAGAAACACGCCCCGTCGCCCCAGTCATATCCGTTACAAAACAAGCAGTTACGGCGCTTGAAATAGCAAATATCGCCACCTGAACAACATAGAAAAAGGCGGGCCGCAGCCCGCCATCAACACAACCAGGGACGTCAGACTTGTCAGGCCACGGCACCCACCACCCGGGCCGCCTCGGCTTCCTGGAACTGAGCCTCTTCGGTTGACCCGCTAAGGGCGGTGGTTGACGCATCCGACCCTTCGATCGTCTGCGTGACGGCATCGAAATAGCCCGTGCCCACTTCGCGCTGGTGACGAACAGCCGTGAAGCCCAACTCGGTGGCGGCAAATTCCTTTTCCTGCAGTTCGACAAACGCGCTCATCTGGCGACGGGCGTAGCCGTGTGCGAGCTCGAACATGCCGTAGTTCAGTGCGTGGAAACCGGCCAGCGTAATGAACTGGAACTTGTAGCCCATGGCGCCCAGCTCGCGTTGGAACTTCGCGATCGTGCTGTCGTCAAGGTTCTTCTTCCAGTTGAAGGACGGCGAGCAATTATAGGCCAGCATTTTGCCCGGGAACTGGCGATGGATCGCTTCGGCAAACTTGCGGGCATAGTCCAGATCGGGCGTGGCGGTCTCGCACCAGATCAAGTCGGCATAAGGCGCGTAAGCCAGGCCACGTGAAATGGCTTGATCAATGCCCGCACGAGTACGGAAGAAGCCTTCAATAGTGCGCTCGCCGGTAATGAATGGGCGGTCGTTCTCATCGATGTCGCTGGTAACCAGGTCGGCCGCGTCGGCGTCCGTGCGTGCCAGCAGCAAGGTGGGTACCCCCATGACATCAGCGGCGAGGCGGGCTGAAACCAGTTTTGCCACGGCATCACGGGTAGGCACCAGAACCTTGCCGCCCAAGTGTCCGCACTTCTTCACCGACGCCAGCTGGTCTTCAAAGTGAACCCCGGCCGCGCCCGCTTCGATCATGGACTTCATAAGTTCAAACGCATTGAGCACACCCCCAAATCCGGCTTCCGCGTCGGCAACGATGGGGGCCAGGTAATCAATGTGCTCGGGATCGGATGGCTCGACGCCCTCCATCCACTGAATCTGGTCGCAACGCATCAGCGTGTTATTGATACGGCGGACAACTTGCGGTACTGAGTTAATCGGGTACAACGACTGGTCGGGATACATTTCGCCGGCCAGGTTGGCATCGCCGGCCACCTGCCAACCAGACAAATAAATGGCTTTCAGGCCCGCCTTGACTTGTTGCATCGCCTGGTTGCCCGTAAGCGCCCCCAGCGAATTGACGAAGGGCTCGTCGTGCAACAGGCGCCACAAGCGTTCGGCACCACGACGGGCAAGTGTGTGCTCGACCTGCACCGAACCACGTAGCCGTACGACCTCCTCGGCACTATACGTGCGCTTGATGCCTTGCCAGCGTGGGTCTTCCGACCATGTCTTTTGCAAACTGCGGATGGCTTCCTCTCGTGTGCTCATTGCATATCTCCAGATAGAAAAGATAGTAAAAAGAATGAATTCAATGATTAAAATTCTACCGGGATGCGGCATTGCAAAGCACACTTGTGTCTTATATAAGACAGATTATTATTCTCTTTAAATTCAATATATTAAGTCGTTCATTTCGCGATACGGAACGATTTTTCTTTTTATGAAAGAAGTTCGACTGCGCCGCAGCATCACCATTTCATAGTGTGAATGTTACGTTTCACAATATGAAAACGGCATCGCTCCAGTACAATAGACCACGTCCTCCACACACCCTCTTCCATCCCTTCTTGGTTTGTTATGTCTGATTTGCTAAACAACGCCCCGCTGGGCCGTGACATCACGTATCCCGAGCGGTACGACCCTGAACTCCTGTTCGCCCTGCCCCGCGCCGAAAACCGTAAAGCGCTCACCTTGCCCGCTACGTGGTACGGGGCCGATATCTGGAACGCGTACGAGATGTCGTGGCTGGATAGCCGTGGCAAACCTATTGTTGCGGTTGGCACATTTATCATTCCGCATGACAGCCCCTGCCTGATCGAATCGAAATCCTTCAAGCTGTATTTGAATTCATGGAATCAGGAGACCGTTGACAGCTCTCGCACGCTGGAACAGCGCATGGCCAACGATCTGAGCCAGGCAGCCGGCGCACCGGTAGCCGTAACGATTACCGAAATGGATGCCTTGACCAACGTGGCGTGCCGGCCAATGGGCGGTGAAAACATTGACGGTCAGGAGGTGACCATTCAGCACTACACGCCCGAACCGAACCTGTTGGCCTGCAACGCCAACGCTCAGGTCGTGTCCGAAACCCTGACCTCCGACTTGTTGAAATCAAATTGCCCCGTGACGGGCCAGCCTGATTGGGGCAGTGTCCAGATCCAATACCGGGGCCATCCGATCGATCGCGCGGCGCTGCTGGCGTATATCGTATCGATGCGCCGCCATACAGAGTTTCACGAACACTGTGTGGAAAAAATCTACAGCGACATCATGCGGGCTTGTGCACCAGAGCAATTATTGGTTTACGCGCGCTACACCCGCAGGGGTGGGCTGGACATCAACCCCTGGCGCAGCAGCCACCCGACAACCGTGGATAACGTGCGCACCCCGCGCCAGTAATCATAAGGCGGCCTGCGCGCGTCGCCATTTGCCAACATGGCAGCGCCGCGCCGCCCAGTGCGTGCAATGTAGTTAGGAGCCCTACATTAAGAGGTGGACACGCGCAAGCCGCTGGCTTCCGCCTGGCTGGCCGCATACGCCACCCACATTGCCAACCCGGCTGCCGCCACAAACGCGACAGCGGCCCCTACCCATGGGGCCATGGCCAATTGGGCGTCAAGCATCAAGCCAAATGCCGCCGGCGCCAGCGACGACCCCACATCCATGCCGGAATACACCAGCCCGTACACGGTGCCAGTGGCCCCTTTGGGGGTGACGCGCCGAATCAGCATGTCGCGCGAGGGCGCAGCCAAGCCAGAACAAAACCCGGCCAGGCCTACCAGCACCATCGCAATCGTGGACGGCACGGCGCCCGACGCCAGCAGCAGTAAAAACAAGCCCGCCAACACCAACGACAATGCCACCGTGCGCTCGGTGTTGGGCGTTGCGCCCACCAGGAAGCCGCCGGCCAGCATGCCCAACGCCGCCGTCAACATATAGGCGGACAACGTGGTGCCCGCCAGCACCTTATCAATGCCGTAGACTTGGCCCAGCATGGGTATGGTGTAGTTTTGCACCGCCGACAGCGCAATAGAGCTGAACATAAAAAAGAGGAACGCGCCCCATAACGCCGGCTGTGCCAACAACGTGAGCAGCGTTTGCCATGCGGTCTGTTTGGAAAGATCAGGACCTGCCGACGTGGACGTAGTCAGCGTGGCGCTTGTTGATGCGGGCGCGACGGTTGCTTCCGCACGCGTTTCGGCACCCGGCACGGCGCCAGCGGGGGCCTCGCCGCGAACGGCATCTTTACCCATACTTGAGGCCGTGTCGACCTGAACCTGGGCGCCGGACCGGGCATCAACCGCCTGGTTACGTCCGGCCAGCAGATCGCGACCCAGCCACGTAAAGAACAAAACCACGCCAATAAGACCACCGGCCGCCAAAGTGGCAATACGCCAGTTGAACAGGTGGATGAGTGTGGCCATGAAGACGGGCGTAAGCGCCCAGCCAAGGTTGCCGGTAAGCCCGTGTACGCTGAAAGCATGGCCCAATCGAGGCGCGCTGACCCGATGGTTGATAATGGAATAGTCGACCGGATGGAACACCGAGTTACCAATACCGCCAATAACCGCGGCCAACATCAACACGGGGTAGCTGCCAGACACGGCAATAAGCAGCGCGGACACAATAAACAGCACCAGGCCAAAACGCAGCACCGGCGCCGGCCCGATGCGATCAACCACAAAGCCGGACGACGCCTGCCCCAGGCAGGACACCAGGAAGAACAGAGACGCCAGCAGCCCCAAGCGCGCAAAATCATAGCCATACTCGTGCGCCAGCGACAAATACAGCGTGGGCAACAGAAGTTGAAAAAAGTGCGAGCTGGCGTGAACAGCGCCAATAAGACTGATAATTTGCCAGTCGCGCCGCTTCACATAAGGGGAGGCGTCATCAAACGCCAGCGAGGTTGAACTCATGAATTCACCGCAAAAGCAAACCGGGTATCAGGCATGGGGTCAGAGCGACCCATTGGTTTTGTCGCGTATCTTGGGCCATGCCCGATTGAGGTAATAGCACATGGACCACACCGTCAGGATGGCCGCCACCACAATCAATATACTGCCCACCCAACGCGTGGACACCCCTGCAATAGGCCGCCAATAAAGCAGACAGGGAATGGCCACCATTTGCGCCGCCGTCTTGAACTTGCCCAGCCAGTGTACCGCCACACTACCACTGGCCCCGATTTTGGCCATCCACTCGCGCAGGGCGGAAATGGTGATCTCGCGTCCGATAATAATGAGCGCAATGGCGACATCCACCCGGCCCAGATTAAGCAGAATAAGCAAGGCCGCACACACCATGAGCTTATCGGCCACCGGGTCAAGAAACGCCCCAAATGAGGACGTTTGGTTCCAGCGACGGGCAAGCCAGCCATCAAGCCAGTCGGTAACGGCCGCCACAATAAATGCCACCGCCGCCACCGTGTCGCGCACCGGTACCGAGACCCAGTCGGTGGGTATGTAAAAGATCCCGACAAAAAACGGGATGATCGCAATGCGCAGCCACGTCAGGGCAATCGGAAAATTCATCGGCATAAGTTCAATACTACCCTATCGCAGCGCCTGATAGATACGTTCCGCGAGTTCGGCGGAAATCCCCTCTACCGAGCGCAAATCATCCACACTGGCGTCGGCCACCCCGGCAAAGCCACCAAACCGCGCCAGCAACCGTTTGCGGCGTTTTGGCCCCACGCCTTCAATCTCTTCAAGGCGCGATACATTGCGCGCCCGCGCCCGCTGCGAACGCATGCCCGTAATGGCAAAGCGGTGCGCCTCGTCACGAATCTGGGCCACCAACATCAGCGCCGGCGATTCGCTGCCGAGTACCAGCGGCTCGCGACCATCGGCAAAATGCAGCGTCTCCAAGCCTGTCTTGCGCCCTTCACCCTTGGCCACGCCAACCAGAACGCTGACATCCAGCCCATATTCCACAAACACCTGGCGGGCGATTTCTACCTGCCCCTTGCCTCCGTCAATCAACACAACATCAGGCATCGGCGCCAAGCCGTCGGCCACACGCGAAAAACGCCGCGTCAAAACCTGCCGCATCGCGGCGTAGTCGTCGCCGGGATTGATGCCTGCAATGTTGTAACGGCGATATAGCGACGGCTGCATATCATGATTGCGATACACCACACAGGACGCCTGGGTCGCCTCGCCCGACGTATGGCTGATGTCGAAACATTCGATATGCAAGTCATCCAGGGCCAGTTCGTCAGTATCCAGATCAAGCAACGAGGCCAAGGCTTGTGTACGTGCGGCACGCGCTGACGATTCGCTCAGCCGGCGGGCCAGTGCCAGCTCGGCGTTTTTCAATGTTTGCTCAAGCCAGATGCGACGCACCCCTTGGGGCCGCGTCACAATCCGTGCGCGTACTCCGGTCTGTTCGGCGAGCAAGGCCATCAGGTCTGGGTCGGACAATGAATGCGAGCACACCAGCACGTCGGGCATGAGTGCATCCAGATAATGTTGCGCCACGAATGCCGTCAGCACATCGGAGGGTGAGTCGTCGTGTAGCTGCGTAGGAAAAAAGGATTTGTCGCCCAGATGACGTCCGCCGCGCACCATGGCCAGGTTGACGCACACCCGCCCATGCATGGTAGCCACCGCAATGATATCGACGTTGTCGCTGCCTACATCCTCCATGGACTGCTGCTGCAATACTTTGGCCAATGCGGCCATCTGGTCGCGCAGCACCGCGGCCTGCTCAAAATCGAGTGCGTCGGAGGCCTTATGCATGCGGTGTTCAATATCATTCAATACATCGTCGGCGTGGCCGTCCAGAAAGCGGATGGCGCGTTCGACGTCCTGTCGGTAGGCATCAACCGAGATCTGCCCGGTGCAGGGCGCGGAACAGCGGCCAATCTGGTAAAGCAGGCATGGGCGCGACCGGTTTGCATACACACTGTCTTCACAGGTACGCAACCGAAACACACGCTGCAAAACCTGGATGGTTTCGCGCACGGCCCAGCTATTGGGATACGGCCCAAAAAACCGCCCTTTGCCGGCCGTACTGCCACGATAATAGGCAATGCGCGGCACCTCGTGCCCGCTGAACATCAGATAGGGGTACGACTTGTCATCGCGAAATAAAATGTTGTAGCGCGGCTTCAGCTGCTTGATCAGGTTGTTTTCAAGCAGCAGGGCCTCGGCTTCGGTGCGCGTGACGGTAATGTCCACACGACGCACACGCGCCACCATATGTGCAATACGCGGGCTGGCCGCCGTTTTCTGAAAATAGGAACTGACCCGCTTTTTCAAATCTCGGGCCTTGCCCACATACAGCACCGTGCCCTCTTCATCCAGGTGGCGGTACACCCCCGGCAAGTTGGGCAGCTCAGCCAGAAAGCTTTTCAGATCGAACTCGTTCTCGGGCATCTTGATACAGGTTATTCAACTGCAGACGGCCCCAGTCCGCCGCCGGCGCGGTCGGAATCAGACGCTGGATGCGCTGTACCGATGCCGCGTTGGGCGACATATCCAGGCGGGCCAGCAAATCGTCGGCCAGGTCGGGACGATTACACACCAGCACCATGTCGCACCCCGCCTGCAGTGCCGCCCGCGCCCGGTCCAGTATATCGCCAGCAACTGTCGCGCCCTCCATGGTGAGGTCGTCGGAAAACACGACACCATCGTAAGCCAGCCGACCACGCAATATTTCTTGTATCCACACGGGAGAGAAGCCCGCTGGCCGACTATCGACCTTGGGGTAAATAACGTGCGCCGGCATGACCGACGGCAAGGCCAAATCCCCTAACCAGCCGTACGGGGCCGCATCATCGGCCAGAATTTCGTCCAGAGCGCGTTCATCAAACGGAATCGCGTGGTGCGAATCCGCCGTTACCGCACCATGCCCCGGAAAATGCTTTCCGCAGGCCGCCATGCCCGCCAACGCCAGACCATGTGCCAGCGCACGCGCCATGGCCGTTACGACTTCCGGGTCGCGGTGAAAGGAACGGCTGCCGATGACCTCGCTGACCCCATAATCAAGATCCAGTACCGGCGCGAAGGTCAGATCCACCCCGCAGGCGCGCAGCTCGGAGGCCATGACGTAGCCGGCATCGCAGGCCAAGCGCTGGGCGCGCCAAGGGTCGGTGCTCCACACGTCGCCCAGTGCACGCATCGGGGGAATAGCCGTGAAACCGTCCTCGCGAAAACGCTGCACGCGACCGCCTTCGTGATCGACCGCAATCAGCAATGGGCCGGGCCGCGCTTCGCGTAACTCTGCGCACAAGGCCGTCAGCTGTGCACGGTCACGAAAATTCCGTGCAAACAATATGACGCCGCCCACCAAGGGGTGACGCAGACGCGCGCGCTCGTGCGGCGTCAGCGAATGGCCTTGCACGTCCGCCATGACCGGGCCGGGAGGCCAATGAACATCAGAATTGGAAGCAACCATGAATGTATTGAATTTGAGCAAAGGACAACGTCCGACAGCAAGGCCGGTGTGCCTGATTATACGGAGACACTTGATGCCACGACGAGACGATCACGACCGTGTTTCGACCACCACAAATGCAGCAACGATATCGGACTCGTCAGTGACGGACACATGCGCCGTGCCGAAGCGCTCGGCATACCAAGACGCCAGCGGCTCGGTAAGCTGAACCACTGGCCGCCCCCCGGGGGCATTGACGGTTTCCATGCGCGACCAGGCCATCGGGCTATGCATGCCCAGGCCAATCGCCTTGGAGAAGGCCTCTTTGGCGCCAAAGCGGGTTGCCAGGAAGCGGATGCCACGCTGAGGATCGCGGCGATAGCGGCGTTGAAAAATCTCGATTTCCGCAGGCCCCAGAATACGGTGCACAAACTTGTCACCGAACCGGTCGAACACACGCTGAATGCGGTCTACCCTGACCAGATCCAGCCCGATTCCCGCCACTTTACCGGGCGCCATATTTGCGACCACCATAGACTTCCCCTGACCGTCGGAAACCGCCGTTGCCAGTGTGCTGCGCCCCACTTCAGTGCAACATGCACTGGCCAGCAGGTATTACCCCTGTTGAACCAGTGCACATCATACCGCGGCATCCGAAACGGCCCGGCGAACCGTCGGTTTAGGTCAGGGCGACGTCGGGCGGCCTCGCCAGCCCCCCACGCCGATCAGCGCGGCCGCTTGTCGACTACGCGGCGCGCCTTGCCCGTCAGCGTACGTTCCACCAAACCGGCCGTTTGCACGTTGACATGCGCGGTCACACCCACATAGGTCTTCACCAAATGTTTCAGCTTTTGGCCCACCTTCTCGCGTTCGGCCACGGTCAGGTGGTCAAACTCGGGGCGTACTTCGGTCAGGATTTCAAGTTCGTCCATATGCCCGCTACGCGTCAGCACCAATTGATACTGGCTGGCCAGTTCGGGAATTTTCAGGACAATTTCTTCGATTTGGGTGGGGAACAGGTTGACGCCGCGCACAATGATCATGTCGTCGCTGCGACCGGTAATTTTGCCGATGCGGCGCATACTGCGCGACGTGGGTGGAAGCAGTCGGGTCAGGTCGCGAGTGCGGTAGCGGATTACCGGCATGCCCTCGTTAGTCAGCGATGTGAACACCAGTTCACCTAATTCGCCGTCGGGCAACACCTCTCCCGTATCGGGATCAATAATTTCGGGGTAGAAATGGTCTTCCCACACGACGGGGCCGTCCTTGGACTCGACACATTCCATGGCCACACCCGGCCCCATGACTTCGGACAACCCGTAAATATCCACCGCGTCAATGCCGGCACGGGCTTCAATATCGGCCCGCAACTGGCCCGTCCAGGGTTCGGCGCCAAAAATCCCGATACGCAACGCCGTTTGAAGAGGGTCAACATTTTGCCGTTGCATTTCTTCGAGAATATTGCAGAAGTACGACGGCGTCACCAAGATGACACGGGGCTTGAAGTCCTGAATAAGTTGGACTTGTTTCTCGGTTTGGCCGCCGGACATGGGCACCACCGAGCACCCCAGGCGCTCTGCTCCATAATGGGCGCCTAGCCCCCCGGTGAACAGCCCGTAGCCATAGGCCACGTGTGCGATATCACCAGGCCGCGCCCCGGCCGCCCACATTGAGCGCGCCACCAGGTCGGCCCATTTGTTGATGTCATTGGCGGTGTAGCCCACCACCGTTGGCTTGCCGGTGGTCCCGCTGGAGGCGTGAATGCGAGAAATGCGCTCACGCGGTACCGCAAACATCCCGTAGGGGTAGTTGTTGCGCAAATCTTGCTTGGTGGTAAACGGAAAACGCTTCAAGTCCGACAACTGGGTCAGGTCGTCGGGGTGCACACCTTGCTCATCAAAGGCCTGCTTGTAATGCGGCACATTCTCGTACGCATGCCGCAACGTCCATTTCAGCCGTTCCAGCTGAAGGTTTTCCAGTTCATCATGGCTCGCGTGCTCGATGGCATCACGGCCCGCGCATGAGAGAGTGGCTTGTGACATAGTTGCTCCTGCCCACCATCCTGATGGTTCTATTCGCCTGTTACCAGGCCCTTTATGCGATACGAGCGACCCCGAAAGATCGCCACTTTTTCACCTTTCTGATTTTTGACGTCGACGTCGTACACCCCGGTACGGCCCGCCAAAGAATACTCTTGCGCGGTGGCCGTCAACACATCGCCTTCAAATGCCGGCGCCAAGAAATCAATGGTGCAGCCCGAAGCCACCGTGGCCTGGTTTCTGGAATTACAAGCAAAGGCAAAGGCACTGTCGGCCAGCGAAAACACAAACCCGCCGTGACAGGTTTTATGGCCGTTCAGCATATCGGCCCGTATCGTCATGGTCATGACTGCAAGGCCCGGCGCAACGGACACCAGGTCCATACCTAACCCCTGCGAGGCCTGGTCGGCCTGGTACATGGCGTTTGCCGCCAGCTCGGCCAGCTCCTGTGGATCACTGGGTAAAGTGGTGCGTGTATCCATTACTCCCCCTTGAATACAGGTTGACGCTTTTCCATGAAGGCCGCCACACCTTCCTTGTAGTCGTGCGAGCGCCCCAGCTCGGCCATCATGTCACGCTCGAGATCCAGTTGTTCGTCCAGGGAGTTGGCCAAACTTTGGTTAAGTGCGCGCTTGGTATAGGCAAGCCCTTTGGTGGGCGCCTGCGAGAAGTGCCGGGCCAGCTCATCGAGACGCGCCGGCAGCGCGCTATCTTCCACACATTCCCAGATAAGACCCCACTGAACGGCCTGTTCGGCGCTTAACTTTTCACCCAACATGGCCAAGCCCATTGCCCGCGCGTGGCCAACCAGCCGCGGCAGCACGTAGGTACCCCCCGTATCGGGGATGAGCCCGAGCCGGCAAAAAGCCTGGATAAAACTGGCAGACCGGGCCGCGATCACGATGTCGCCGGCCAGCGCCACGTTGGCACCTGCCCCGGCCGCCACGCCATTGACGCCCACCACAATAGGCATAGGCAAGGCACGCAACCGGCGAACCAGCGGCGCATAGAACTTCTCGACGGTTTCACCGAGGTCAACATCGCCATTGCCGGGCTGCCGTTCTGACAAATCCTGCCCGGCGCAAAAGCCACGACCGTTGCCCGTCAGTACCAGCACACGCGCTTGGCCCGCCTCGACCTGGTCGAGGGCATCGGCCAGCTCGCCATGCATGGCTTCCGTGAAGCTGTTGAGCTTGTCCGGGCGGTTAAGCGTGATGCGTGCGATGCCATCGGCAAGCGAGAATTCAATATTCTTGTATGTCATGTCTCCTCCGATTTGCCCGGCGCGTTACACGTGCCAGCGGGTTTGAACAACCCGATAGCGGTTGGATACATACGCGGTATCGGAGAGAGACGCGTTAGCCGCCGGGTTGGCGCCCGTGCCATGAAAATCGCTGTACGCCGCAGTCTGGTTAACAAACACCGCACCAGTCAAATTAAGGGACAGTGAAACACCGGCTTCGCAAGCGGCGTCTTCCACTTTTTGCGCAATCGCGTCGTCGGTGGTGTAAGCGGCCAGTGTCAAGGCGCCGTGGTGCAGCACGGTGTCGCGTGCCAGGCGAATACTGTGCTCGGTGGAATCAGTCGCCACCACAAACACGATGGGGCCAAACCACTCCTGGAAGATGTTTTCGTCATTGGCATCGGTTTTCAGCAGCAATGGCGTGACGCAACGGGCACCATCAAATTGTGGATGTGCCAGGGGCTGGCTGTCGTGTACCACCGGCAAGCCCAAGGCACGCGCCCGTTCAATCCGCTTGGCCACGCCTTCATTTTGCAGGGCACCGGTAATCTCGACCGCGCGCGCCGGGTCGGACACCAGACGCTCGACGGCGGCACCCAGTGCGTCGGCCACCTCATCAAACGACATGCGGCCATCGCCTACCGCGATACCGTCGCGCGGCACATAGACATTTTGCGGGGCGGTACACATTTGGCCCGAATACAAGGCAAATGAAAACGCCAAGTTACGCGCCACGGATTTAATGTCGTCGGCGGAATCAATAATAATTTGGTTGACGCCGGCCTTCTCGGTGTACACCAGAGCCTGACGCGCATTGGTTTCCAGCCAATTGCCGTTGGCACTGCTGCCGGTGAAGTCGATCAGGCGCACTGCCGGATCCAGCGCCAATTTCTTGACGGTGTCGGTATCGTTGACGTCGTGTACGGCCAACTGCACCACATTGGGGTCGTAACCCGCTTCGGCCAGCACGTCGCGCGCAATACTGACGGTGATGGCCAGCGGCAAAACGGCACCGGGGTGCGGCTTCACAATAACGGTGTTGCCCGTCGCCAAGTTGGCAAACAACCCCGGAAAACTGTTCCATGTTGGAAAGGTTGAGCAGCCAATAACCAGCCCCACGCCACGCGGCACAATGGTGAAACGCTTCTCCATGCGGATAGGATCGTGCTTGCCCTGCGGCTTTTCCCACAGAACTTGTTCCGGGATACGGCTCATGTCTTGCCAGGCGTAGGTAACGGCTTCCAGGCCGCGATCTTGTGCATGAGGCCCGCCCGCCTGAAACGCCATCATGAAGCCCTGGCCCGTGGTGTGCTGCACCGCATAAGCCATTTCAAAGCTGCGCTGATTCAGACGATGCAATATTTCCAGACACACCCCAACCCACGCTTGCGGGCCGGCTTTACGCCA
>JAJUIY010000066.1 GCA_029267415.1 Alcaligenaceae bacterium
ACCCGCGCTATTGGTCGCTTAGCCAGCAGCTCAGCGACAGCACACGTCCTATTCCGGAATCCGGCATCCAACAGTTTATTCGCGCAACCGAAAATTCGTATCTGGCCGATCGGCTCAAAGGCGAGTGGATTGTGGCGGCAGTCCGTGCCGGCGACTATGCCAAAGCATTGGATCTGGCCCCGGTAACGGTGTCAAACGCGTCCATAGAATGCTCGTTGCTGCTGGCACGGCAGCAAACGGGCCACACGGTCACCTCGGACGAGGCGATGGCGGCGTTTTCACCCACGCGCGCTTGTTGGACCATGCTCGACCAATTCGCCGTCAGCAATGTGGTGGGCTGGGACGCACTTTCGTTTGAACTTCGCGCCATACTGGAAACCAGCCGCACCAGCAATGCCCAGCGTCTGGCGGCCATTATGTTTGATGGCGCCGAAATGGTGCACTATGCCGCGCTCATGAAGGATCCCAAAAAATGGCTGTCGGGGCGTAAGGCTCCCAACGGTCGGGCTGAAACTGAATTGGTCACCATTGCCTTGTCGCGGCTGGCGCGGGGGGATGAGCGCGAGGCCAACGCGGCCTATATCGAGAAAAATTGGGTCCAAGCCATACCCGAACGCAATATGGAGTGGGTATGGAGCCAGTTCGGTTTGGTCGCTGCGCTGAACGTGGACGTGGAGGCCGCCAAATGGTATCGGCGTTCAGGGTCACAGCGGCTTACCGATTACAACCATGCCTGGGAGGTGCGTGCCGAGCTTCGACGCGCGCCGGTCAATTGGGAGCGGGTTGAAGCAGCTATCTTGCGCATGACAGAACGCCAGGCCAGCGAGCCAGTGTGGGTGTACTGGCTGGCCCGTGCGCACGATGCGCAGGGGCGTCCCGACCAAGCCAAGGCGTTGTACGCGTCCATCGCCAACCAGCTGGATTTTTACGGTCAGCTGGCTAACGAGGAATTAGGCCACGCACCGTTTATCCCGGCCTTGCCGTCACCGGTAACGCGCATTGAATTCCAGGAGGCGCGCGCCAACCCGGGATTGCAGCGCGCCATTGCGCTATTCGATCAAGGATGGCGCCCGGAAGCGGTGCGCGAATGGAATTTCGCATTACGAGGCATGGATGACCGCCAGCTGCTGGCGGCGGCCGAGCTGGCCCGGCACGAGCACATCTACGATCGTGTGGTCAACACGTCGTTGCGTACAAAAAATGACATCGATTTCACTCAGCGTTTCGTGGCGCCGTTTGAAGGCCGAGTCACGGAAAAGGCGCGCGAGATCAACCTGGACCCGGCCTGGGTGTACGGCTTGATCCGCCAAGAGTCGCGCTTTATCACCGATGCCCGTTCGCGCGTGGGGGCGTCGGGCTTGATGCAATTGATGCCGGCCACCGCACGCTGGGTGGCCAAGAAAATCGGCATGACCAATTTCAAACCCAGTCAGGTGAACGAATTCGAAACCAACACGGTGCTGGGCACCAATTATCTGCGCATGGTGCTGGATGACCTGGGTGGTTCGGAAGTGTTGGCCACGGCCGGTTATAATGCGGGGCCCGGTCGCCCCATACGCTGGCGATCACGTTTGATGGCACCGGTTGAAGGGGCCATCTTTGCGGAAACCATTCCGTTTACCGAAACCCGGCTTTACGTGAAAAACGTGATGTCCAATGCGGTGTATTACTCCATGCTGTTTACCGGCCAGCCGCAGTCGCTGAAAGAACGCTTGGGTGTCGTGGCGCCGTCGGCCAACCGCACGGTGGCGCTGCCGTGACGCACAAACCAGGCGATGCGGCCGTTGATTCGGCCGTGCAAGGTCTGGAGGTCTACATTGTCGGTGGCGCCGTACGCGACGAGTTGTTGGGCATGCCCGCCGGCGATCGCGACTGGGTCGTGGTGGGTGCCAACCCGGATACCATGGCCAAGCGGGGTTTCATTCCGGTGGGCGGCGACTTTCCTGTCTTTTTGCACCCGCGCACCAAAGAAGAATATGCGCTGGCCCGCACTGAACGTAAGTCGGGGCGCGGGTATCGGGGATTCACGTTTTATACCGGCCCCGATGTCACCTTAGAGGACGACCTGCGGCGTCGCGACTTGACGATTAATGCGATTGCCCGTGCACCTGATGGCCGCCTGATCGACCCGTGGGGTGGGCAGCAAGATATTCGTGATCGTGTCTTGCGCCATGTGGGCCAGGCGTTTGCGGAAGACCCGGTGCGCTTGCTGCGCTTGGCCCGGTTTGCCGCCCGCTTTCCTGATTTTCGCATTGCGGACGAAACCATGGCCTTGGCCCGCAAGCTGGTGGACGATGGCGAGGTGGATGCCCTGGTACCCGAGCGCGTATGGCAGGAAGTGGCCAAAGGCCTCATGACCGAACAACCGGGCCGGATGTTTGATGTGCTGGCGCAAACGGGAGCGCTTAAGCGCGTGATGCCCGGGTTGCAGTTGTCGCAGACCAGTGCAGCTGAATTGGCCCGGGCAGCTGAACAAGGCGTCAACCTGGCCGGCCGCTTTGCCATATTGTGCCGCCATTGCGCCGACCCGGCGCGGGTCGGCGCCCAACTCCGTGCGCCGGGCGAATGCCAGGATTATGCGCGGTTGCTGCCTATGGTGCTGAAAGGCGTAGGGCACAATCAGCCCCAGGTTGTTCTTGATTTGATGCTCCGGTGCGACGCGCTGCGTCGCCCCCAGCGATTTCTCGATTTGCTGGAAGTGGCTGGCTGTGTACAGCGGGTGGACCTGTCACGTTGGAAGGCGCGGCTTCATGCCGTGCAGACGGTAGATGCCGGGGCCATCGCCCGGGCCCACGCGGGCCAGGTCGAAAAAATTAAAGAAGCACTGCAACAGGCGCGGTTAAATGCGCTGGAAGCCGTGGCTACGCCGCGCGACGGTACACCCACAGGCAATGTCCCCACATGATGTGCAACAACGCTTTTTCAGCGCCTAAAGCCGGTCTCGGCGATCGCCAGTGGCAAAGCCGGCCAGCGGGTAACTGACATCCAGATCACGTCCGATCGCCATCACTTTGAACAGTTCACCCATTTCCGCTTCAGAGACCAACTTCTGAACAGCAGACAGGGTTTGCGGGTCGGGTGATTGTGCCATCATGATGTCCGGCAGGCCCGCATTCAACAAGAAGCGCGCTTGCGACGTATACCCCAGCACCTCCAGCCCGCCATCCAGGGCGGCGTCGGCTATTGCCGTAAAGTCAACGTGTGCGGTGATGTCTTGCAATCCGGGCAAAACAAGCGGCTGAGCATGGGTGTAATGGCGGAAGTGGCACATCAGCGTGCCTTCATCGCGCTGCGGGTGGTAGTACTCATGGCGCGGGAAACCGTAGTCGATCAGCAAGGCGGCGCCGCGGGTCAGCCATTCGCCCATTTGCCGTACCCATGCTTCGGCGCGCAGGTTAATTTCCGACTGGTACCCCGCGATGGCGGGCAGGCGGTCGGTTGCCACGGCCTGTAAGCGTGGCGAGGCGGGCCGTTCGATCCAGGCAAATTCCGGCTGCGCGGCATCGTCTATCGACGCACGCGCCACAAATAACTCAGACACGCTTGCGTCGTTAGTACGCCGAAGCATGTTCACGGGCATGGCGTCCAGCACTTCGTTGGCCAACACACAGCCGATAAATTCCGCGGGAAGGGTGTCGAGCCACTCAACGCGCCCGCCAAAGTGGGCCAGCCGCTGTTGTTGCCGTGCCCGCAAGTCGGGCGACAGTTCAAGGATGGCGTACTGTACGTTGCGGCCGGCATCGACCAGTGCGCTCAGTACGGCATCGGCCAACGCGCCGGAACCGGCCCCAAACTCAAGAATTCTGGTGCTGTTGCAGCCGTCCAGAACTTGTTGCACCTGGCGCGCCAAGGTATGGCCAAACAGGGGGGTCAGTTCGGGCGCCGTCGCGAAGTCACCTGTGGGAGCGCTGCCCCCAAATTTGGTGGTACCGCTTACGTAGTAGCCCAGCCCCGGCGCGTACAGGGCCAGTTCCATCCATTGTTCAAAAGAGATGGCATGGTCAGGGTTGGCATCAATTTGTGCTGCAATATGTTGTGCCACCGCTTGGCTGTGTGCCAGTGCATCGGCATCGGGGGTGGGCAAGCCGGAGGGATATTGAACAGAAGGTGCAGAAACCATTTAGCGGTGCGGAGTAGAGTTTGACGAAAGGTCAGATGACGAGTCACCCGATGTCTTGGATGACGGGCCATGCGGCGCATCAGAAGTTGAGCCAGCAGACGAGCCAGCAGGCGAGCCAGATGATGTGTCAAGCAATGAACAAGACATGTCGAGCCGGCCATCGGAGTCGGGCCGTTTACCGGTTTCTCGACGCAGGGCCAACATGGTTTCCAGCATCGAAAGCAGAAACGCTACCAAGAGCGCCACGCTGAGCGCCACAATGTAGTTGTTGAACACGATCCACAGTGGCACAGACAAGATAAAGGACAGCAGGAGGGGTTTGCGAAGCAATTGTCTCATGATGGGTATGTGCGGGGCGGGATCGTCAAGGCCAAGGTCCCCATTTTAACAGCGGGGTGGTGGGCGTCCGGGCACTCAGTTAGCAGCGGAGTGGTGCGCGTCTGGACACTAAAGTGCCAACCAGTCGATGGGGTCCACTCCGTGCTTCTGTAGCCATTGGTTGGCTTGTCGAAAGTGGCCACACCCCACAAATGGGACGGGCGGGCGCCGGGCCGACAGCGGCGACGGATGGTTGGCGGTCAGCACATGTAGCGGACCACGGGCGCCGGCCTCGATCAGCGCCCGTTTTCGTTGCGCATAGGCGCCCCACAGCATGAACACTTTGGGTGATGGGGTGGCGGCGACCTGACTTAACAAGGCATCGGTAACGGCTTCCCAGCCTTTGTTGGCGTGTGATGCCGGCTTGGCTTGTTCAACGGTGAGAACGGCATTGAGCAGCAGAACGCCCTGGTCTGCCCATGGTGTCAGGTCGTGGTTGCCACTGAAAAGCTCGTCGGGATAGTCGCGCGTGAGTTCAGCCAGGATGTTGCGCAAGCTGGGCGGACGGGGGCACTGATGTGGCACCGAAAAAGCCAAACCGTGTGCCTGCCCGGGGCCGTGATACGGGTCTTGACCCAAAATCACTACCTTGACGTCATCGGGGGCAAGGTGGTGCAGCGCACGAAAGGGGTGGCGCGGGAAAATTTGCGCGCCGTCGGCGATGCGTTGGTCAACAAACGTCGCCAACGTTTGCAGCGCGGCCCGTGCTTCCGGCTGTGTCAGGGCGGGCTGCCAGCAAGCAGGCACGCGTTCCAGGTGCCACGATAAAGGCTGGTCCAGCGCGTTAGTCGCCTGCATGTCCCGTGGCAGCATGCTCATGCAAAAAACAAATCACGTAGCGCCTCGCCAGGTTCGGCGGCCCGCATGAAGGCCTCACCAACCAGGAAGGCATTCACGTTATGGCTACGCATCAGCTGCACGTCGTCTGGCGTTAGAATGCCGCTTTCTGTGACCACCAGTTTGTGGTCCGGGATAAGCGGCAGGAAGTCAATGGTGGTTTGCAGTGACGTCTCGAAGGTGCGCAAGTTGCGGTTATTGATGCCCAGCAAGGGGGTGTCGAGTTCAAGCGCAATTTCAAGCTCGTCGCGGTCGTGTACCTCGACCAGCACATCCATGCCCAGTTCGACGGCCACGCTTTCAAATTCGCGCAGTTGTTGGGGGCTTAACGCGGCAACGATCAGCAAAATGCAGTCGGCACCCAAAGCCCGGGCATTAATGATCTGGTAGGGATCAATCATGAAGTCCTTGCGCAGCACCGGTAAAGAACATGCCGCGCGAGCTTGCCGCAAGTAGTCCGATGACCCCTGGAAAAACTGGACATCGGTAAGCACCGACAGGCACGCCGCACCGTGGGCCGCGTACGAGGTGGCAATTTCTGCCGGGTTGAAATTTTCGCGGATAATGCCCTTGGATGGCGATGCGCGCTTTACCTCGGCAATAATGCCGGGCTGACCAGCATCAATTTTGGTTTGCAGCGCTTTGATGAAACCGCGTACGTCCTTGCGGTTTTTCGCTTCCCGAAGAAGATCGGACTCACTGCGCATTTGGCGCGCCGTAGCCACTTCTTCTTTTTTGGCGTCAAGGATGCGTGCGAGAATGTCGGTCATGTCGTGTACTTCCGTGTGTGTCGGCAGAATTCATCAAGTTTGGCACGCGCAGCGCCGGAGGCGAGCGTTTCGAAAGCAAGTTTCAGGCCCTCTTCCAGCGTGGCGGCACGGTTGCCCGTGTAAATCGCCAGCCCCGCGTTCAGGGCTACGATATCACGAGCGGTCCCGGGGGTGTTCTCCAACGCGCTCTTGAGCAGCGCGGCTGATTCTTCGCGCGACCCCACCTGAATGCCGCGGTTGGACACCATGGACATGCCAAAATCTTCGGGGTGGATTTCGTACTCGGATACTTCGCCGTCTTTCAGTTCACCGACCAGGGTGGCCGCGCCCAGTGATGCCTCGTCCATGCCATCCATGCCATGCACAATCAGCACGTGGCGCGCCCCCATACGTTGCAGTACGCGCACCTGTATGCCCACCAAGTCGGGGTGGAACACGCCCATCAACTGGTTGGCGGCTCCGGCGGGGTTGGTGAGGGGCCCAAGAATGTTGAATATGGTGCGTACCGCCAGCTCCTTGCGGATGGGGGCCACGTTTTTCATGGCGGCATGGTGGGTAGGTGCGTACATGAAACCAATGCCGGTGGCTTCCAGGCAGTCGGCCACTTGTTCAGGGCTTAACATGACGTTGGCACCCAGTTCTTCCAGCACGTCGGCGCTGCCTGACGCTGATGACGCACTGCGCCCGCCGTGCTTGGCGACACGCACGCCGGCGGCGGCGGCCACAAACATGGCGGCGGTCGAAATATTAAAGGTGTTCGAGCCATCGCCACCCGTGCCGCACAGGTCGAGCAGGTTTTCAGGGTCACGCGCGTCGACCGGCAAGGCAAACTCACGCATCACCTGTGCCGCGGCAGTAATTTCACCAATGGTTTCTTTTTTCACGCGAAGGCCCATGATCAGGGCGGCGGCTGTCGGTGCGGGCAGTTCGCCACGCATGATCAGCCGCATCAGGTGCAGCATTTCTTCGTGAAAAATTTCGCGGTGTTCAATGCAGCGAGTGAGCGCTTCGCTAGGTGTAATTGGCATGGTTTGGTGTCCTCGAGATTCCAGGGGTCAAGTGTGGGTTTACGCGGTTTCGCGTACTGACAGGAAGTTGGCCAGCAGTTCTCGGCCAAGCTGGCTGAACAGCGATTCCGGATGGAACTGCACGCCGTGGATGACGTGTTCCCGGTGGCGCAGCGCCATGATCTCGCCGTCGTCGGCCTGTGCCGTTACCGCCAGGCAATCAGGCAGGCTTTGGGCGTCGACGGCCAGCGAATGATAACGCGTGACGGTCAGGGGCGAAGGCAGGCCGGCAAACACTCCGGTGCCGTCGTGGCGGATGTCGGACGTCTTGCCATGCATGATTTGACGGGCGGGTACTACCTTGCCGCCAAATGCCGCCGCGATAGCCTGGTGCCCCAGGCATACCCCCAAGATTGGTGTCTTGCCGGCAAAGTGCCGGATCACGTCCAGGGTGATGCCCGCGGTTTCCGGGCGTCCGGGTCCGGGAGAAATGCACAGATGGTCCGGGTTCAGTGCGTCAATGTCCTCCAGGGTAATTTGGTCGTTTCGATGTACGACGACGTCAACGCCCAGTTCCCCGAAATATTGCACCAGGTTGTATGTAAACGAATCGTAGTTGTCGAGCATAAGTAGCATGATGGTCTCCGATGGGCAGGAAGTAGTGGGGCAGCTCAGATGGGTTCGTCCAGACCAAACTGGACTTGTTCGGCGGCGCGCAGCACGGCGCGCGCTTTCGCCTCCGTTTCCTGCCATTCGGTTTCGGGGTCGGAATCGGCCACGACACCCGCGGCCGCTTGTACAAACAGCATGCCGTCCTGGATCACGCCGGTGCGAATCGCAATGGCCAGATCCATTTCACCGCCGTAACTCATGTAGCCGGCAGCCCCGCCGTATACCCCGCGTCGTACTGGCTCCAGCTCGTCAATAATTTCCATGGCACGCACTTTGGGGGCGCCTGTTAGCGTACCGGCGGGGAAGGTGGCACGTAGCACGTCCATATTGCTCAAGCCTTCTTTCAGTTCGCCGGTCACGTTAGACACCAGGTGCATGACGTGCGAGTAACGCTCGATGGCCATGGTGTCGGTCACGTTCACCGTGCCAATTTCGGCAATCTGGCCGACATCGTTGCGGGCCAAATCGATCAGCATGGTGTGTTCCGCACACTCTTTGGGGTCGTTGGTCAGTTCTTCGGCCAGGCGGGCATCTTCGGCAGGGGTGGTGCCACGTTTGCGCGTGCCGGCCAAGGGCCGAATGGTCACTTGTGTCTTGTGTTCGCCCTGGTCCGTGGTGATGGCTTCCTGGCGTACCAGAATTTCGGGGGACGACCCGACTACGTGGAAGGTGTCGAAGTTCCAGTAGTACATATAGGGTGAGGGGTTCAGCGAGCGCAGGGACCGGTACAGCGAAAGGGGTGAGTCACGATAGGGCTTGGTTATGGTCTGGCCCACCTGAACCTGCATGACCTCGCCCGCATTGATGTAGTCCTTTGCCTTGCGCACGGCCGCCAGGTAGTCGTCTTTCTGGAAACTGCGCTGGGTGTCGGTTTGCAGGCTCGCGTACGCGTAGGGGATCACCACCGGGGTACGCAGCTTTTCGCGCAGTTCTTTCAGGCGGCGCTTGGCACGGGCATAGGCTTCGGGGGTAGACGGGTCAGCGTAGACGAGCAAATAGGTGCGTCCGGCCAGGTTGTCCACAATCACCAACTCGTCCACTTGCAGCAACATGATGTCGGGGGTGTTTTGCCCGGGGTGCGCCGGTTTGGCGGTATGGGCCAGCCGCGGCTCGATGTGGCGAACCGTGTCGTAGCCGAAGTAGCCGGCCAGGCCACCGGCAAACCGGGGCATGCCGGGGCGCAGCGCAACGTTGAAGCGTTGCTGGTAGGCTTCGATGAAGTCCAGCGGGTTACCTTCGTGCGTCTCGACAACACGGCCCATGTGCACCACTTCCGTCTTGTTTCCGGTGGCGCGAATTACGGTTTTGGCGGGCAGGCCAACAAAGGAATAGCGCCCGAAGCGTTCGCCGCCCACGACGGATTCCAGCAGACAGCTATTGCGCCCGCCTTCGGGTCCGCTATGGGCCAGCTTCAGGTAAATAGAAAGTGGGGTGTCCAGGTCCGCATAGGTCTCGGTGATGATGGGAATGCGGTTGTAGCCTTGTGCAGCCAATGCATTGAATTCGATTTCTGTCATGGTGGTCTCGCTTGTTGGTAAGGAGGCCGGGACAGGAACTGCATAAAAAACAAGCCCGGCCAACAAATTGGGTTCCGGGCGTTGTTTTGGTAAGGCTGTTGGCAGACCAGCGTACGCTGGGATGCCGGGTGAGAGCTACCGCTACCCGGAACACGAACGCCACCAGCGCCAGCTGGCGCGGTACGTTGTGCAGGGGTAATAGCGGTAAGCGGTCATGAATACTTTTCAGGAATTTTGAGTTTGTTGTTCCTGCGCTGCCCACCGGGCGGCGTCTTGAATGGAAGAAACTATATCATCAACGTCGAGATCCTGCACGCTTTGGTTCTCGTTGTACCCATAGGGCACAGCCAGAACGGCGATACCGGCGGCACGCGCCGCACGCGCATCATTCATCGAATCGCCAATCATCAGGGCATGAGCTGGCGGCACATCCAGTATGTTGCAGGCGTGCAACAAGGGCATCGGATGGGGTTTTTTGCGTTCGCAGGTATCGCCACACACCACCGCATCAAAAAAGTGCGCCAGCCCTTTGCGCACCAACAGAGTGTGGGTGAACTCTTCGGGTTTGTTGGTGACTACCGCCAGTTTTACCTTGGCTTGCCGGAAAGCGCGCAGACCCTCCAATACGCCGGGATACAACTCGGATCGCAGGCCGTTGAGGCGCCGGTAGTGCCGGAAGAAAATGTCGAGCGCAGTTGCGGTGTCGGCGGCGGAGGGGCTGCGAAGGTTGGGCGCCGCCGCGTCTTGGGTCAGGTCGCGCGTCAGCGCTCGCATGACCAGCGTTTCCGAGCCTTTGCCCACGTACGACGTCACGGTTTCCAGTGACAGCGGCGCATGGCCTAGCTCGGCCAGCATCGCATTGGTGGCGTCGGCAAGGTCGGCAATGGTGTTCACCAAGGTGCCGTCCAGGTCCAGCAATACAGCGTTGAAGCGCATGAGCAAACCTTGTCAGACGGATTGGGTGGTTACCTTGGCCAGCTCGGCGCGCATTGCACTGATGACAGCGCGATAATCGGGTTGACCAAAAATAGCGGATCCCGCCACGAAGGTATCGGCCCCGGCCGCGGCGATGGTGGCGATATTGTCTACCTTGACGCCGCCGTCAATTTCCAGCGCAATGGCTTGCCCACCTTGGGCTACCCAGTGGTCAATACGCCGGCGTGCCTCGCGCAGCTTATGCAGCGTGGCGGGGATAAACGACTGACCGCCATAGCCGGGGTTAACCGACATCAGCAAAACGACATCAAGTTTGTCCATCACATAATCCATCCACGACAACGGGGTGGCTGGGTTAAATACCAGGCCAGCCTTGCAGCCATGATCACGGATCAGCGCCAGGGTGCGGTCCACATGGCGGCTGGCTTCGGGGTGGAAGGTGATGATGTTGGCCCCCGCCTTGGCAAACTGGGGAATCAGGGCATCGACGGGTTCGACCATCAGGTGCACATCGATGGGCGCATTGGTATGGGGGCGAAGGGCCTGGCAAACTAGCGGGCCTACCGTGAGGTTGGGCACGTAGTGGTTGTCCATGACGTCAAGGTGGATCCAGTCGGCGCCGGCGTCAATCACGTTGACGACTTCTTCGCCCAAGCGGGCAAAGTCGGCCGATAGTAAACTGGGGGCAATGCGTACGGGTTGGGTAAAAGGCATGGTCTTTGAATGATCGGTTCGCAAAATTCAGGCTCTATGCCATTATTACAGGGAATACCCCACTATGGAAAACCATTATGAATCCTGACGATATTGTTGTTGAAGTTGAGCCGCAATATCTGGCCGACCAATCTGAACCGGCAAAACGCCGGTATTTGTTCGCCTATACCGTGCGCATCACTAATAACAGCCATCAGGCCGTACAGCTGGTCAGTCGTCAATGGGTTATTACCGACGGCGAGCAGCGGGTACAAGAAGTGGGCGGCCTGGGCGTGGTGGGTAAGCAACCGCTGCTTGAACCCGGCGAAACCTTCCAATACACCAGCGGCTGCCCCTTGCAAACCGCCGTCGGCACCATGCGTGGCACGTACCACTGCGTGGCCGAAAACGGTGTGCCTTTTCAGGTGCCCATCCC
>JAJUIY010000282.1 GCA_029267415.1 Alcaligenaceae bacterium
GCGCGTCGCAGGCTGGGTTACCGCAAAAGCCACACATCATATTGCCGGCATGCCGGGTGTGCGAATTGATGATGAAGCCGTGCACATTACGGCCGTCCCTGCGTTGCACCTTTCCCTGTCCACCGTATTACGCCAATTGGCCGAGGCACTCAAGGGCACGGGTTGCCTGCGCGGCTGGCGCGACGAACTCCTCGATGTGATCGGCGAGGGGCGCAAGTTGGCTGTAATAGAGCGTGCGGCCATGCGGCCACTGGGTTTGCTGACGCGTGCGGTGCATCTGAATGCCTGGACCCCGGACGGGAAAATTTGGGTTGCCCGGCGGGCCCTGGACAAACATACTGACCCCGGCATGTGGGATACGCTGGTGGGTGGGCTTGCCGTATCGGGTGAGTCGTTGGAGACGTCGCTATTACGCGAAAGCGAGGAAGAGGCCGGTCTGACGCCCGACCAACTGGCGTTGCGCAGCCCCTTGCGCACCATGCTGCGCATGCATCGTCGCTTGCCGGAAGGCTATCAGGTAGAAGATGTCCTGATCAGTGACTGCGTGCTTGACGAGACTATCCAACCTTACAGCAATGACGGCGAAGTCATCGAATTTCGACGCGTGTCGTGTGAAGAGCTGTGGGAGATGATCGAACAAGGCTGCTTCACCCGCGAAGCGCAGCTGGCGTTGATCGATAGTTTGCTTCGCCAATGTACCGACTGAAATGGGTAATAACACCTTGATAGACTTGGGTTTCTGTCCGTTACTGCGTCACGTTCTGGCATTAGACGGGGCTGTCGGTTCAGTTTAAGCTAGTGCCTATCAGCGCGGGCGCATCTTCAGGAGCTCTCATGGTCACAAAAAATACCAACCCATTCGTATTGCCCGGCTTTGGGCAGTCTGGCGACATGGCAAGCAACCCTCTGTTGGCTAGCATGGAAATGATGCGCAAAGCGTGGGAAGGCATGGCGCAGGCGAGCGGTTTTGACGCGTCGCTGCTGGGCTCGGCGGCATCCCCTGAAGACTTTGACCGGCGCATTGCCGACTTGCGTGCCGTCGAAAACTGGCTGCGCATGAATCTGTCGCTGTTAGGCAATACCATACAAACGCTCGAGGTCCAGCGCTCTACGCTGGCCACCTTGCAGGCCTTTGCCGCAACGGCGGGCGGGGCCCACAGCCCACAAACGCCATCGCCGCTCGATCAGGCCCTGGGCATTCAGCGTGGCCAGCATGCCGCGCCCGGCGCCGATACCAGCGGGTTGTTTGGTGAAGGCGCGAAGGCGCGATCGGGTGCGTCGGGCTCTCAACAGGGCCAGGCCACCGGCGGTCACGCGGCGGGCGAAGGCGCGTCGGGGGGCACTGAACAAGCCGGTGCGGCCGGCAGCCCGGGCGGTATGGGGGCCGGTCAGGCGGGCGCTGAAGCGCAGGGTGCCGCCGACGCCACCATCAAGTCGTGGTGGGACATGCTCCAAGCCCAGTTTGACAACCTGGCCAGCGCCACCGCCGCCACATTGCAAGGCGCGGGTGCCATGCAAGAGGCCGCCACCGAAGCGCAGAAAAAGGCCGCCGATACCGCCGCTGCCGCTGTACAGGCATTTCAGGAAACCGCCAGCGATGTGATGGCTCCGGCCTCGGGCGCGGCCGCCAAGGCCACCAAGAAGGCCGCCACAAAAAAAGCCGCCTCCAGGTCGGGTGGCAGTGCCGCCAGTTCGGGCGCTTCGGCCTCCACGGCGAAAAAGGCCACCGCGTCCAAAACGGCGGCCAAAAAGACGTCGGCAAAAAAGTCGACTGCCAAGAAAGCGTCAGCCAAGAAGGCCGCAGCGGGCAAATCGTCTAAAACCAGCAATAAACGCGCAACAAAAACGGCAAATAAATAGGCGCTTTCAAACCCTTGTTATTCCCGAAGGACACTGATTTATGTTGAATGTGGTCATATTGGCCGCCGGACAGGGCAAGCGGATGCAATCCGACTTGCCCAAAGTATTGCATCCGGTGGCCGGACGCGCGATGCTCGCGCATGTGGTTAATACGGCTCGCCAGCTTCAGCCCCGGCATATTGTGGTGGTGGTGGGGCATGGAGCCCAACAGGTTGAAGCGGCGTTCAGCACCGAGCCTGACCTGACTTTCGTGAC
>JAJUIY010000172.1 GCA_029267415.1 Alcaligenaceae bacterium
CAATAAGCCCGCACACCAAAAGGGCGGCCCTTGATACGTGCAACCACATACAGCACCCCTACGGCGATGGCTGTGGAAACCATGAACACCATGGCCATAAGCATGCCCACAATGCCAACAATCACGAACAGGATAAGACGGAAAATCTGATTTAATGTATTCATCGTGTTTAGATAGACCCTATTGGTCGGCAAAAAATCCCTTCCATTCACATTTTTTCAGCCTTCGTTGTAATTTTTCTTGCAAGGCACTGATATGACTGCAAATATTGATTCAGTTCGAGACGCGTTGTCTGGCGTCATCGACCCCCACACCCAGAAGCGTCTTGCGGTGACTGATAAAACCACCAACATCGCGCTGGACGGCGCAGACGCTACGGTTACTTTAACGCTGGGCTACCCTTTGCACAATGGGGAAAGTAGCCTGCGGCAACGCATTGAAACAGCCCTTCAACCACTGGGTGTCAGCCTGAAGGCGTTGAATATACAGACAAAAATTGTGGCGCACGCCGTACAGAAAAGCCTGCGCCCCTCGCGTAACGTCAAGAATATTATTGCGGTGTCGTCGGGCAAGGGCGGCGTGGGCAAAAGTACCACCTCTGTCAACCTGGCCTTGGCACTGCGCGACCTGGGCGCCAAGGTCGGCTTGCTGGACGCCGACATCTACGGCCCCAGTGTACCTATCATGCTGGGCGTCAACGAACGTCCTGCCAGCCTGGATGGCAAGTCGATGGAGCCACTCATCGGGCATGGCCTGCAGGCCAACTCCATTGGCTTTCTGATTGGCGACGATGCACCCACCATTTGGCGCGGCCCCATGGCTACCCAGGCACTCAACCAATTGATGGAGCAAACCAATTGGAAGGACCTGGATTACCTGATTATTGATATGCCCCCGGGTACGGGCGATATTGCGCTGACCATGGCGCAGGGGATTCCGCTGGTGGGTGCAGTGATTGTCACTACGCCGCAAGACCTGGCCCTGGCCGACGCACGTCGTGGCTTGCGCATGTTCCAGAAAGTCGATGTTCCTGTACTGGGCATTGTCGAAAACATGTCTACGCACGTATGCACCAATTGCGGGCATGTGGAGCCTATTTTTGGCGAACACGGCGGGCGCGACATGGCGGCCGAATACAACCAGGTCTGGTTGGGCGCGCTGCCTCTTAAAATGAGCATCCGCACACAGACCGACTCCGGCAACCCCACCGTGGCGGCCGAGCCGGACAGCGAGGTGGCAAACATCTATCGCAATATTGCCTTGCAGGTTGCGGCCCAGATCGCCACATTGCCTGAGGACAACAGCGCGTTTGCGCCCCGGGTTGTAGCACGCAAAGAGTGAGCCTATGCGCTCCCCGGTTGCGTGCCTGCTTTTTTGCCTGGGTGGCATGGCGACGGCGGCGGATCTCCCTGAGGTAGTCATCGATCCGGGCGGCGTGCCGCCCGCGGCGCTCGAGGCCATAAACGGTGCGGTCCAGGCTATTACACGGCTAGCCCAGGATCAGGACGGGGGCGAAGTCTCCCGTCTGCGCCGTCGCGCGCACGATGCGACGCTATCAGCGCTGGAAACCCAGGGTTATTTCTCGCCCGTTGTCACCCTGGAGGTAGGCGAAGACATCGGTGGAGAAACCTGGGACATCATTATCGAACCGGGCGAGCGCACCCATATCCGCGATGTCGATATTCGTTTTCGCGGCCAGATTACGCGACCCGAGTTCAGCGAACGCGTCGACGCTCTGAAGTCGAGCTGGGCGCTGACGCCGGGCATGCCCTTCATTAACGGCACTTGGCACGATGCCAAAGTTGATCTGCTGGACCAGGTCAGCCGTAAAGATTTTTATTTTGCCCGCTACCTTCATACGCAAGCTTCCATAATGGCGGACGAGGCCCAGGCGGACCTGGCGCTCGAAGTGGCCAGTGGACCACGCGTCCGGATGGGCGAGCTGCAGGTATTGGGCTTGCGTCGGGTGCCCCGCAAACTGGTTGACCGCTACGTGAACTACGAGCGCGGACGCCCGTACGACCAGGATTTGCTGGATGAATGGCAACAGGCCCTGAATTCCACCACGTTTTTTCGCGGGGCTTTTGTTACGCTGAGCACCGAAGAAGAAACTCAGCGAGTGCTGGCCAACGACGAGGTCGAGCTGCCGGTTCGTGTGCAGGTAACCGAAGGCGCGGCGCGTACATTCCGCAGTTCGCTGGGTGTGGACAGTGATCACGGCGTGCAAGTGGAAGGCCTGTATCGCCAAAATGTGGTGTTTGGTCAACCCATCTGGATAGAAACCGGTGCGGGGGTCGATAAAAACCGCCAACGCGCTTTCTTTGATGTGCACCTGCCTCCCAGTGTGAAGGGGTACCGCGACAGCGTCGGGGTGCTGGTTAATAACTCGGATATTGAAGGGGTGCGCAACACGCGTGCCGGCTTGGGGTGGACGCGATTTCGCGAGCGCCCAGGCACGGCCGAGAATCGGGTGAACTATCAGATGCGTACCGGGATGGTCCTGGCCTACGACAAAACCCGCTATAAGGGCGCCGAGGAGTTCAAGGTTCCGACGCTGTTGGGCACGTGGCAGTGGCTACGTCGTGACGTCAACGATATTTACGATCCTCGCGAAGGTAATCTTATTGAGGCCGGCCTGGGCGCCGGCGTCACGCTGGACCGTGGCGAACCTTTTTTTCGCTCGGGCTTGCGCCTGCAGAAATGGTGGCCGGTGGGGCCCCACGATGTGTTCACCGTGCGTGGTGAAGTAGGTAAAGTTTGGTCAAAAACCCAGCGCCTGCCGGATGATTTCGGTTACCGTACAGGGGGTGCCCGGTCAATTCGCGGCTATCGCTACTTAAGTATTGGCGCCAAGCGCGGCGAGGCCACAATTGGTGCCGAGGCACTGGCTGTGTTGGGGGTTGAATACACCCATTATTTCACCCCTCAAATTGGCATGAATGTGTTTGTTGACGCCGGCGATGCGGCGGACTCGTTCAGCGATATGGATTGGCATTTTGGCTACGGGGCGGGTGTTACCGTGCGGACGCCGGCGGGGCCGTTTTCGGTTGACCTCGCGTATGGCCAACGCGACCGGCGCCTGCGTTTGCATTTTTCCCTGGGAATCGCGTTTTGAAGCAACGGTCAAGCTGGTTGCGCCGCTTCGTCATTTGGACCGGCCCGGTGGCGGGCATGGCGGTGCTGGTGGTGGGCGGATTCTTGTACTGGGTGCTGGCCACCACGCCGGGTGCACGCTGGGCATTGGTCACCGCTGGTATGCAGGTGGGCGGTAGCGTCAGTGCTGTATCGGGGTCGGTATGGCATGGTCTTAAGGTGGGGCAAGTGTCTGTGCCGGGCGATGCGGTATCGGTACACCTTGAAGGCGTCGAGCTGGCGGTCCAATGGCCCCAGCTGCTACAGCGTCAACTGCATGTGCAAACGGTGTCGGCCGATGTGGTCGACATCGCCGTGCAGCGTGCCGCCGCTGATGACTCGCCCGACTCCCCGTTCAGCATGCCAGAGCTTCCGCTGGAGGTGCGCATTGATCGCTTTGCCGTGGGCACCTTCACATTGACGCTGGACGGCCAGCCTATACCGCTGGGTGTCGATAATCTGGTGTCTTCGCTCTACCTTGATGCGCAGCGTGGGCAGTTGAACGTGGCGAATGTGGACCTTGGCCACGCATTGGCCGATGTGCGCGCCGAGGCCGACGTGCAGTTGCTGGGCCTGGCCCATCCCTGGCCGTTTGATGTGCAGATCAATGCCGGGGTGCAGGCGCACGGTGGGCAGGAGTCGGTGCTTTGTGCCCGCCGTTATTTACCCACCCTGGCGCGGCCGGCGGAGCCGGTTGAACACAATCCGAATGATCCCGACGCGCCTTCTTGCTCGATCGATATCGACGTTGCCGCACAAGGGAGTCTGGAAGCATTGACCTTGTCAGCGCAAGCGCATGGCCAGGGCATGTTGTTGGACGGGCAAGCGGCGCTGACCCCCTTGGCACCGTTCCCGCTGAAAGACGCCCACGTCGACCTCACACTGCCGGATGCGTCGTCGTTGCATGCCGATGTGGCGTGGGAGCCTCAGCCGTCACCGGGCGGCGAGGGGCCGTTGCTCGACAGGGTGCGGGGTTCGTTGAAAATGGCGGGCCTCAACCTGGGTCAGCTGGTGGGTGAGCCCCTGCCGGACGCCGTTCTCACTTCGTCGGCGCAGTTCGACGCGTTGATCGAAAACCGTCATCGCGTGCTGTCTTCCCGTTTTGAGGTGGATGTGGCGCGCGGCTCGGTATGGAATGGTCAGCCATTGCACGGTGTTGTCATTGCAGACGTACGGGCTGGTACGCCGGGTTCCGGGACGTCCGCGTTGACGCCAGCCACTGCCTTGCCCGATTGGCGCACGCTGGTGGTCAAGGACGTCGATATTGATGTTGAATTGGGTAACAACCATGTGCGTGCCAACGGCGCGTTTGGTGAAGCGGGTGATCGCCTCGCGCTGGATGTGGCTGCGCCGGTGCTTGCGGCATTCTGGCATGACCTGCCCGGCGGGGTCCACATGCAGGCTCAGATTGAGGGCGCGGTCAGTAACCATGCCGTGCAGCTGGAAGGTCGGTATACGCCGGATAACAGTGAAGATGGTGTCTTGGGCCGCGCGCCCGTCATCGTCAATCTGGACGCCCGGGGCGGGTGGGGCACGGTCAGTCCAGCCAATCCAGAGCGTGCCACCCCCGCCATGGAGGGATGGGCGGGGCAAATTAACGAATTGCACGCGGCCCACGCCGGGCTCGTATTGCAGCTGTCCGGCGCGCCGTCTTTACGCGTGGCGCCCGGCGCGGCTGGCGCGGACGGACTGTGGCAAGTGGGCGCATCAGAACTGGCCGTGGCGCTGGACGGCACGCCGGTATTGCAGCTGGTGCACGAGGGCTCCAGCGGTGGGATGGGCGGACAATGGGCTACCGCGGGACGCATCGAGCGTCTGGTGGTCTCGCCGGAGCTGATTGAAAACATTCAACGCATCGTGGCACGCGTGCCCGGGCAAGAGGGTGAGCGCACCCCGCCGCGGGAATCGCGCGGGGGCGTCAAAGTGCAGGGGGCCGA
>JAJUIY010000025.1 GCA_029267415.1 Alcaligenaceae bacterium
GCGCTACTACATGCTTAGCGCGCAGCACCAGCACTACATTCCGCTGGGCCGTGCCTATACACTGGCGTTCAACGGCATGGTCGACTGGGGCAAGTCTTACGGCGGCCGTCCGTTCCCGGTCATCAAGAACATCTACGGTGGGGGCATTGGTTCCGTACGTGGCTATGAGGGCGCGTCTCTGGGCCCGCGCGACTTGCGACGCGACACCTACCTGGGCGGATCACGCCGCATTATCGGAAACGTACAGCTTTATCTGCCATTCCCGGGCGCCACGCGTGACCGCACCTTGCGCTGGTTCTTGTTTGCCGATGCCGGTCAGGTGTCCACCACCGGTGGCGAAACATGCTTGCGCGGGCCTAACAACAATGTTGAAGACCCATGCGGCTGGAAGTATTCCGCCGGCCTTGGCCTGTCGTGGCAGTCGCCGCTGGGGCCGCTTGAGTTGTCATGGGGCCGCGCGCTTAACGCCAAGCCCGGCGACGACAAACAGGCCTTCCAGTTCCAGATTGGCACGGGTTTCTGATCGCGCACTTTAATGGCACAATATTCTTTTATCTCTGCTTCCTCGCAAGGTACATATTTCATGAAGTCGAAATTTGAACAACGCATTGCAGTACTGGCCCAACGCATCGGGCGCGCCAACCGCGCGATCACCTTTGGTGTAATACTGGGCCTGGGCGGCACCATGGCCATGGGCACCGCACCGGTTCAGGCGCAGCAGCAGGGCACCAAAATTGGTTTTGTCAGCACCGAACGTATTCTGCGCGACTCCAAGCCTGCCCGTGCTGCGCAGGCCAAAATCGAGTCCGAATTCAAGAAGCGTGACGACGAACTGCAACGCATGGCCGACAACCTGCGTAATCAAATCCAGAAGTTTGATAAAGACGCACCCGTATTGTCGGAATCCGAACGTATCCGCCGTCAACGCGAACTGGCCGATCTTGATTCCGACCTCCAGCGCAAGCGCCGCGAATTCCAGGAAGACTTCAACCGTCGCCGCAATGAAGAGTTTTCGAATATTGTCGAGCAGGCTGACGCGGCCATCAAGCAAATTGCCGAAAGCCAAGGCTACGATTTAATCATCCAGGACGCGGTCACGGTAAGCCCGCGTGTTGACATCACCGATCAGGTGCTGCAAGCGCTGGGTGGTTAAGTTGCATGCCCGTTTTACTGTCTCCTGAACAGGCACCTGATTTACCGTCGCTGCTAAACGCGGCCAATACGGCCGGTCTGGAATACACCTTGCCAAACCCGGAAGCGGCAGCACAGCTGCGCGTACGCGGGCTGGGCTCGTTAACATCGGCCCAGTCTGCTGAAGTCAGCTTCCTGTCCAACCCGCGCTTGTCTGATCAGTTGTTGTCAACTCAGGCCGGCGCGGTGGTTCTTACCCCCGCCGACTGGGAACAGTTGCAAGCCAACACGGCCACGCCCGCTTTCGTTCCCGTACTTTGCCCGCAACCGTACGTGATGTATGCCTTGCTGGCGCAGTGGTTTGACCAGCATCGAATTCAGAATTTGCCGGCCGGTATTCACCCGACGGCAGTGGTGCATCCCGAGGCTAAAATTGGTGCCGGGGTCAGCATTGGGCCGTTTAGTGTCATTGAAGCCGGTGCGCAGATTGGCGACCACACGCGCATAGGCCCGCATTGCGTAGTGGGTGCCGGTACGGTGTTGGGCCAGGCCAACTTGTTGCACGCCGGGGTGACGCTTTATCACAACGTGGTGGTTGGTTCGCGGTGTATTTTTCATAGTGGTGCTGTGTTGGGTGCTGACGGCTTTGGCTTTGCCCCCGCACCTGACAAATCCGGCGCGTGGGTCAAAATTGCCCAGCTTGGTCAGGTAATTATTGGTGACGATGTCGAAATTGGCGCCAATACCACGGTCGACCGTGGTGCTCTGGAAGCCACGCGCATTGGTAACGGTGTCAAGCTGGATAACCAGATCATGATCGGGCACAACGTGCAGGTGGGCGATCACACGGCCATGGCTGCCTGCGTGGGCGTGGCCGGCTCTACGCGTATCGGCCAGCGCTGCACTATTGGCGGCGCGGCCATGTTGTCCGGGCATCTGGTGCTGGGCGACGATGTTCACATCTCTGGCGGTACGGCCGTGACGTCAAATATATCTGCGCCGGGGCGCTATACTGGCGTGTTCCCTCATGCCGAACACCGCGACTGGCAACGCAATGCAGCGGTGCTTTCGCAACTGTCAACATTACGCCAGCGGCTGCGCAAGCTGGAAAACAAATAAACCTTTACCTTTATGCAGGATGCCATCCCGCGCGCGATGCCATCCGGATACTAGTTTGCAGGACGAATAACAATGGAACTCGATATAAAACAAATTATGGAACGTTTGCCGCATCGCTACCCGATGCTGCTGGTCGATCGCGTTCTCGAGATGGTTCCAGGAAAAAGCATTGTCGCCATCAAAAACGTGACCTTGAACGAGCCCTTCTTCGAAGGGCATT
Organism: Alcaligenaceae bacterium; assembly: GCA_029267415.1. GTDB lineage: Bacteria > Pseudomonadota > Gammaproteobacteria > Burkholderiales > Burkholderiaceae_B > JAJYRX01. Next base: position 2,471 of record JAJUIY010000025.1, read on the forward strand.
TTCCGCATAACCCGGTCATGCCGGGCGTATTAATTATTGAAGCGCTGGCCCAGGCGGCGGCGCTGTTCTCGTTTGAGGGCCACGACGACGTCAGCCCGGCTGATCAGAAAACGGCGTACTACCTGGTTGGCGTTGACGGTGCCCGCTTCCGCCGTCCTGTGGTACCGGGCGATCAACTTCGCCTTGAAGTTGTGGCCGACCGTATCAGCCGGGTGATGTGCAAATATTCGGCCACGGCGACCGTTGATGGGCACGTAGTGGCCGAAGCTAAAATTATGTGTGCGATTCGTTCGCTGGAAAGCTGATTATGCCCGGTTTCATCCATCCTACCGCCATCATTGAGCCCGGCGCCCAGCTGGCCAGTGATGTGCGTGTCGGGCCCTACAGTATTATTGGCGCCAATGTCAGCATCGGGCCGGGCAGTGTGGTGGGGCCCCATTGCGTCATTGACGGCCATACTGAAATTGGCAGCAAGAACACGTTTTACCGCTATTGCTCCATCGGGGGCATGCCGCAAGACAAAAAATACAACGGCGAGCCCACCAAATTGGTGATGGGCAATGGCAACACCGTGCGCGAATATGTCACCATCAATACCGGCACGGTCCAAGATGTTGGCACCACCCGTGTGGGCGATGACAACTGGATTATGGCCTATGTGCATATCGCTCACGATTGCCAGATTGGTAACCATACCGTCATTGCCAACGCCGTCCAGCTGGCCGGTCACATCCACGTAGGCGACTGGGTGGTGTTGGGCGGTTTGTCTGCCGTTCACCAGTTTGTACGCATTGGTGCGCATGCCATGATCGGCGGCACCAGCTCTATTCGTCAAGACATTCCACCCTACCTGCTGGGTGCCGGTGATCCGTTCCGGCCTGTTGGGATCAACTCCGAAGGGCTTAGCCGCCGCGGTTTTGATGGTGACGTCATTTCGGTTCTGAAAGACGCTTACCGCTGTCTTTACCGGCGCAAGCTCACCACGGTTCAGGCCGTTGACGAGATTCGCGTGCTGCAAGCGAATAATCCCGTGGCTCACGACGCCATCCAGGTACTGCTCGACTTTATCGACAGCTCCGATCGGGGCATTGTGCGCGCATGACGACGCGCGTAGGGATGGTGGCCGGCGAACCCTCGGGTGACCTGCTGGCCGCCCGTATCCTGCAAGGCCTGACGGCGCAGCAAACAGATATCGTTTGTGAAGGCATTGGCGGCCCTGAAATGCTGGCCCGGGGCTTTCAGGCCTGGCATCCCATGGCGGCCTTGTCCGTTTTTGGTTATGTGGATGCGTTGAAGCAGCTGCCGCGGCTGGTCTCTACTTACCTAGACACAAAGAACCGTTGGTTGCGCCAACCTCCGGACGTCTTTGTGGGTATTGATGCCCCGGACTTCAACCTGCGTCTTGAAGCGCAGCTCCGAAAGGCGGGTATTCCCACTATTCATTTTGTTGGGCCATCAATCTGGGCCTGGCGCTACGAGCGGATTCACAAAATTCGTGACGCCGTATCGCACATGCTGGTGCTGTTTCCGTTTGAAGAAGCCATCTATCAGAAAGAAGGCATTCCGGTCACCTATGTGGGCCATCCGCTGGCTCGGGTCATCCCCATGCATCCCGACAAGGCCGGCGTGCGAGCGCGTCTTGGTATTGCGCCGGACGCCCGGGTGCTGGCGCTGATGCCGGGTAGCCGCGGGTCTGAAGTTCGGCTGCTGGCACCGCGGTTTATCGAGGCGGTGCGTCTGCTTCAGCAACGCGATCCAGATCTTCACGTGTTGGTGCCCATGGTCAACGCCGAGCGACGGAAAGAGTTTGAAGGGTTCCTGGCGTCCACGCCGCTGCGCAATTGCCGGGTATTGATGCATCCCGCCGGCGCGGGTCCGGACCCGGCCGCTCAGGCAGTGGATCAGCACAACCCGGCCGACCCGACGCGTCCGGTGGCCTGGGACGCCATGGAGGCCGCCGACGCGGTGCTGGTGGCAAGTGGCACAGCTACGCTGGAAGCGGCCTTATTTAAGCGTCCCATGGTTATTTCGTATGTGCTGTCACCCATGATGCGGCGTATTATGGCGTGGAAGTCAGGGCAAGAACGCCCCTTGGTGCCGTGGGTAGGGTTGCCTAATGTGTTGGCGCAAGAATTCCTTGTGCCCGAATTGCTCCAAGACGACGCTACACCCGAAAAGTTGGCGGATGCCACCTGGAAGGCGCTGACTGACACGGCCTACCGCAGTAATCTGAAAACCCGCTACACCCAGATGCACGCCACGCTAAATCGCGATACGGCCGGGTTGGCCACCAAGGTGATTCTGGACCATATCGCCTGATATTGATATGCAAGCAAGCCTCTTTTCTGATGAGTACACTCCAACGCTGGTAGCCGGGGTAGACGAGGCGGGTCGGGGGCCGCTGGCGGGGCCGGTATTTGCCGCAGCGGTGATACTAGATCCGATGCGCCCCATTGACGGGCTTACGGACTCCAAGGTGCTGGACGAACCACAGCGCGACACCTTGGCCGGGCTGATCAAGCAACATGCGCTGGCCTGGCATATCGCGTGCGCCAGCGTGGAAGAAATCGATACCATTAATATCTTGCAGGCCACGATGCTGGCCATGAAGCGCGCCTGCGATGGCTTGCCTGTACGCCCCGTACAGGTGCTGGTGGACGGTAACCACGTACCGGTAGGCCTGGGCTGCCCGGCAAGTGCAGTGGTGCGGGGCGATGCGACCATAGCTGCAATTTCGGCGGCGTCCATTTTGGCGAAAACCGCCCGCGATGCGGTGTGCCGAACCCTGCACGAGCACTACCCGGCCTACGAGTTTCACCGACATAAAGGGTACGCCACACGCGCCCACCTTGAGCACTTGCAGCGCCATGGGCCATGCCCTGCACACCGTCGCAGCTTCGCACCGGTGCGTCGACTGATTTTGACCGATTGCGCAGAATGATCGCCGCCTAGCTGCCGGATCACGGCCGGTTAATTGCAGGTTTTCTCCCTACTGATACCACATGCTGCATATCTCGTCCCGACACAACACCCTGTTCAAGCACTTGCGGCGCCTGTTACAAGGCGGGGCGCAGCAAGCCCAAGCGGTGCTGGAAGGCGTGCATTTATGCCAGGACTGGCTGCGTCATCGCGGTCAGCCGCTACAAGCCGTATTTGATCGCCAGCGCCTGGAGTCTGACCGTGCTTCGGACGCCGAGCTGCAGGCTTTGGCAGGCAGGCTGCACGCGGAACATGTGGTTACCATGGATTCCGCGCTGCTAAAGGCGTTGTCGGTGGTGGCGCATGCGCAAGGGGTGTTGTTCGTGGTAGAGCACCCGACGCCGGCGTTGCCGAGCCGGATCAATCACGCCTGCGTGTGGCTGGACCGTATTCAAGATCCCGGCAATGTAGGCACAATGCTGCGTACGGCGGCAGCCGCTGGCATCCAACATGCCTACTTGTCGCCGCATTGTGCGGCCGCGTGGTCACCGCGGGTGTTACGCAGTGCACAAGGTGCGCATTTTGTCATGACCATTTATGAACACGTCGACCTGGCCGATGCGCGCCGCCGCACGCATATACCGTTGTTGGCCACGGCCCTGGATGCGCGCTCGGTATCGTTGTATGAGGCCGCTCTGCCGCCGGAATGTGCATGGTTGTTCGGTAACGAAGGGCAGGGCATTGCACCGGAGTTATTGGCCGTGGCTGATCAATCCATCCATATTCCGCAAGCCCCCGGCGTCGAGTCGCTCAATGTGGCGGTGGCGGCCGGAGTGTGTCTGTTTGAGCATCGCCGGCGGCATGGTGCCGGCCGGTCGTAGTATTGCAGGCAGCGCTGTGCGTGTCCGATGGGACGGCGGTCGAGTCCGACTTCATCCGGCAGGTCAGAACGTACGGCGGTCGAGCCCGATTTCGTCGAGCACCTTGGTTGAGATTTCTTCGATGGACTTGGTGGTAGTGGACAGCCACGGAATACCTTCTATTCGCATCAGGCGCTCGGCTTCGGCTACTTCGTACCGGCATTGGCGCAGCGAGGCATATTCGCTGTTCGGGCGACGCTCGTTGCGGACTTCGCTGAGGCGATCGGGATCAATGGACAGCCCAAACAGCTTGCGGCGATACGGCAGCAGGGCCGTGGGCAGGCAGCTACGTTCGAAATCTTCCGGAATTAGAGGAAAGTTAGCGGCCTTGACGGCATATTGCATGGCCAGGTACAGGCTGGTGGGCGTTTTGCCGCAGCGCGACACGCCCACCAGAATGACGTCGGCCTCTTCGAGGCCATGGATAAACTGGCCGTCGTCGTGGGCCAGGGTGAAATTGATGGCATCAATGCGCTGGCTATATTGTTTGCTGGAACTGCCGGTGTGCGAACGGCCAACGGAATGGCTGGACTTCATGCCAAGGGCCTGTTCGATGGGGACCACAAACGTGCCAAACAAATCCAGGAAAACGCAATCGGATTGGCGAATCAGCTCGACGCTGTCGGGGCTGACCAGCGTGCTGAAGACAAGCGGCGGCTGGCCAGTTTCGAGCGAGCAACGATTGATGCGACGCGCAACTGCGTCGGCTTTTTCGGTGCTGTCGATGAAGGGCAGGCGAATTGCTTCAAACTTGACCTCCTCAAACTGCGAAAGGACAGAATGGCTGAACGTTTCAGCAGTAATGCCGGTGCTGTCCGAAACGATGAATACGGTGCGTTCTACTTTTGGGGATGTCATGAGGTTGTGGGCGTACACAGAAGGCCAGAAGCGGTACAATCTCGCAAGATTAACAGTCGCCTGATACTTCAGCAAGGCTGGTTTGCCTACTGCACTTTGCCCCCGGGCCTCACAGTGCCGTACGCAAACACGCTTTCTTTTATTATTTAAGGTGACTTCAATGTCCTACGTTGTATCGTTCGATCGGCTTCGCATGAGCGATGTCGATTCCGTTGGCGGTAAAAACGCCTCATTGGGCGAAATGATCAGCCAACTTGCTGATGCCGGTGTGCGCGTACCCGGCGGTTTTGCCACCACGGCCGACGCGTTTCGCGAATTCCTCAAATCAACCCAACTCGACACGCGTATTGCAGACCGCCTGGCTGCACTGAACGTCGAAGACGTCCGCGAACTGGCTGACGCCGGTGCCGAAATCCGTCAATGGATTCTCGAAACTCCGTTCCCGGCCAATCTTGAGCAAGAAATCCGCAAGGCCTTTGCCGAGCTCGACGCCGACGGGCAGGGCAGTTTTGCCGTTCGCTCATCGGCCACCGCCGAAGACCTTCCCGACGCGTCTTTTGCCGGCCAGCAAGAAACCTATCTGAACGTGGTTGGCATCGACGAAGTCCTCGAAAAAATTCACTTGGTATTTGCCTCGCTGTATAACGACCGCGCCATTTCGTACCGCGTTCACAAAGGCTATGCCGATACCGATGTCGCGTTGTCGGCAGGTGTGCAGCGCATGGTGCGCTCCGACAAGGGCAGTGCCGGCGTCATGTTCACGCTGGACACCGAATCCGGCTTTCGCGATGTCGTCTTCATCACTTCCTCGTATGGCCTGGGCGAAACAGTCGTTCAGGGCTCTGTAAACCCCGACGAGTTCTACGTATTCAAGCCTACACTGGCTGCCGGCCATAACCCCATCGTCAGCCGCCGCATTGGCTCCAAGCTGATCAAAATGGAGTTCGACTCCGACCGCAGCACCGGGCATGCCGTACGCACGGTCGATGTCCCCGTTTCCGAGCGCAATCGCTATTCGCTCAGCGACGAAGAAGTTATTGAGCTGGCCCGTTATGCCGTCATTATCGAGAACCACTACGGGCGTCCCATGGACATCGAGTGGGGTCGCGACGGCATTGACGGCAAAATCTATATCTTGCAGGCCCGCCCTGAAACCGTGAAATCGCAACAAGGGCAAAACGACGTTCAAGAGCGTTACCGCCTGAAGGCCACCGGCGACGTCCTCGTCACCGGCCGCGCTATCGGGCAAAAAATTGGCTCGGGGCCCGTGCGCGTTATTGGCGATGTCTCGCAAATGCACTTGGTTCAGCGTGGCGATATTCTCGTCACCGACATGACCGACCCCAACTGGGAGCCGGTCATGAAACTGGCCTCGGCCATCGTGACCAACCGCGGTGGACGTACCTGCCACGCCGCTATTATTGCGCGCGAACTGGGCATCCCGGCTGTGGTTGGCTGCGCCAACGCCACCGACGTCCTTAAAGACGGTGCCGAAGTTACCGTGTCGTGCGCTGAAGGTGATGAAGGACGTATTTACGACGGTCTGCTCGAAACCGAAATTGAAGAGGTCCGCTGGGGTGAAATGCCCGATGTGGGCATGAAAGTGATGATGAACGTGGGCAACCCGCAACTGGCGTTCGACTTTTCGCAAATCCCGAACGACGGCGTGGGTCTTGCGCGTCTTGAGTTCATCATCAACAACAACATTAACGTTCATCCCAAAGCTATTCTCGACTATCCCAATGTGGACGCCGAGCTCAAATCGGCCGTCGAATCTGCCGCACGTGGCTATGCCAGCCCGCGTGCCTTCTTTGTTGAGAAACTGGCCGAGGGTATCAGCACGATTGCCGCCGCTTTTTACCCCAAGCCGGTCATTGTTCGCCTTTCCGATTTCAAGTCCAACGAGTACCGCAAACTGGTGGGCGGCTCGCGCTACGAGCCCGAGGAAGAGAACCCCATGCTGGGTTTCCGCGGCGCATCGCGTTACCTGTCCGACGACTTTGCCGAGTGCTTCAAAATGGAGTGCGAAGCGCTTAAGAAGGTACGCAACGAGATGGGGCTTACTAACGTAGAAATCATGGTGCCGTTTGTACGTACCGTGCCCCAGGCCAAGCGCGTGGTCGATCTTCTGGCCAGCCACGGCTTGGCGCGCGGTGAAAACGGCCTGCGCCTGATCATGATGTGCGAAGTGCCGTCCAACGCGATTTTGGCTGATCAGTTCCTTGAGTACTTCGATGGCTTCTCCATTGGCTCCAACGACCTGACCCAGCTGACCTTGGGTCTTGACCGCGACTCGGGTATGGATCTGCTGGTTGCCGACTTCGACGAGCGCGACGACGCGGTCAAGTTCATGCTCAAGCGGGCCATTTCGGCTTGCCTGAACGCCGGCAAGTACGTGGGTATATGTGGCCAAGGGCCCAGCGACCACCCCGACCTGGCACAATGGCTGCGTGATCAGGGCATTTTGTCGCTGTCGCTTAACCCGGATACGGTGGTTGACACCTGGCAGCGCCTGGCGCAGTAGCCAGCGCATCATCAGGCAACCGCTATGGATCATAAAATTGTGATTGTCGGCGGCGGGGCCGGCGGCCTCGAACTGGCCGCCCGGCTTGGGCGTCAATTCGGCCCCGCACGCGTATTTCTGATCGACCGCGACGAAACGCATATCTGGAAACCCTCGCTTCACGAGGTGGCTTCGGGGACACTCGATATCCACCGCGAGGGGCTTTCCTTCATGATGCTAGCCAAAGAGCGCAACTTCACCTTTGTGCCCGGCAACGTGACCCATGTGGATCGTGAGCGGCATTGTGTCCAGATTGCGCCTTATTACTCGGCGCAGGGCCAGCTGGTGTTTGACGCCCGTGAGCTCTCCTACAACACGCTGATTCTTGCGGTGGGCAGCAAATCCAACTTCTTTGGCACCCCGGGCGCCGAAGAACACGGGATTTCGCTGGACTCCACGGCGCAGGCCGAACACTTCCGGCAGCAGATGCTGCACGAGCTGGCGGCCATTGCCCGGCAGCGCGAACAAAATGTCTCGCCCGAGCCGGTGTTGCACATCGGGATCGTGGGTGGCGGCGCCACGGGTGTCGAGTTGGCGGCCGAGCTGCTTGAGGCCATCAATGGTTTGACGTTTTACGGCACACGTAACATCGATCCGAAAAAGAACGTCAAAATCACGCTGCTGGAAGGCGCCGATCGTATTCTGTCGGCCCTGCCCGAAAGAATGTCCGTGGCCGCGCACGGTTTGCTTATCGAGCGCGGCATCGACGTCAAAACATCCATCAAGGTCGCGCGCGTGGGGCCCGACTCGGTCGAAGACGACCAAGGCCGTGTCTACCCGGTTAATTTGTGCGTGTGGGCGGCTGGCATTCAGGCGCCGCAGTTTTTGACTGAGCTGGGCTTGCCAACCAACCGCATCAATCAGCTGGTGGTCGACGAATACCTGCGCACGCCCGACCCCGACGTGTTTGCCATGGGTGACTGTGCCCAAGCCCCATGGCTGGGTAGCGACGGTACCTTGCCGGCGCGGGCTCAAGTAGCCCACCAGCAAGCCGCCTATCTTGCCAAGGTGGTGGCGGGGCGGGTCTCCAACGGGCCGCCGCATAGTCAGCCGTTCCGCTATAAGGATTACGGCTCGCTGGTGTCAGTGGGGCACAGCCGCGGGGTGGGCAGCCTGATGGGCGTCTTGGCAGGAAAAAGCCTGTTCGTGGAAGGGCTGTTGGCGCGCATCATGTATATGAGCCTGCACCTGATGCATCACCTGGCAGTCCTGGGCTTCTGGCGCACCGCTTCGTTGGCGATGGGCCGGCTGTTATTAAAACGCAGTACGCCGCGCGTCAAACTGCATTAAGTCAGTCGCGCCGCACGCGCACGTCATGCTTCATGATGCGTTCGCGTTCGCGCTGCCAGTCCTTGTCGCGGGCGGCGTCGCGTTTGTCGTGCTGTTTCTTGCCGCGGCCCAGGCCAAATTCAAGCTTGATGCGGCCGTTGCGATAGTGCAGGTTAAGGGGCACCATGGTGTAGCCCCGTTGCTCGACGCGGCCAATCAGTTTAGAGATTTCATCGCGGCGCAATAGCAGTTTGCGGGTGCGGACCGGGTCAGGAGTCACGTGCGTCGAGGTATTGGCCAACGGGCTGATGTGCATGCCCACAACCCAAATTTCGCCGTCCCGTACAATAATGTAGCTTTCCTTAAGCTGCACGTGACCGGCGCGGATTGCCTTCACCTCCCAGCCCTGCAATACCAGGCCTGCTTCGAAGCGCTCTTCAATAAAGTAATCGTGGTAGGCTTTGCGGTTATCTACAATGGTCATGAATTTTCAGCTTTAACAAGACGGGTAAAATCAGACCATTCTATCCGTTCACGAGACTCGATGCATACTGTTCAACGCTCCGTACTTGTCCCCTACAGCTGCGGCCAAATGTTTAATCTGGTTGCCGATGTCGATAAATACTCCGAGTTCATGCCTTGGTGTGGCGGCTCTGCCGTGCACCGCGAAGATGAGACCGGCATGGAGGCGTCGGTTACGATAAGCTTTGCCGGCATCAAGCAAACTTTTACCACGCGCAATACCCACGATTACCCGCATAACATCAAAATCGAGCTGGTGGACGGCCCGTTTTCAGAGCTTACCGGCGACTGGCATTTTCACGAGTTGGCGCCCGATGCGTGCAAGGTGGTCTATACCATGCAATATCGCTTCTCCAATCGTGCGCTCGAAGCGGTGGTCGGCCCCGTGTTTAACCGAATTGCCGGAACGTTCATTGATTCCTTCACCCAGCGTGCCCAGGATGTCTACGGCAACACCTGAGCGGACACGTACCGGCCTGCGTCCGGAAAGTGCCGACAATGCCGGGACACGGCCGCGAATGGAAAACCACAAGTCTGTGCAACCCGACCCTACCCATACGTCACCGGAAAAAGCCTTGTCGCATGTCGAGGTGATTTATGCCGAGCCAAGCCGTATCTGGCGCAGCCAGACGCAGTTGCCGGCGGGCGCGACGGTCGCCGATGCCTTGTCTGCGGCGGGTTTCTTTCAAGCGTTTCCACAGTTTTCGCCATCCATAGTGCAAGTGGGCATATACGGACGTAAATGCACACTCGATACCCAGGTACATAACAGCGACCGGCTTGAAGTGTATAGACCGCTTATATTTGAACCTATGGAAAGCCGGCGCCGTCGGGCCCGCCACAAGCAGCGCCAGAAGGTTTAGAATGTCGTGCGCGTGACAAAAAAAATCAAGCCAACGGGCTAAGGTTTATCCATGGCCAGACAGCAAGATTGTTCCTGGTCATCAGCGCAAACAGGGCCGCAACAAGGCTCGTCAGGCCATTGGCAGGCCTGAATAATCAATGGAGACACTATGGCGTTTGAACTTTCAGACGAGCAGCAGGCGTTCGTACAAGCCGCGCGCGACTTCGCTCAAGGCGAGCTGGCGCCGCAGGCGGCGCACTGGGACGAACACGAAGTATTCCCGCGCGACGCCTTTGCCAAGGCGGGCGAACTTGGCTTTTGCTCCCTTTACGCCCCCGAAGAGATAGGCGGTCTTGGGCTGCCGCGGTTCGATGCCACCCTGGTTTTTGAAGAAATGGCGGCGGTCGATCCTTCAACCGCAGCGTTTCTGACTATCCATAATATGGCCACTTGGATGATTGGCACCTGGGGCAGTGATACCGTCAAAGAACAGTGGGGCGAGTCCCTGTGTGCTGGTCAAAAATTAGCGTCGTATTGTTTGACAGAGCCCGGGTCCGGCTCTGACGCGGCATCGCTGGCGACAACCGCCCGCCGCGACGGCGACAATTACGTATTGAACGGCTCCAAAGCGTTCATTTCGGGCGGTGGCGACACCGATGTGCTGGTGGTTATGGCACGCACCGGTGGCGAGGGAGCACGCGGTATTTCAGCCTTTGTGGTGCCCGCCGATACGCCCGGCATCACTTATGGCCGCAAAGAACAGAAAATGGGCTGGAACAGCCAGTCAACCCGGCCCATCACCTTCGAGCAGGTTCGCATCCCGGCCACTCATTTACTGGGCGAAGAAGGGCAGGGGTTCAAACTGGCCATGAAAGGGCTGGATGGCGGCCGGATCAATATTGCGACCTGTTCGGTGGGCGCGGCACAAGGGGCGTATGATGCGGCCCGCAACTACATGTCCGAGCGCCGTCAGTTTAAACGGCCATTGGCCGATTTCCAGGCCCTGCAATTCAAGCTGGCCGACATGCTTACACATATTGTGGCGTCGCGCCAAATGGTGCGCCTTGCTGCTGCCAAACTTGACCAGGCCGACCCGCAGGCCACCGCATATTGCGCCATGGCCAAGCGCCTGGCCACCGATCTGTGTTTCCAGGTGTGCCTGGATGCGCAACAAATTCACGGCGGCTATGGTTATTTGAAAGATTACCCCCTTGAGCGGTTGGTGCGCGACACCCGCGTCCACCAAATTCTCGAAGGAACCAACGAAATTATGCGGGTAATTGTGGCCCGCCAAATTCTGAATGAAGGAGCAGACATACGATGAGCGCAGTTGTGTTGTCCACTGTCTTGGATACGGCGGGCCCGGAGAAGGTGGCTATGGCCACTCTGAACCGCCCGGATACGTTGAACGGGCTGTCGCTCGAAATGTGTCACGAACTTACGCGGCTTCTAGAGCAATGGGAAGACGACCCGACCATTGCCTTTGTGATTTTGCGCGGTGCGGGCGAGCGGTCTTTTTGCGCGGGCGGCGATCTGCATAGTCTGTATGCCTCCATGCAAGAAAATACCGAACGCGACGCCTGGAGCAATGGTTACGCACGCGAGTTTTTTGATGTCGAATATCGCCTCGACTACATGATCCATCGCTACGGGAAGCCGATTCTTTGCTGGGGCAGCGGCATCGTCATGGGTGGGGGTGTCGGCTTGATGATGGGGGCCAGCCATCGCGTGGTGACGGACACCACGCGTTTTGCCATGCCCGAAATCTCCATCGGCCTGTTTCCGGATGTGGGTGGCACTTGGATGCTTAGCCGTCTTCCCGACGGTATTGGTATGTTCCTGGCGCTGACGGGTGCGCAGTTGGGTGCCCGCGATTGCCTGCTGCTTGGTTTGGCCGACCACGAGCTCCCCTCCGATGGTTTCGACGCTCTGTTGGCCGACGTCCAAGCGGCCCGTTGGTCGGCGCGTCCCGACCGTAACGATGCGCTGCTTCGCCGCCTTCTTCAATCGAAAGCGCCCAGCGCCACAGCGCAGCCCGGGCCACTGCAACGTCATTTTGACGTCATTCGAGCTGCATGCGGCGGCACTAATTTCGACGAGATTTGCGCCGCCATTGAGGCATGGGCCGATCACGACGACCCATGGTTGCAACGGGCGGCACGCACATTTTCCACTGGCGCCCCCAGTTCCGCGCGCCTGGCGTTTACCCTTTTGCACAAGGTGCGCCTGATGTCTCTGGCCGATGTGTTCCGCATCGAATACATCGTATCCTTGCAGTGCGGGGTACAGGGCGATTTCCAAGAGGGCATTCGGGCATTGCTGATCGATAAGGACAAGTCGCCCGCGTGGAACCCGGCCAGCCTTAGCGAGGCGACCGATGCGTGGGTACAGCGTTATTTCCAGGCCCCGTGGCCTGACCATCAACCACACCCATTGTCGGATCTCGGCGAAGTGCCGGATCACGCTGTTCAGGAGTAAGCAAATCATGAGTCAAATCGCGTTCATCGGTCTGGGCCATATGGGGGGCCCCATGGCGCTGAATCTGATCAAGGCGGGCTACAAAGTGTCCGTGTTCGATCTCGTGGCCGAATCGCTCGCGCGGGCGCGCGATGCCGGTGCCACGGTGGCTGCGTCGGCGACCCAGGCGGTGCAGGGTTGCGATATCGTTATCAGCATGCTGCCCGCCAGCCAGCATGTCGAGGGCCTTTACCTGGGCGATGACGGCCTTCTGCAACACATTGCTTCGGGTGCGCTGGTGATCGACTGCAGCACCATTGCGCCGCAATCCGCCATCAAGGTCAGCCAGGCCGCACGTGAAAAGGGTTTGCGCATGGTAGATGCGCCGGTGTCGGGTGGTACAGCCGGCGCCGAGGCCGGTACACTTACTTTTATTGTGGGCGGCGATGCTGCCGACCTTGATCAAGCCCGGCCGCTCCTTGAGTGCATGGGTAAAAATATTTTCCATGCTGGGGATGCCGGCGCGGGCCAAGTGGCCAAAATCTGCAACAACATGCTGTTGGGTGTGTTAATGGCCGGCACGGCCGAGGCATTGGCGTTGGGCGCGGCCAATGGGCTCGACCCTCATGTGCTCTCAGATATCATATCCAAAAGTTCGGGCCGCAACTGGGCCACCGAGCTCTACAACCCGTGGCCAGGTGTCATGGATCACGCACCGGCATCCAAAGACTATGCCGGGGGCTTTGGTGTTGACCTGATGTTGAAAGACCTTGGCTTGGCGGCTGAGGCGGCTATGGCGGTTAAAGCGGCCACGCCACTGGGCGAAATGGCGCGCAACCTGTACGCCATGCACAGTGGCAACGGCCATGGGAAACTGGATTTTTCCAGTATCTTGAAGCTGTATAACCAGCCATAAGGCGCCGCACGCCCATGCAACATACATCCATGTAGGCATGCAGCGGCCAACAAGCCGGTACGCCGTGGCTTAGCTGTTTGCCTGCGGGGTAATGCTGTAGGGCAGGGATACGACGGTGACGGCCGGGCCGTTTTCGTCACCCAGCCGGTAGGCGGCGGTGTCCAGGTCGGCCAGCTGTACTTCCATCAGTACATGTAAAGTGCCGCTATTGATGGCGGCATTTACCACACGCCCGCTTGGGCGCCCGGGCTGGTTCGCGTCAAACGTGTCGGCACCGGGCAGGGCATGAACATCCACGCCGTCAAACCCTTCTGTACGTGCGTAAGCCATGCGTCGTTTGATGGTGCCGCGGTAGTGGCTGCGTGCTACGACTTCCTGGCCAGGGTAACAGCCTTTGGTGAAGCTGACGCCGCCGATCAGATCCATATTGACCGTCTGCGGTATAAACGCTTCTTGGGTGGCAGCCTGGATCCACGGCAGCCCTGCGGCGATATCATCGGCCTGCCACGCCTGGTTGGCAGCGTCATCCGGTGTTATGGCGGTGTCCGCATTTAGCACCCACCAACGCTGCTCAGGTGCGTTGTCGCGCTGTGGCACGCTAATCCAGATCTGGCCGTTTTGCCGCACCACGCTATACGCTGGCGCGGCGTCGGGTACGGTGAGCGTGTCGGCGGAAACGGGTGCGCCAGCCACCGTAATTGCCGGCGTGTGCGCATCCGTGGCGGTACCGTGGGTGGTGCCGGCAGCGTCGGGCACCGGGGCGCAATGGCGCACGCCAATCACACCCGTCTCGCTGATTTCAATATCAACTTTGGCACGCAAAACAAACATGCGCAGGCGTTGGCCAAAGGCCAGCGCCGCATCCGCCTTGGTGATCAGTAACCATCCGTCGGCGTCGGTGTCGCCTTGCTGGACGGCCACCATAGATGCAAACAAGCGGCCGCGTGCGGTGCAGTAGCCGGCCAAGGCCGCCTTGTCGGGGCCCAGTGCCGCCATGTCTTGCGTCAGCTGGGCTTGCAGGAATGTAGTGGCATCGGAACCGGTCAGGGTAATTACCGCCAGATCGTTCAGGGCGGTCATCGTAATAGCGCAAGTTGTCATAGTTTCCCAAAGCAAAAGACAGCACGTATCTTAGCGTTTATGATAACGGGCTTCCGGGCCGAAAAGTGGCTCAGCGCCGGCTACCAAGTTACAATTTAGATTCATGAGCAAATTCAAAAAGTTCCTCCTGTACTTTACACTGATGACAGTGTTGATTGCGGGCGCCGTGGCAGCGGCTGCCTGGTACTGGACGGAAACGCCCGTGCGCATGGCGCACGATCGTATCGATTACATTATTGAAGCCGGCAGTACGCCACGCACGGTGGCACGCGTGCTTAATGAAGCCGGCATTCAGGTTCATGAAGACGGCTTTGTGCTGCTGGCGCGCCTGACGGGCAACGATGTCCAGATCAAGGCAGGTGCCTACGAAGCAATGCAGGGCGATACACCCCGTACCTTGCTTGAGCGCATGGCCAGCGGTGACATGGTGCAAACGCGGCTTGCCCTGATCGAGGGCTGGACGTACCAGCGAATTCGTCAAGCGCTGCGTGATAGCCCGCACATACGCCAAACGCTGGACGGTGTCAGCGATGCCGAGCTTCTGGAACGGCTGGGCGCAACTGCAGAATCGCCCGAGGGCCTTTTCCATCCTGACACCTACGTGTTTGTTCCGGGCACGACGGATTTTGATATTTTACGTCGAGCTTATTCGGCCCAAATGGAGATATTGCACGAGGCTTGGGAGCAGCGTGACCCGGATTTGCCGCTGCAATCACCCTATGAAGCGCTCATCCTGGCATCCATTGTCGAGAAGGAAACCGGCCATGCGCCGGATCGCGCAAGGGTAGCGGGGGTATTTATCAATCGCTTGCGCCTGAATATGCCGCTGCAAACCGATCCGACCGTTATTTACGGTATGGGCGATGCCTATGAAGGGCGCTTGCGCCGGGTTGATCTGCGTACCGATACACCTTGGAACACGTATACGCGAGGTGGCCTGCCACCCACACCGATTGCAAGTCCTGGCCAGGCGGCGCTGAAGGCGACATTGCACCCCGAAGACCACAAGTACCTGTACTTTGTCTCGCGGGGCGATGGAACCAGTGAGTTCTCGAAGAATTTGGCCGCCCATAACCGGGCGGTGAATAAATATATACGCGGGCGAGGAAATTAATGGCTTCTCAGGCTCAGGCAAATCAGCCGGCAAACGGTGAGCAGCGCGGTCTGTTCATTACCCTTGAAGGGGTAGACGGGGCGGGAAAAAGCACCCACGTGCAATGGCTTGCCGAGCGTATCGCTGAGTACGGGGTGCCGGTCCTGACCACGCGCGAGCCGGGCGGAACGCCGCTGGGTGAGCAGCTGCGCGAATTGCTGCTGCACCATGACATGCACATTGGTACCGAAGCCTTGCTGGTATTTGCCGCCCGCAACGAGCATCTTCAAACCCGCATCACGCCGGCCCTGGAAGCGGGAACCTGGGTGGTGTGCGATCGTTTCACCGACGCCAGTTACGCCTATCAGGGCGGCGGCCGCCAGTTGGGCGAGCAGCGCATTGCAGTGCTTGAGGAATGGGTTCACCCACACGTGCAGCCTGATTTCACCTTCTTGTTTGATGTGCCGCTTGAGGTGGCGTGGCAACGGGTACACGGTGGCCGCAACCCTGACCGCTTCGAACAAGAAGAGGGCGCCTTTTTTGAACGTACACGCAAGGCCTATTTGGAACGTGCCAGGCAGCATCCAGAACGTTTCTGCATTATTGACGCTACGCGACCGATCGCGGACACGCGCGCCACGCTGCTGGAACAACTGGCCCGCCTGACCGGTGAAATCCCATCTGGGCCGGCATCCTGACATGAGTCGCTTCCCCGAGTTTTTGCCGTGGCAACGTGATCTGGCCAGCGCGTGGCTGGCACAGCGCGATCGTTTTGCCCATGCCTGGCTGATTCACGGCATGGCGGGCATCGGCAAACAGCGGTTTGCCTTGGCCTCGGCCGCCAGTCTTTTGTGTGCGCAGCCGCTCAATGGCTTGGCGTGTGGTCAGTGTCAGGACTGCTTGTGGATTGCATCGGGAAACCATCCAGATACTCGACGTATTCGTCCCGATGCCATCGCACTGGAAGAGGACATTACCGAAGCATCGGAAGACGCCCCCGGCCCGGCACCCGGTAAAAACCCATCACGTGAAATCCGCATTGAGCAGCTGCGGGCACTGGAAAGCTGGTTCAATACGGCCACCCATCGGGGCGGTTGGCGCGTTGCGGTGCTTTATCCGGCACGTGCACTGAATGTGGTGTCGGCCAATGCATTGTTGAAAGTGCTGGAAGAACCGCCCGCAAACACCGTTTTCTTGCTGGTTGCCGATGCACCCGATCAGTTGTTGCCCACGCTGGTTTCCCGTTGCCGGCGTCTACCGTTGCCTGTGCCCTCCGAAGCGGCCAGCCTGGCATGGCTGGCTGAACAAGGGGTGCAGAACCCGCAAGAGTGGTTGGCGGCAGCAAGCTACGCACCGGTGCGCGCCCATCAAATGGCGACCAGTACGGAGCAGGCCTGCCCGGACTGGGTTGCCGATTTGCTTCGGTTGGCCACGGACAGCCCCATGAACGCAGACGTGGGGACATTGGCCGACCAGCTGGAGAAAGTGTCCGCCGACGTCTGGATTGACACGCTGCAGCGCCTTTTTGTTGATCTATCGCTGGCGCGTGCCGGCCTGCCGGTGCGTTACTACCCGGCCTTGCGCGCTATTAAGGGTGTAGGTAACCAGGCATCGGCAGCCAACCTGGCTCAGGCAAGCCGCTGGTTGGCGCAACAGCGCGCAGTGGCCGGGCATCCCCTTAATGCCAAGTTATTTGTCCATAGCGCGCTGCAGCGCGTGTTACAGGCGTGCCGCCGCGTTGCCAACGCGTAATACGCAGGCATGCTGCTAATTTATTGCAGGTTGGAGTTCAATGTTTGTTGATTCACACTGTCATCTTGATTTCCCCGATTTGGCCGATCAGCTGCCGGACATCCTCCAGCGCATGGACGACAACCAGGTAACGCATGCGCTGGTGGTCAGCGTCAGCATGCCGCGTTGGCCTGCACTGATGGAATTGGTGGCCCCGCACGATCGCTTGTACGCCTCGGTCGGTGTACACCCCGATTACGAAGACACCCCGGACCCTTCGGTGGACGAGCTGGTCGATATGGCGACCTCGTCCGACAGAGTAGTGGCCATCGGCGAGACCGGACTGGATTATTTCCGCAAACCTGAGCCGTTGGATTGGCAGCGTGAACGTTTCCGAACCCACATTCAGGCTAGCCGCGCC
>JAJUIY010000165.1 GCA_029267415.1 Alcaligenaceae bacterium
AAAAACCGCGATGGATTCCACGTGGCCGGTATGCACAAACATATTGGCCACCCCGGCGGCCCGTAACCGATAGCCACCCACATGTACCAAAATACCCGCGTCCCGCGCCAGGGTGGCGGGGTTACAGGACACATACACGATGCGGCGCGGGCGCTCGCCCGTTTCCAACGCACACAGTGCTTTGGCCAATTCGAGCGCGCCTTCGCGCGGCGGATCAATGAGCATACGGTCAAAATGCCCCAATGAACGCAACCAGGCCTCGTCGACATCAAACAGGTTCAGGGCGTCGAACGACACACGGCCATCCAAGCCGTGGCGGCGCGCAAAATCCAGGGCCCGTTGGGTCAGCGTTTCGCTGCCTTCAATTCCCACTACATCGCGCGACATTGTCGCCAGCGGCAACGTAAAGTTGCCAAGACCACAAAACATGTCCGCCACGCGGTCGTCGGGTTGGGGATCAAGAAGATTCAGCGCACGCGAGACCAGACTGCGGTTCATTGCGTGGTTAACCTGTGTGAAATCCGTCGGCCGGTACCGCATTGTTAACCCAAATTGCGGCAGGCTGTAATACAACCGTTCTTCATCGCCGGGAATCAGCGGATAGATGGAATCCGGCCCCTTGGGCTGCAACCACCAGGTCACCCCATATTCGTCAGCGAAGCCTTTCAGCTTGTCGTGGTCGGCGTCAAGCAAGGGCTCAAGATGGCGCAGCACCAGGGCCACCACTTCGTCGCCGACCGCCACTTCAATTTGTGGAATACGATCGGGACGCGATAAGGTCTCAACGAGCCGCCGCAAGGGAACCAGCAACGCCGACACCTGCCGGGGCAACACATGGCATTCGGTCATGTCTGCCACATAACTGCTTTGCCGCTCACGAAAGCCAACCAAAATACCGCCCTTCTTCCGAACCAACCGGACCGACAGGCGGGCGCGGTAGCGGTAATTCCAGGTAGGGCCATGCAGCGGCGGCAGTATGCACTCGGGTGTTACGTGGCCCAGGTGTTGAAGGTTGTCTTCAAGCACCCGCTGTTTGATGGCCACTTGCGCTGTGGGCTCAAGATGCTGCATAACGCAGCCGCCACATACACCAAAGTGTGGGCAGGCCGGCGTAACGCGCAGGGTTGACGGCTTAAGAATGCGCGTTACCGTGGCCTTGTCGAACGATTTTTTGCGTCGGGTGATTTCTATCTCAACCTTCTCGCCCGGCAAGGCCCCATCAACAAAGACGACTTTTCCATCGACGTGGGCAACGCCCTGGCCGTTCAGGTCAAGCGATTCAATTTCTACAACACACGACATAACGATTTGATAAAAGGCTGATCAAGAAAGCACCAACCCCTTATTTTACCCGTCCTGGGTAAATGGGTGCCAACGTGATGGCACCCGGTCGTGCATCAGCCTTCGGCGGCCTGTTTCTCGATACGGTGGGCTTCACGTTTCGCCGCACGGTGCTCGCGCCATTTTGCATGACGCTCTGCCCGGGCTTCCCGACGCTGGGCAATATATTCGCTCACCTTCTCTTGTTGCGCCGAGTCCAGCGCGTCCCACACCGCCAGCCACTTGGCTGTGGCATCAGCATGCACGGTTTGCATGGCGGCGAAGCGTTCTTGCTGTCGTTCTACACGGGCGTGCGGGTCAATCGTAGCGGCGGCCGCTTCTTTACCACGCGCCTGGCCTTCGCGCGCTTTTTCACGTCGCTGCTTGCGCTGGTCGTCGAGAAATGACGTCGCCTCGTCAAGCAGTGCTTGCTGCTTGCCATCCAACGACAACGAGGCGACCACGTCTTGCGGTATGGGGCCATAACCTGGAACCATCATGGCTCCATCCGCCAGACGATGCCCATGCTTTTGGCCAAACTTGTGCCCGTGGTGATGGCGGTGTCGGCGTTCGCCACGGTGTTTTTTCTGGCCGGCTGCCGGGCTGGAGGCCTCGTTCACCGTCGATGTTGTGACCGGAGCTGCATCGGCGGCCAGAGCCGCCCCGGAAAAAGCAATACTACCAAGGGCCAGTACGGAGCACGCGAGCAACGCGGCGGGCAGTCGTTTGTATTGAAGCTGTTTCATTTTTTGAGTTTCCTTGAACATCAATGGCTAACAGGAAACCCTAGTGTGCGTGACAAGCTATTTCGCAGTTGTTTCAACCCGGCCGCGATCCTTTCAGTCCGTTTCAATGCAGCCCCGTCATGATCCAGTCAGTTTCGTGAGCGCTGCCCGCCAACCCAACTAATAAACGGCGGGCCTGCCGAAAAGCAGGACCCGCTCGCTGTGCATCGGTGCCGTTGCGTTACGTGCCGTTCCGTGCAGGCAGATATTCGAGCGGATTCACCGGATTGCCGCCCCGGCGCACCTCAAAGTGCAGCCGCGGTGACGTGGTATCGGACTGTCCGAGAGTGGCAATTTTTGCCCCTTTCTTGACATCGTCGCCCGTCTTGACCAACAGCTCCTGGTTATGAGCATAGGCGGTGATAAAACCGTTGCTATGCGCCAGCAGGATCAGATTACCCAAGCCCCGCACACCATTGCCCGCATACATGACCTTGCCATCGGCGGCAGCAACGACGGGATCGCCCATTGCGCCTTCGATATCAATGCCCTTGGTGGTGGGGTTGAAGCCCTGGATGATTTTCCCGCTGACAGGCCACCCCCAATCGATAAGATTGGCATCGCTGGCCCGCGCCGTTTGCGTGCTGGTAGCGGGCTCGACCGCCGGAACCGGGGTGACGGGTTCGGCCACCACGGGGCCCGTTGCAGGCTGGTCGGGAATGGGGCCATCAAGACGCAACACTTGCCCTACCCGCAGCTGGCCGGGGTCAGTGATATTGTTAAGGCGCTCCAAACGGCCAACCGGTACGCCACTGGCTTGCGAAATTTTAAATAAGGTGTCGCCCGGCTTGACCACGTAGGTAGACCCGGTAACCGCCGGGGGCGCCTCTGGTGCAACGGTCATGTCAACAATCGGCGCGCGCGCCGTCCGTGACGTGCAACCCGCCAGGGCCACGCTTGCCACCACCGCCACCAGCATCAAGAACCGCATGCCGGCCACGCTGGGGTAACTGTTGATGGCAGAGCGCAAGGTATCTGCGTTCATATGAAACTCCTGAATTCTTGGTCGAGACTAAGATTGCACTCCACCCCGCAGAGGCACAAAGCGAACCGACTCCAGCTCGGCGCGTTCCCAGGAATTGGCCCCGGTGCGCTCGAGAAGGATCAGACGTTGCGCTGCTGCCCCCTCGGGAGCGATCAAACGGCCCCCCACCGCCAGCTGCTGGGCCAGCGTCTGGGGAATTTCAATACCGGCGGCGGCCACGATGATGGCGTCAAAAGGTGCCGCGGACGGCATGCCGAGCATACCGTCACCGTGGACGAGCCTGATGGGCGGAACAAGCCCCAAGTCGCGCAAACGTTGCCTGGCGTGATCATAAAGGCCACGGATACGCTCAATAACGTAAACTTCGCGGCACAACTGTGCCAGCACAGCGGCCTGATACCCGCAGCCCCCGCCAACCTCCAGCACGCGGGCAGGGACACCCTTTTCACACACCGCAGAGATCATCCGCGCCACGATCCAGGGTTGAGAAATCGTTTGGCCGTAGCCTATAGGCAGGGCCGCGTCTTCATAAGCACGGCTGGCCAAACCCTGGTCCACAAATATGTGCCGGGGAACTGCCATCATGGCTGCCAGAACCTTCTGATTGGTGATGCCCTGTTCTTGCAAACGCTGAACCATCATGCCACGCGCCCGCTCGGAGTTCAAACCCATGTTGACCACCGCAGACAATTGTCGTGTTGCCGGAACGTCAGGAACACGCGGCGGTGTCATGATTCGGGTGTTGCTGTTGGTGGGTGTCACCCCACCCCCAAGGCGCGAACGTCCGAAACGATTCCGGGTTCCCGACGGAAAATTGGGATTCAGGGGCTTACGCATAACGGAGCGGCCCACCGCTGAATATCCTGAAGTTGTTCATGGTGCGTCAAATCAAATCTTAATGGCGTAATCGACACCGCCAACTCTTTTACGGCGCCAAAGTCGGTGTCGGGGGCGGCATCGGATACCGAGCCCACCGGGCCGATCCAATATACGGGTTCGCCATACGGGGTGGTGCTTTTGACCACCGGCTGCGACGGGTGCCGCTTGCCCAGCCGTGTCACCCGCATGCCGTCGATGGCGTCGTACGGCACTGCCGGTATATTTACGTTTAGCAGCAGCGGAGCATCGAGCGGCTGGGCCAGATAGCGTTCGACCACGTCGCGCGCCACCCGACTTGCCGCATCAAGGTGCTTCCAGCCGCGATCAACCAGCGAAAAGGCGATGGCGGGAATACCAAACAGATAGCCTTCGGTCGCGGCCGCGACGGTGCCTGAATATAAAGTATCATCACCCATGTTGGCACCGTTATTGATTCCAGACACGATCAGGTCGGGTCGAAAATCAAGCATGCCGGTCAGGGCAATATGGACGCAGTCCGACGGCGTACCGTTGACATAATGAAACCCATTGGCGGCCTGGTGTGCCCATAACGGACGGTTCAGCGTTAACGAGTTGGACGAGCCACTGCAGTTTGTTTCAGGAGCAACAACGGTCAGTTCGCCCAGCCCTTCCAAGGCATCAACCAGTGCCTGCAACCCCGGTGCAGTATAACCATCATCGTTGGACACCAAAATGCGCATTAAAATTCCATCTAATAAACTGGACGTAGCAAATTGTACCTGCTGGGTTTAGTGCTTTGCCACTATACACTCGGTATTATTACCCGCTTACGTCCGTTGCCTGCAAATTATGTCAAGTGTTTCGATGATTTTTGCCCTCTTTTTTGTCGCGATTGCCTACTTGCTTGGCTCCATTCCGTTTGCCGTTGTCGTCAGCCGTGCCATGCGGCTCAGTGATCCGCGAACGTTTGGATCGCGTAACCCCGGAGCCACCAATGTATTGCGAACCGGCAACAAAACGGCGGCTGCCCTGACATTGCTGGGCGACGCATTGAAAGGCTGGGCGGCGGTCACACTCGCCATCTGGGCCACGGCAACGTTTAACCTGCCGGCCATCACCGTGGGGCTATGTGCCGTGGCGGCATTTTTGGGTCACGTGTTTCCGGTTTTCCTGAACTTCAAAGGGGGTAAAGGCGTGGCCACGGCGTTGGGCGTATTAATAGCGCTGAACCCGTGGCTGGCATTGGCCACCGCCGCAACGTGGCTGATTGTGGCCTATGCCACAAAATACTCATCGTTGGCCGCCATCGCCGCAGCCGTATTCGCCCCCTTGTACTTCATTCTGGGCAGCAATGTT
>JAJUIY010000178.1 GCA_029267415.1 Alcaligenaceae bacterium
ACCGGCTCTTGAGTGCAGTTGAGCCATTGGGTGATACGTTTGAGCAGGTTAGTGTTTCCCAGGCCTTCTACGGGGTCAGTTCATTCCCAGTGTGATTCAACCAACCCAAGGTGGTTTGCCTGCAATCGTTTTAACATCCTGGGGATGCACATCTTCTGCAAGAAGCTGAATCGCTCCGACACAATCGCGACCGATCTCGGCAAGCAAGTTGAACGCCGACAGATCAGCATGCAGCCTGTACGCTTTGCTCGCATTTTTTCACGACTCAGGGTTTTCCCGCGTTTCCCCCCGCATTGGGTAACCGGGTGCTTCTACGTGCAAAACAAACGCAAGCTTGGTAACGTGCCTGCGTTATGCAAAGCGCCCGAATGATGGGCCCCGCACGCATCTGCCTGACCGGCCTTTGTAAACGCGGTGGCATTTGTGCACCCCACCGATGCGCCTTTCGTCTGATTATCCCGACGGGGGTGATTTGGCTATCGTGAACCTGACTGAACTGCAGCCAAAATAACGGAGTCAGGAGCCATGTCACTGGTACCTACCATCTGCGCGGCGTGCGCAGAACTTCTTGTCAGCCCCGCCATTACGGAGCCCCACGAGCACATGACGCACGAGCACACGCCTTCCAACGCGAGCAGTCCCGACGACGGGCGCTACCGCTGCATGGAATGCGATAGTTTATGGGCGCTGACTTTCAAGTTGGGCAAGCTGGACAACGCACGGCTGATTGATCAGCGCGCCACGCCAACCAGTCGCATGTTGGCGGGCTGCCCACGGCCATGGCACGGCAACCGGAGCGAGCCTTGCCGCGCACTGTACTGGCCGGGCAAACCACGGCTTCTCTCGGAATAACGCATCAAGTTTCCGAAGCGTGGTTAACAAACCTTCAAAACACCACCCGTCGGTTTTAATGCTTGGCGTCAGGACTCTTTTATGACCACGCGTTGAAAACTTCTTCACCGGTCATAGTGCGCGTCGTGTTGGCAAACTGGTAGTTTTGCGGCTTTTGGTCAATAAAGACCTGCAAGTCAAATGGCCATTGTGTGCCCTCTTGGAACAATCCGACCGACAGTGCATAAAAACTGCCCTCCTTGAGTCTGTAGAACAGATGCGTTCCACACCGAGAGCAAAAGCCGCGTTCGGCCCAGTCAGAGGACGAGTAAACGGTGACATGCTCCATACCCTGGATCTGGGGCACGTCATGATATTCAACAGACATGAACGGGCCGCCCGACCATGCGCGACAGGTCTTGCAATGGCAAGCGCCCATCGTGGGTGAACTGGCTAGTATCTGAACGGATACG
Source organism: Alcaligenaceae bacterium (assembly GCA_029267415.1). Lineage (GTDB taxonomy): Bacteria > Pseudomonadota > Gammaproteobacteria > Burkholderiales > Burkholderiaceae_B > JAJYRX01. The sequence continues at coordinate 1,305 of JAJUIY010000178.1, forward strand.
GCACCGCAAAGACACGTACCCCGGTGTTCGGCTTGCATAGTGTCGCTACTCATCGGCGTCTCCTGTGTAGTATGGCGAGCATGAAGGAACTGGGTAACAATCGAATCTGATTTGAAGGCCGGTTATTGCAAGCTGGCGGTAATGACGACCTGTCGATGAAGACAACCTACATACCCCCTCTTCCACCGCCTGCAATCATCGTGCCGCTCACTCCACGGTTTTTGGGGCGTTGGGCAAATCTTTCAGGGCGGGCGCCGGCGGCAATCCGGTAACGTCCAATATTTCTTGCTCGTCCAGCGTTTCGTGTTCGAGCAGTGCGCTTACCAACGCATCGAGTGCGTGACGGTGTTTGCGTAGCAAGCGAATGGCCTCGTCATGGCAATCGTGAATAATTTTTTGCACTTCCGCATCAACCCGCGCCGCCGTTTGTTCGCTGATGCTGGGGTCACGGCCCGGGCCGGTGGTGCCCAAAAACGGGTTGTGCGCCGGTGCCAGCTTAACCATGCCCAGTTTGTCACTCATGCCCCAGCGGGTCACCATATTCCGCGCCAACTGTGTCACTTGCTCAATATCGTTTTCGGCACCGGTGGTGCGGTTGCCGTACACCACTTCTTCGGCGGCGCGGCCACCCAGCATACCCACAATGCGGGCACGAATATATTCTTCAGGGTAGTTGTAGCGGTCGGATGCCGGGCGCTGGTAGGTAACACCCAGTGCCCGCCCCCGAGGCACAATGGTGACGCGGTGCACCGGATCGGCGCCCGGTACCACCAGCCCCAAAATTGCGTGTCCAGATTCGTGGTAAGCAATGCGCTCGCGGTCGGCAGCGCTCATTACAATGGGCCGCTCGGGCCCCAACACCATTTTCTCCAGGGCCTCCAGAAAATCCTGGTGTCGCACGGTGGCTTGTTCTTTACGTGCCGCCAAAAGTGCGGCTTCGTTCACCAGTGTTTTTAGGTCGGCCCCCGAGAGCCCGGGCGTGGCAGTAGCAATGTCGTCCAATCGTACGTCGTCATCCAGCGCTACTTTACGTATATGTACTTGCAGGATGGCTTCGCGCCCGGCTTTGTCGGGCAGGTGGATCACCACGCGACGGTCGAAACGGCCCGAACGCAGCAAGGCTTTGTCCAAAATGTCCGGCTGGTTGGTTGCGGCCAGCACAATAACGCCCTCTTTGCCGGAAAACCCGTCCATCTCGGTCAGAATTTGGTTGAGTGTTTGCTCTTGCTCGCTTGAGCCGCCCACCACGACTTGTCCCCGGGCACGCCCGATCGAGTCGATTTCGTCAATAAAAATGATGGACGGCGCGTGTTCGCGTGCCTGTCGGAATAAGTCGCGCACACGGGCGGCCCCAACGCCGACGATCATCTCGACAAACTCTGACCCGCTCATGGAAAAAAACGGCACGTTGGATTCGCCGGCCACCGCCCGGGCCAGCAGGGTTTTACCGGTACCCGGCGCACCCACCAGCAACACGCCTTTGGGCGCTGTGGCTCCCAACCGTGAATATTTTTCCGTATTCTTTAGGAAGTCGACAATTTCGGCCAGCTCGTTCTCGGCTTCGTCGATCCCGGCCACGTCATCAAAGGTGACGCGTTCAGTGGTGGCTTGGTCGTATCGGCGGGCCTTGCTTTTGCCCATGCCGAACATGGCACCCCCCATGCCCCCGGCACGCATGGACGCACGCCGGTACAGCCACACATAAAACCCAATAATCAGCAACGCCGGGCCAAAGCCAAATAGCATCGTGGCCCATGGGTTGTTGGCGTCGATGGGCACGGCCCGGATTTCGACATTGTGATCCAGCAAGAAGGTTTCAAAGCCCGGGTCCACAAACACAGGCAACAAGGTGGTGAAATTTCGTGCCGTAACGGCCTCGTCGCCGCCCGGCAAGCGGCCGGAAGTTTCTGCGGGCGGCACCACCACGGGCGTCAAAAATTGACCTTCAATATTCTGGCCCTTGCTGTAGATGGACTTGACGTTACCTTGAGCAACCTGTTCTTTGAAGACGGTATAAGGCACCGGCACAGTCGGTTCGGGGTTAAGGGCAAACACCCGCATAATGAAATAGTTGGCCAGCAATACAGCAACAAATATCCACCACATGCGACGTGGAGGGTTTTTGGGCCGTCCGGGCGGTGGCGCTGCGCCGTTGGACCGTGCCGGGCCCGACGTGCCTGGTTGCCCATGCCCCGGGGTTGAACCGGGACCCGCCTGCCGGGGTGTATTACCACCCGAAAGAGGATGCTTGTTCACGTTGTGCGCACCTTGTTGAATTGACTGAATTACACGGAATGTCGGCCGTTACCAGAGGGACTGTACGGGACTTCCCTATGTTAACGTGTGACTGCAGATTACTACATCGCGTTTCATCACATCGTGATGCAAGTGGTAGCAGGCACCGCTGGTGGTGCCGGTCTGTGCACCCACCGTTAAGCATTTACTTCAAGATTCACTTATGAACAATTTCCGAATTGGTACCCGCCTGGCACTGGCGTTTTCCGTTTTGCTGATCATGGTCGCCATCCTCGCTGGTGTCGGCCTGTGGAACATTGATACCGCAAACCAGGCGGCACCCAACGATACCGGTCGTGTGGTGTTTATTGTGCTGGCGCTGGCAACATTGATGATTGGCATTGTGCTGTCCGTTACCATCACGCGCTCCATCGTGCGCCCGCTGCACAGTGCCATCCAGGTTGCACAAACCATCGCCGCACACGACCTGACGGTAAAAATCGAAGCGCAAGGCAAGGATGAAACCGCCGCCTTGCTGCGTGCTCTGCAGCAAATGACCGAAAACCTGCACAGTGTGCTGGCCCGCGTGCGTGAAGGCGCCCACGAAATCACCGCCGCATCCCAGCAAATTCTTGCGGGCAACGGCGACTTGTCGGTACGCACCGAAGATCAGGCCAGTTCGCTTACGCAAACGGCCTCGGCCATGGAAGAGCTGACCGCCACTGTGCGGCAAAACGCCGATAACGCACAGCAGGCCAACACCTTGGCCATGACAGCAGCCAACGTTGCCACACGGGGTGGCGACATGGTTTCGCAAGTGGTCAACACCATGGATTCCATTAACGAGTCATCCAAAAAAGTGGAAGACATTATTGGGGTGATTGACAGCATCGCGTTCCAAACCAACATTTTGGCACTCAATGCGGCGGTCGAATCCGCCCGCGCCGGTGAGGCGGGTCGTGGTTTTGCTGTGGTAGCCAGCGAAGTACGCTCGTTGGCACAACGCAGTGCCCAGGCCGCCCGCGAAATTAAAGAGCTGATCACAGAATCTGTCAGCGCAACGGCCGAGGGCAACCGCCTGGTGGCCGACACCGGCGCCACCATGGCTGAAATTGTAGAGTCCATCCAGCGTGTCACCGACATCATGGGCGAGATCACTGCCGCCAGCGAGGAACAAACCTCGGGCATCGAGCAGGTGAATGATGCGGTTCACAATATGGACCAGGTTACCCGCCAGAACGCCACGCTGGTACAAGAGGCCGAAGCCGC
>JAJUIY010000212.1 GCA_029267415.1 Alcaligenaceae bacterium
ACCGGCTGTTCAACAGCAAAGCGTCGACTGGCCACCACTTGCGCCGTTTTCGGGTTTACCAGAAATGCCTCCAACTGCACCTGCACAACCGGCAACCCGTCTTGGTATTCAACCTGGAAGCGGTTCAGGTCACTACCCAACTCGATATCGGCCACCACATTCATGGAATCGTGCGCAAAGGCCAATACCGGCATCTGAGTACGCAAGGCATCCACCATGCGGTCTCGCAGGAGCACGGGGGCCGGGTCGCTCCAGCGTACGCCTTTGTAAACGCTTAATTCGCTGTGGTCGGGCCGTACAACAATGCGGCGGCTGTTCAGCACACCACTGCTGTACGGTGTCTGAACCCTTACAGCCCAACCCTGTGCTGCCAGCGCGCCCGCCTGTTCTGTGCCGCCCTGCTGGGCTTCCGGCAACGAATACACCTGCAACGATTCGGCTTGCGGCAATACCGAGCAACCCGTCAAGACGGCCAAGGTTATGGCCGCGATCACGCGTGGGCCCTGTCGAGCGATACGATGAAAATGGGTCAAGGCTCAAACTCCTGAAGTTTTTCTCGTCCCAGCAAATAACCCCCCGGATTATCTTCGAGACGTCGTGCAATCCGCTGAATCGAGAGCAGCGTCTCACGCATGGTTTGCAAGGCCGGTCCAAGGTCATTCAGGCCACGCATTCCCGATGCCACTGCCCCTTCATTCTCAGTGATGACACGTGACAAGGCAGTACTGGCCTCTTCCAGTGACGCCATGGCGTGTCGGGCATGCTCCAGGGTTGAGCCACCCTGCTCGGACAACAGGCGATTCAACGCCGCCACCAGCTCACTGACATGCTGCATGGTTTGGCCCGCCTGCTCGCCGGCTTCGGTCATGGTGGCCAATAAGGCTTGCACACCGTCGCGCTGCTCGGCCAAGCCCGCTGTTAACGCCTCGACGTTGCTCAAGGTGTGTGAGATGCTTTCAATATTCTCGGGCGACAGCACGCTCCGGGCACTGAGCACCAGCTCGCTGATGCTGGACATCAGGTGGTCGCCCCCGGCCAGCAACTGCGTCAAGGGCGACGGCGTGGCGACAATAACGGGGTCGCTATCGTCGTCCGGTTCCATCAACAAGGGGCTTAATGGTGAACCACCACTAAGTTCAATGACCGAAATACCGGTGATGCCCGTCAGAATAAGCCGTGCCTGGGTGTCTTGCCGTACGGGGATACTGGCATCAATGGCGATTCTGGCGTGGGCCACACGCAGATCCTCCGGGTTCAGACGCAAGTCTTCCACCTCGCCAATGCGGATGCCGTTATACAGCACAGCACTTCCGCGCGATAGCCCACGCACGGGTTCGTTGAACACCACAAGATAGTGCTGCACTTGCCCCCGCTGGTGCGCCTTGGCCAACCACAGGGCAAAACCCACGACTGCAATAGCCGCAAGCAAGGTGAAAAGGCCGATCAGTACGTGATTTGCCCGTGGTTCCATCAAACATTCTCCTGTCTGCGCCGCTGTGCATCATGGGCGGCGCGCCCCCGCGGTCCGTTGAAGTATTCCTGGATCCACGTATTGGGATGGTGTTGCACGTTTTCCAGTGTGTCAGTTACCAGCATACGCCGTTCAGCCAGCACGGCAACGCGATCACATATGGTATATAGCGTATCCAAGTCGTGCGTGACCAGAAAAACCGTAAAGCCAAGGGCATCGCGCAACGTGCGTATCAGCATGTCGAACGCGGCGGCACTGACCGGATCCAGGCCGGCAGTGGGTTCGTCCAAAAAAAGAATCTCGGGGTCCAGCGCCATGGCGCGTGCCAACGCGGCACGCTTCACCATGCCCCCGGACAATTCGGCCGGATACTTGTGCCCCGCGTTGGCCGGCAGCCCAGTCAAAGCAAGCTTCATGCACGCAACGTGCTCGGCGTCGGACCGACCAAGGCCACTGTGCTCAATGAGCGGCAAGGCAATGTTTTCGATCACTGTGAGCGATGAAAACAGCGCGCCACTTTGAAACAGCACACCAAACCGGCGCTCAATCTGGGTACGCTCGCGCATGGACAGCGCCATGATGTCTTGTCCGAAGACGTTGATTTGCCCCCTTTGCGGGCGTTGCAAACCAACAATCGAACGCAACAACACCGACTTGCCCGTGCCGGATCCACCCACCACGCCCAGTATTTCACTGGTGCGCACGTCCAGATCAAGGCCATCATGCACCACGTGCGATCCAAAGGCGTTGCGCAAATCGCGTACCTGGATGATGGAATCAGGGTGATCCCCGTGGGTGCCGCTTACCATCCCATCTCCATGAAGAACAGCGCAGCCAGGGCGTCCAGCAATATCACCACAAAAATGGAATGCACCACGGCCGCCGTCGTGTGTTCGCCGACCGACTGGGCACTGCCCCGCACTTTAAACCCCTCCAGACACCCAATTACCGCGATCAGAAAGGCAAACACCGGCGCCTTGGCCATGCCCAGCACAAAGTGACGCAACGGGATGTCTTCGGCGAAGGTGTCCAGAAACACCTGTGGCGAGATGTCAAGCGACAGCACGCACACCAGCATCCCGCCCGCAACCCCGGAAATCATGCCAATAAAGGTCAGTATGGGCAAAGAAATCAACATGGCCAGTACACGCGGCAACACCAGTATTTCGATGGGATTAAGCCCCTGGACGCGTATGGCGTCAATTTCCTCGTTCACCTTCATGGACCCGATTTGAGCGGTAAACGCACTGGCCGTTCGTCCTGCCATCAGAATCGCAGTAAGCAGCACGGCAAATTCGCGCAGGAAGGAAAAACCAACCAGGTTGATGGTGTACGTGGTGGCGCCAAAATCGGCCAAAATGGTGGCGCCCAGAAAAGCAATCACCGCGCCCACCAAAAAAGTGAGCAAGGCAATAATAGGCACGGCATTAAAGCCCGTTTGCTCGACTTGGGCCACAATGGATGTGACGCGCCATCGGCTTGGCCGCAGGACATTACGGGCCAGTGAATCTAGCGTCAGCCCGGAAAAACCCAACAGCGCCATAAACTGCCGCCAGAAGTGCACCGTGGCTTCGCCAATATTGGCCAGCAGCTGGGCAAGCGACGACCGTGAGGGCGGTGGCGACACGGGCTCAAGCGTGTCCATAGCCCCCGCCACCGCCTTGACCATGGCGCGCCGCTCGTCTGACAGCCCGGCTTGCGGGGCCAGCACCGGCTGGGCGTCACCGTCCAGCAAGTGCACCAAGCGCTCGGCCCCAACGGTATCCAGGGCCTTGATGCCGGTTGCATCGACGGAGCGAACCCGACACGACGCACATTCAGGCCGATACCGCTGAATGGCTGCCTGCATTGCATCAAAATGCCGCAGTGTCCAACCCCCCGCCACGATCAGATCGACCTGATCGTCCGATACCGTCCAGCGGAGAAGCGCATCATCGTCTTGCAGGCTCATACCCTTCTTCGTTGTTTATGCGCTACCACCAGCCTGGGCTAATCGGCCGGCAATTGCGCCAGTATCTGGTAATGTGAACTTGCTTCGCCGGGGCACGATGCGACCAGGACGCAGCGCTGCGGATACACCGTTATTGGCGGGCGGTGCAACGCCGACACATCGCACGACCGGGCACGCCGCAGCAATGAAATATGGGGTCTGAACGCCGTTTCAGGTGGCTGCCACCCCATTGTTACCAGACGATCCCACAGTGTAGCGTAAAGTGTCTGCAGCCATGGCAGCGGATC
>JAJUIY010000014.1 GCA_029267415.1 Alcaligenaceae bacterium
CTGCACTCGCAGGGCCCGTGTGTAATACCGGGGCAACCCGTCGGGCCGCGGCAGGGGCTGACCGCTTTCGTCGACGGGCGCCATGATCGGTACTGGCTGTGACGCCTCGATCACCATCTGGGAAAAGGCGGGCCGTATATGCTGCAGTTCGCTAAACAGGTGGTGCTCGGTATGGCGGGGGGCGCGCAGCATGGCGTGGCTCACCGGCAAACCACGCGCATCGAACGCCCAACGACCACGTGCCCCAGCCAGTGGTGTGAACACGATCGCCCAGTCCACCGGTGCCCGGGCAAGAAAGCCACGGTAGCTGGCGTCGCCAGTGTCGCGCCCATAGTCGGCCAGACATTGCCAACGCGATCCCGTCGCCCGGCAATCAGCTTTCTGCAGCTGCCAGCCATCCAACCGGACCGGCAAATCCAGGAGCGCATTGGCGACTTGAGCCGTGCCGAGCACACCGTGCACCCAGCGCCCGGCATGGGAGGAGCTGATCGCATCGTTCCAGGCACGCGATGCGTCTTGCAAGGTGACAGACTTCTGGGTGCGCCGGGGCCACACGGAACCGGAAGAGGTGGCGCTCAGCACCCACGCCGCTGCAAGCAACAGAACCACCACGAGGCCCCACAACCCCCATCCCCGTTTTCCCCGCGAAACGTTGCTGAGTGCCGCTTCCGAGCAAAGCTCACTGGCCAATGTATGAAGTGTCAGTGCCCCGTCTTCGTCATCCAGCACCGTAAGCCCCGGATGGGCCTGACGCAAGGCGTGAATCATGGTTTGTGCTTCGGCCATCGAATCGCAAATATGATCGGTGCGAGCGATCACCGCCCCATCGTGCACCGCGACAAACCACCAGCGCTCCGGCTCCATTGGCAACACCAGTGCGACGGCACCCGTGGAAAACCGCTGCGCCACCAATTGGGCGGCGGAATACAGCAGCACCCCACGTGGCGGGCGCGCCAACGTTGCCAGACCCACCGACCCAACATGCGGGCCAGCGTGTACGGCGTGGCTGGCTTTGTGTGCCCGCGCCACACGCCGAACCTCACGTGTGCCTGTATTACCCAACAGCGCAAACCACTCCAGACCAAACACCAGTCGGGCGCAGGCCACTTGCCGGATTACCGTTCGTGACGCGGCCATGCCTTAGACGCCCTCCTCGACCTGCGCCGTTACCATCATGACGGTAACCAGCTGCTGCCCGGACACGCGATTGCTGCCCCCCAGCAACAGGGGCAGCCCTGCCGCGGGACGTTCACGCTCCGTTTCCTCTTGACTGCGGTCGAACCCAGAAATCAGCACCGGCTGCCCGGGTTCCAGCACCACCTGTTGCACCGTACCGTTCCCGTCAATGCTTACTTGTTGCAGCTCAAGCGGGTGATCACGGCTTCCCACCCGTATCGTTTTGATCGGCTGTGCAACCGTGTTGTCGTAGGCGATGGAAAGAAAAATACGTCCGTCATCCTGCGCGTCGGGCACCAGAGTAAGCAAGGTTCCGACCGTTTCTTCTTTCTGGCTGACCGAAACGGACGGCAGCGCTACGCCCAGTGGACCGCCGTAGGCCGTTGTATCTACTTTATCGATATATGAAAACGTGGTTCGCACCGCATGTGTCACCGGACGACGGTTAAGCGTCAACACGGGCACACTACTGCGGCGCACCACCGTACCAACACGCGATAAGGCCGCCAGCATGGCGTCAGAGCCGCCAAACGGCCCTTGCGTCAGCCCCATGGAAAGCAACCCGGCCTCCATCGTGCCGCCTCCGCCCATGGACGCCATCGCCGCCATACGCGCATTGGAAAACACCACGTTCCAGTCGAGACCAGCTTGCTCGTTGTCATGCATCGCCAGCGTGATCTCTTCGAATATCAGGCGGATACGCCGCGAGAGCACGCGATTTTCGGCCTCAAGATATTGGGCAATGCTGTTCAGCACATCGGGCGTGTCGGTGACGACAATGGTGCCGCCCGCACCGGATGGCGCACTGACGACCCCGGCCCGCGTCAGAAACGGCTCGATCCGGGCACGCACAATGTCCATGAAATCCGCCTCGTGTGATCGCAAGCGGGTTTGAGATGCGCTGCTGAACCCCCCTTCCGTGCCGGATATGCCATGCAAGCCCAATGACGCGTCGGTCTCGGCATTCATCGTGAGCGTTTTCACATTGAAAACACGGGTCTGTGTCCGATAAAACTCGATCCGACCGTTTCGGTAAGACCAAAACACCCCGAGCGCCGCTCCAATACGGTCAAGAATACGTGCCAGTGGTTCAGCGTGACCGGCCAGGTGCACGTGTGCGGGTCGGTTGGCACGCTCGCTTTGGTTCACCGCGCCCAACCGGGGCATGAAAGTATCGACGGGCAGCAGTGCTTCAGGACGAACGTGTACCGGGATACGCGTTACGGCCGTAATGCGACGCGCAATCTCCGGCAACTCCAGCGGCCCGTCCGAAAACAACATGGTCGTGGTGACATCGGCCCGCAACGCAGGCGGAAGCGTGACCTCGCGAGCCAGCGGCAAGGCCTTGCCGGCAATCCATGGCCGGTTTACGTGCTGGGCCCGACGCCGCGCTGCAGGGTCAGCCGCCGCCACCCGAAATGCATCATGACGGGCTTGCAAGCGATGACCGGCCTCCTGGGCCTTGGCGCCAAACTCGTGCATACGTTCCACCACGGTACACGCGCCCATCATGGCAGCGCAGGCAACATAAACGGGGATGCGCAGGTATCCGGTCATTCGCCCGCTCCCCCAGACCGGTCACAGGCTTGCGCATACGGCACCACCCGCAAGACACGATTGGAATAAAAGCAGGGGCGCACGGGACGGTCCGCCAGCTCGGTGGCTTCCAGTAAATCTTGAACAGCATCCTCGAAAACGCGGGTGAACTCGGCGCGGCCGGACACGGGAATATCGACATCCACTGCCCAATGTTCGGCGGAAAACGTCCAGCCGGACTGGGCGGCCCAGCGATAAAGGGCCTCTCGAAGGTTGCGATCGTCCGGCCCGATGTTAAATGTCGGCAACACCGGCACCGACGCCAGCGTGAAACTCTCCAGCGTTAGCGCGCCCACATCAAGCTCGTCGACGGGGGATGTGGCAGCGGCGGGAGAAGGCTCAGAGTGGCTGAACGAACCGTCGACCGAAGACGTTTCGTCGGACACCACGTTCGTGACAGCTCCGACGGGAAGCGCCACAGCGTCCACGCCCACATCTGGAGACCCATCGTCGTCGACGCCAATGGCGACCGGCAAGTCGTTGGGCTCGGCAGCGGCGACGGGCGTCTTGGCGTGCACAGCGTCATCCGAAGATGCCTCATTAACGTCGGCGGGCAAGCCTCTGGGTACAGCATCGGCAACGGACGTCTCAGCGACCGTGGCCTCGGCACCGGGCGCCGTCATTTTTATGGCCCGCGCCCGCAAATGACCACCGCGAAAGTGCAATTCAGACCAGACGCCGTCAAGGATCAAGTACTCGCCTTGCCGTGAATAGTCCAGCAGACGTTGGCCCGCGTCGCCGTACGCAAAGATGGCCGGGAGAGCTTGCGAAGGCAAAAATTGAAGCCATGTCTGGTGGCCATTGTCGAACACTTGCAGGGGCGCAACGGCCGGTTCGCCCGACAGTTCCCAGTCGAAACGATACTGCCCCCAGCGCTGTGTCGCGGCCTGCCCTGCCTCAGGCAGCGGCCGAGCCCACTCCGGAAGCGCGGCACACGCCTGCAATATTGCCGCCCACCACACGATTGCCAAAACACGCCCCATGACCCGTTCTCATCCAAAGCCGTTAAATTTCCTTGGCTCTCATCATGAGCACACCGGGCCCGGGCTACCAGACCGAAAACTACGGACGGATCACAACACCCACCCTGATGGCAGGAGAACAACTTCGGAAAATCAGTCACTTACTGCTCAAGTCGGCATAGTGATACACACCGGCGAAACAGAGACAAAAATGCCGCACATCCCAACGGAATGTGCGGCATCGATCAGCGGAAAAGTCGGCGGCGGCTTATTTCGCGATCTTGCTTGCCTGGTCTGAGGCGGCCCGCAACACCGTGACTGCAGGCTCGTCACCGCTGAGGGCGCGTTGCAAGCTTTGATGGAAAATGGCGCGTATTTCGGGGTAGTTTTTAATCTGGAAGCCTCGTGCCGTGGCGACAGGCTCTTTCTCGTAAGGGGTCACCAATGCATGCCACTGCTCGTATACCGAGCCCCGTTTTTTGGCCTTTTCAAATGCCTCACGTGTTAATGGCAAATAGCCCGTCTCTTCAAACCACGTGGCGGCATTATCGGCCTTGGCAAGCCATGCCAGAAACTCGGCCGTGGCGGCGTCATGTTCGGCCGAATGACCGCGCGTGGCCCACAGGGCCGCACCGCCTACAAAGGGCAAGCCTGGTGCGGACGTTACCTCAGGGTAGTACGGCAGCCCGGTCACCCCAAAGGTAAGGCCGCGTTGCGATCCGAACCAGCCCAGATTGCTGGATTGCGACAACAGCACCGCGCATTCACCGTTCGCAAAGCGTTGCGTGGCCATGTTGTTAAGTTCCGGACGCACCATCAGTTCGGAGCGCACCCAGCTGATCATGAGCGACAAATGACGGATGTACAGGGAGTCGAAATGAAACACCGGTGCACCGCGTCCCGCACGCGGATTCTGGGCTGCCGTAAAGGGCTGGTTATTGACCGCAGCCAGGCTTTCAAGGTTGACGGACACGGTCTGATCCGACGTCAAGGGGCATTGACGCGAGCCATTATTGGCTACGGTAACCACTTGCGACTGCAGCCCACTCCAGACACGTTGCGGCTCGGGCGGGTTGATGCCGGCCTTGCTGAACGCATCGATGTTGTAGAACATTACGGGAATATCGAGCATATAGGGAAAGGCAACCAGCCTTCCCTTGCTGTCGCGCGCAGCGGTGTTTTCGGCAGGCAAAAACCACTCGACACCCTTCATCGGATGCTTGGCCAGCAATTGATGCAAAGGCATGATGTAATCACGCTTCGCATTGACATCAGGCAGGCGCGCTTCGTCCAGTTGCACCAGGTTTGGGCGGTCAGACTCTTTTTTGGCCTTTTCCAAGGCGGCGTCAATGGCCTGCGGGCCGTCAAAAGCCTTCAAACGCACACGTGTTTGGTCGCTTTCGCGGTTGAACCGCTTTACCAATTGCTCAAACACCTGTGCGTTGTGCGGGTTCAGCGCGTGCCATACATCAATGGTGGTGGCACTGAATGCCGACATCGATGTGGCCATCAGGGCGGCACCGCCCCACCACGCGACGCGGCGAGCAAAACCCTTTGTCGCAACAGTAACCAGGAATCTCATACTTTCAACCTAAAAAAGGGAACTCGGGTTCGGGGATCCGGCCCGACACAATATCGGCCAAGGCGCGTCCTGAACCGGCGGCAAGCGTCCAGCCTGACGAACCATGTCCGGTATTGAGAAACAGGTTTGCGATTCGACTACGGCCAACCAGGGGAATGCCGGAGGGCGTCGACGGGCGCAGACCCGACCAGAAACTGGCGTTTTCAAAATCCAGTACCGACGGCAACAGCTGGCGGGCCTGGGCTACCATAGCCGCCTTGCATGCGGGATCAAGCGCCCGGGAATACCCATCCAGGCGGACCCGCCCCGACATGCGAAGCTGATCACCAAGACGACTATATACCACCTTATGGCTATAGTCTGTAAGGCTTATTTTCGGTGCACGGTCGGGTTCGATCAGCGGAAAGTTCAGCGAATACCCCTTGACGGGCCAGACGTGGCATGGAATACCCAACGGACCCAGTAAGCACGGCGTATACGCCCCCAGCGCCACCACAAAAGCATCGGCCTGAAGCATGTGATAAAGGCCATCCGGACCCAGCAATTCGGCCCCTGCGATGCGTCCTTCATGTGCCACCAAACGCGTTACTAACTGTGAATAAAGAAACTGCACACCCGCTTGTTGCGCATGGTCAGCCAGCGCCGTGGTGAAGCGCCACGCATCACCACTTTCGTCGTTAGCGGTGAAATCGCCGCCAACCAAGCGCCGGCGCACCGGGGCAAGGGCCGGCTCAAGCTCGAGCATTTCATCGACGCCCACGATGCGTCGATCAACACCGAGGTTGCGCAACACTTGCGCCAGGTTCTGCGAGCGTTCCAGGTCGGCAGCGTTGCGATAGATATTTAAAATACCGCCTTGCTGCGCGGCATCGTCGATACCCAACTGGCTACGTAACTGACGCAGCAGAGCGAGGCTATACGCCGACAATTGCACCAAGGGGCGAACATTATGCTCAAGACGCCCCGGCCAGCATTCGCGCAAATACTGGGCTGCCCACACCCATTGCCCGCGCCTGGCGCGCAGGCGAAAGCCGATGGGAGCATTGTCGTCAAACAGCGACTTCAATAATTGCTGTGGAGCGTCGCGGGTGGCCCAGGGTTCGCCATACGCTGCCGACAGCAACCCACCGGGGGCCCGAGAGGCTTCGCGTGCCGGTCCGGTATGACGGTCGACGACGACGACCTCGTGGCCGTCTTGTTTAAGCCACCAGGCTGTTGCCACTCCGACAACACCACTTCCGAGCACCGCCACCTTCATCGGACACGCTCCAGAACGCACAGGTAAACCGGCATGACGATGCCGTTACGCCACCACATCCGCCTCGCTGGTAAAGGCGTCAGCAAAGAATTCATCTTCGGGCAGGCCGTTTCGCAGTGTGAAGTCGGCCCGGGCGCTTTCGACCATGACCGGGTTACCGCAGGTATACACCTGATAGCCGGACAAATCGGGGATGTCGTGCATGACGGCATGATGGACAAAGCCGGTACGCCCCGTCCAGTTATCGGCGGGCAAGGCATCGGACACCACAGGCACGTAGCGGAAGTCGGGAAGCTGGGCTTCCCACTGCCGCACCAAGCCATCCATGTATAGGTCGTGCGGTCGACGCCCCCCCCAATACAGCACCACGGGGCGTCGGCTTCCGGTTTCGATGAGGCGTTCGACCAGCGCCTTGATGGGCGCAAATCCGGTACCGCTGGCCAGCAACACAATGGGCTTGGCGCTGTCTTCGCGCAAGAAGAACGACCCCAGCGGCCCTTCTACGCGCAAAATTTCGCGCACCTTCATGGCCGTGTTGCCGGCACCGAACACATGGTCGGTGAATACGCCGCCCGGCATGTGACGAATATGAAGTTCAATCAGATTGCTGTCGTTAGGCGCATTGGCCATCGAATAGCTGCGGCGTCGTCCATCGCGCAAGATAAATTCTATATATTGGCCGGGATGATAGTTGAAGGGCTCGCTGGTGGGCAGCTGCACCTTCAGCAGGCGCACGTCCGGCGCCAAGTCTTCTATCGCCATCACGCGCGAGGGCATTTTCCGCACCTCGATATCGCCCGCCATGCGCACAATCTGTGCCTCGACCACCAAATCGGACGAGGGGCGCGCCTGACACAACAGGGTATAGCCTTGCTCGAGCTCTTCGGGCCGCAGCGTATGCGCCGGTGCGGGGCCGGCATCATAACTGCCGGACACTACCTTGCCCTTGCACGTAGAACATGTGCCGTTGCGGCAGCTGTAGGGCAGCACAATCCCCGCCTCGAGTGCGGCATCCAGCACCGACTGCTCTTCCCTGACGGTAAATGTTTGCTCGCCGGGAAGAACGGTAACCTTGAAACTCATAATGTGTTCAATATCAATGAGAAAACCCTATTCTAAGCTTTATTGCCGAAACATTCGCCCCCGCCCACACTGAGCGAACGGGAACTTAGGCCTCGTCCGGGAGCGCCGGGTGAAGCTGGGGGTTGCGGATACGCGTGTTAAAAACCCGGCCTCGGCGCGCACGTCGTCCCAGCCAGGGTTCCAGATCGGCCAAGGTCAGCACATCAGTGGTATCGCGTCGCCGGTAGACGCCCGACACCGCCAAACCGTCGGGCCCGATGGCCAAGCACTGGGACAGGACATCGTCACCTGCCAGGTCCATCAGCCGCGTGCCGCGTCCGCCGGACGCCAGCACCCGTAATTCGCCCAGCTCCACTACCAGCATGCGGCCTTGTTTGCTGAGCAACACCAGATGGGTGTCAGACTCGCGCAGTTGTATAGGTTTAAGCAGGGCATCGCCTTTTTCAACGGTAATGAACTGCTTGCCGGCACGCTGCCGGGTGGTAAGGCTGCTGTATGGCGTGACAAAACCGTAGCCGGCACGCCCGGCAAACACATAACGTGAGCCTTCAGGTGCGCATAACGTGTGGACAATACGCGTCCCATGCTCGATATCGATCATGGAGGTAATCGGCTGCCCATCGCCGCGGGCCGATGGCAGGTCGGCCACCACCACGGTATACACGCGTCCAGTGTCTGAAATCGCCACCAGGTCGTCGGTACTCATGCACTCGATGGCATCGTACAAACTGTCACCCGTCTTGAAATTAAACTGCTGGGCGTCGTGTCCGTGCCCCTGGCGGGACCGCAGCCAGCCTTTCTGCGACACAATCACCGTGACCGGCTCTTTGACCACCCGCGTTTCCAGCACGGCTCGCTCGGCCGTTTCAATCAGGGTGCGTCGCGCGTCACCATAAGTTTTGGCATCGGCCTCAATTTCGCGGATCATCATGCGACGGAAGGCGCGTGGGTTTTCCAGCAAATTGCTCAGTTCGGCCTGGTTCTGACGTTGCTTTTCAAGTTCTTGTTCAATTTTTATGCCTTCCAGCCGCGCAAGTTGGCGCAGGCGCATCTCAAGGATATCCTCGGCCTGGCGCTCGGTCAGATTAAAGCGCTCCATCAAGGCCGCACGTGGCTCGTCCGACTCGCGAATGGTCTGGATCACCTCGTCCACATTCAGGTACACCACCATGCGGCCTTCCAGCACATGTATGCGGTCGGTAACCTTGTCGAGACGGAACCGGGTACGGCGGGTCAGCGTATTGCTTCGGAACTCAAGCCACTGCAGCAAGATTTCGCGCAGCGTACGCTGCGCCGGCCGGCCATCCAGGCCCAGGCACACCAGGTTGATCGAGACGTTGCCTTCAAGACTGGTTTGAGCCAGCAAGGTATTGACAAACTCGTCGCGGTCGACACGGCTGCTGCGCGGCTCAAACACCAGCCGCACGGCCGCCTCTTTGCCAGACTCGTCGCGCACCGTGCCCAGCAGGCCCAGCATCAGGGTACGCAATTGCTGCTGCTGAGGGGTCAGGCTTTTACGGTTGGCCCGCACTTTCGGGTTCGTGGCTTCTTCGATTTCTTCCAGCACGCGCTGTGCAGACGTACCGGGCGGCAGTTCGGTGACGACCCACTGCCACTGTCCGCGGGCCAGCTCTTCGAATTCCCAGCGGGCGCGCACTTTAATGGAGCCGCGCCCGCTGGAATACACCTGTGCAATGTCGTCGGCCGGCGAAATAATTTGCCCTCCGCCGGCAAAGTCCGGGCCGGGAACCAGCGAGTACAACTCGTCGTCAGGCAGGTTCTTATTGCGCAACAGCGCGACGGCCGCCGCCACGACCTCATTCAGGTTATGTGAAGGGATTTCGGTGGCCATTCCGACCGCAATCCCTGAGGCGCCATTAAGCAACATGACCGGCAGGCGCGCCGGAAGCATGACGGGTTCACGTTGACTGCCATCGTAGTTGGCGATGAAATCGACCGTGCCCTCGTCAATCTCATCCAGCAAAATACGCGAAAACGGAGTGAGCCGGGCCTCGGTGTAACGCATGGCGGCCGCATTATCGCCGTCACGTGAACCAAAGTTGCCGTGGCCGTCAATCAGCGGATAGCGCAGGGTGAAATCTTGCGCCATGCGTACTAATGCGTCGTAGGCGGCCTGGTCGCCGTGGGGATGATACTTGCCCAGCACGTCGCCCACCACCCGCGCCGACTTCACCGGTTTGGCCCCGGCGGCCAGCCCCATCAGGTGCATGGCATAAAGAATGCGACGCTGTACCGGCTTTTGCCCATCGGTTACCTCGGGCAGCGCACGGCCCCGAACAACCGACACCGCGTAATCCAGATAAGCCTGTTCGGCGTAGCGCGCCAGGGTGATGCTGTCGTCGCCGTCGTGTGAATCAAACAATCCTGCCTGCGTACCATCCATCATTAAACGTCCACCTCAGCCATATTGCCTTTTTCTTCAAGCCACGAGCGCCGCTGCGCCGACTCGCCCTTGCCCATCAGCATATTGAACATTTCCAGCGTCGCCTCGCGTCCAAGCTCGCCATAGCTGACCGGCATCAGGCGACGGGTATCCGGGTTCATGGTGGTGTCCCAAAGTTGCTCGGCGCTCATCTCGCCCAACCCCTTGAAGCGGCTGATGCTCCATTGGGTTTCGCGCACGCCTTCCGCCCGGAGGCGCTCGAGTGCAGACTCAAGCTCGCCGTCGTCCAGGCAATAAATTTTGCGTGCCGGCCGCTTGCCCTGCGCGGGCACGTCCAGGCGAAACAACGGCGGCTGTGCCACAAAAACGTGACCCGCCTCGACCAGTTTGGGGAAGTGCCGAAAAAACAGGGTGAGCAACAACACCTGGATGTGCGAGCCATCGACATCGGCATCCGACAAAATACAGATGCGCCCGTAGCGCAGGCCTGACAAGTCGGCATTGTCATCCGGGCCGTGCGGATCCACACCAATGGCCACGGCAATATCGTGGATTTCGTTGTTGGCAAACAAGCGGTCGCGATCGACTTCCCAAGAATTGAGCACCTTGCCACGCAAGGGCAAAATGGCCTGAAACTCCTTGTCGCGCCCCATCTTTGCAGACCCCCCGGCCGAATCACCTTCAACGAGGAATAACTCGGTCCGTGTGGCGTCGGTGGATTCGCAATCGGTCAGCTTGCCCGGCAGCACCGCCACGCCGGAACTTTTTCGCTTTGCCACCCGTTGCGCCGAGCGAGTGCGGGCCTGCGCATGGCGTAGCGCAACTTCGGTCAGCCGCTTGCCATACTCAACGTTGGCATTAAGCCACAAATCGAGCGCATTCCGAACATAGTTGCTGACCAGCCGGACCGCATCGCGGCTATTGAGTTTTTCTTTGATTTGCCCCTGAAACTGTGGGTCGAGCACTTTGACGGACAAAATAAAGCTGGCGCGCGCAAAGACATCTTCGGGCAGCAGCCGTATTCCTTTGGGCAACAAGCTGTGCAGTTCGGCGAATGACTTCACGGCGTTGAATAACCCATCGCGCAGACCCGCTTCGTGCGTGCCACCGGCCGGCGTCGCGATCAGGTTCACAAACGATTCGCGCACAACCGGGCCTTCTTGCGTCCATGTTACGACCCAGTGCGCGCCTTCGCCTTCGGCATAGTTGTCGTCATCGGCGCTAGCGTATTGCTTGCCCTCAAACAGCGGAACCACCAATTCGGTATCTTGCAGTGCCTCTTGAAGGTATCCGCGCAGCCCGTCTTCGTATTTCCACGTCTGGACATCGCCGGTTTTCTCGTTGGAAAGACGCACCTGTATGCCACCCAGCAATACGGCCTTGCTTCGCAATGAGTGGATTAGATCGGCCAGCGGAATACTGCCGGAATCGAAGTACGCCGGATCGGGCCACACCTGCACGCGCGTACCGCTGCGACGTTTTCCCACGCTACCGGCCACGTGCAAGGGCTGGTGCACAAAACCATCGCGAAACTGGATTTGATGTTCTTTCCCGTCGCGCCACACAGTAACGTCGAGCTGCTTGGACAAGGCGTTGGTGACCGAAACGCCCACGCCGTGCAAGCCCCCCGAAAAGGCATAGGCGGCCCCGCCCTTTTTGTCGAACTTGCCGCCCGCATGCAACCGGGTAAAGACAAGTTCGACCACTGGCGATTTCTCGTCGGGGTGCAGGCCCACAGGGATGCCGCGACCATCGTCCTGCACCGTAATGCTGCCGTCTTTATGTATGGTGACGTCTATCATGGAGGCGTGCCCGGCCAGGGCCTCGTCCGCGGCGTTGTCGATGACTTCCTGGACGATATGCAGCGGGTTTTCGGTACGGGTGTACATACCGGGACGCTGCTTGACCGGCTCCAGACCCTTCAGTACCTGTATTGAGGCTTCATCGTAGCGTGGCGACCGCACATTAACTCCAACAAACAAAAAAAAGTATTTTACAGATTTGCCCGGTGGGCCCCGCGCCACAATACGCAAAACCATGCGCCGGATCAATGCGCGCGCGCCGGGTCAGTGGTATGCTTGACGAAGATAAAAAAACAACTTCCACCCGGGCGGACTGGCAATAGAATACATTGTGTTCCGGGTTTGCATTCCGTATAGTCACCAAAAACCACTCTTAATCTTGTAATCAGTCATGAGCGATACCATCAAAAACGTTACCGATGCCAGCTTCCAGGCCGACGTCCTCGATTCCGAACTGCCTGTTCTGGTCGACTTCTGGGCCGCCTGGTGTGGCCCTTGTAAAGCCATTGCCCCCCTGCTTGAACAAGCAGCCACCGAATACAAGGGTCGTGTTACTATTGCCAAAGTCAATGTAGACGAAAACCCCGACACCGCCGCTAACTTTGGCGTGCGTGGCATCCCCACACTTATTCTGTTTAAAGACGGCAAAGCCGCAGCAACCAAAGTGGGTGCCCTGTCCAAATCGCAGCTCAATGCGTTTATTGACGAATCCCTGGAAGCCTGACTCCGGGCTCTTTATTATTAAAATACAAGCGGTTACCGCGCGAGCCTTTTCTACGGCTCGCCAACCCCTGTGCCAACCCCCTTTCTTTTCCTCTCATGCACCTTAACGAATTAAAAGCATTGCACGTTTCGCAATTGCTCGAAATGGCCACCGCTCTGGACATTGACAATGCCGGGCGCATGCGCAAACAAGAGCTCATGTTTGCCATTCTCAAGAAAAAAGCAAAACAAGGTGAGCAGATCTTCGGCGATGGCGTGCTCGAAGTCTTGCCCGACGGCTTCGGCTTTTTGCGCTCACCGGAAACGTCATATCTGGCAAGCCCGGACGACATCTACATCTCGCCGTCACAAATTCGCCGGTTCAACCTGCACACGGGTGACTCGATCGAAGGTGAGGTCCGCACGCCCAAAGACGGCGAACGCTACTTCGCCCTAGTGAAGGTTGACAAGGTTAACGGCATGCAGCCCGAGTCCATCAAACATCGCATCATGTTTGAGAACCTGACACCGCTGCACCCCGACTCGATGATGAAGCTTGAACGCAACATCAAGAGTGAAGAAAACATCACAGGACGCATCCTGGATATTTTCGCCCCCATGGGCAAGGGCCAGCGCGCCCTTATTGTGGCCAGCCCCAAATCCGGTAAAACCGTCATGATGCAGCACATCGCGCATGCCATCACCGACAACTATCCGGACGCCGTTCTGATCGTTTTGCTGGTCGACGAGCGCCCGGAAGAAGTTACCGAAATGCAACGCACGGTACGCGGCGAAGTGGTGGCCTCCACCTTTGACGAGCCCGCTACGCGCCACGTGCAGGTAGCCGAAATGGTGATCGAAAAAGCCAAGCGCTTGGTCGAACTCAAAAAAGACGTGGTCATCTTGCTTGACTCCATTACCCGTCTGGCCCGTGCGTACAACACCGTGGTGCCCGCATCAGGCAAGGTGCTGACCGGTGGTGTCGACGCCAACGCGCTGCAGCGGCCCAAGCGTTTCTTTGGTGCAGCCCGAAATCTTGAAGAAGGCGGTTCGCTTACTATTGTTGGCACAGCCCTGATCGAAACCGGCAGCCGCATGGACGAAGTCATTTACGAAGAGTTCAAGGGCACCGGCAACTCGGAAGTTCACCTTGAGCGCCGTCTGGCAGAGAAACGGGTGTACCCCGCCATCAACCTGAACAAATCCGGCACCCGCCGTGAAGAATTGCTGATCGAACCCGATCTGCTGCAAAAAGTCTGGGTACTGCGCAAGTTCATTCACGACATGGACGAAGTCGAGGCCATGGAGTTTATTCTGGATAAAATCCGCGCCACCAAGACCAATGCCGAATTCTTCGACATGATGAAAAAATAAGTTTATTTTTCGGGGCCATCAACTTGGCCCCGAATAGTTTCTACCGCCTCAACCTCGGGCTCATCCCAGTTTCCGTCAATTTTGTATTGCGCCGTCATGGCGGCCGCCAAGGGCGTCTTCAACACCCACTGCGCCAAAAAGGCCCCGATGCCCACCACGGGGTTGATCGCCACCCCCGCGGCAATGGCAGCCCCGCTTACGTCAATATTGGGGATCACAACGGCGCGCAGATCAAGCTCGCCCGTGGTCATAAAAACAAGACCATCCAGCACGATCGTGCCCGCCGGGCCTACCACACGGTAGTCGTCGGTATAGACACGTCCATGCTCAAGCCTTAGCTTGCCCCGCAACAAGTCGTAGGGAAAGCCTTCTTTGGTGAGCTCAAGCGGATTAAGCTCAAGCCGTGCCAGGCGCCGGACGGATTGCAAGGACAACAGTTCGAGCAAACGCGCTGACTTCGAGTTCAGCGTACTGAGCCGGCCCTTCACAAATTCAAAACTGATGTCACCATCAACGTTGTTGACGTCGAACGACCACGGCAGGTCGTGCCAGTCGATTTCCATTGTGGCTGTGCCGGCCCCTGCGCTGAGCATGTCGGCAAAGCCAATCTGTTCGGCATAATCACCCAAGTCCGACACATCGACATCGGCCACCAGATGCAGCCCGCGACCGCGACCCCGCAAGCGCCAAACGCCGCTACCTTCCAGGTGCGCCGACGTACTGCTCAGGGTGATGTGTTCCAGCCGCCAGGTGTCGCCGCGGTCCTCGTTCACCCCTACCAGCGTCAACTTCCCGACATCGCGACCGTATAAGCGCAGGTTTTCGACCATTAAATTAATGGCGGGAATACGCAAATCATCATCAAAGCGCTCGGCGTGGTCTGATGTGTCGGTGGTGTCCTCGTCCCAGGACGTATCGTCGGTACTGGGCGGATTGCCGTCGCGGCCGTCCTCGCCACGCTGCCTGGCATCCGTCCCGCCAGCCTGCCCAATGGCCAACCGGTGGAACACGGCTTGCACGGGCCCCTGTATGACGTTGTTTTCTTCGGTCCACGTCAGGGTGCCGGCAGTTTCAGTAGCGGCTATATCAGCCCGCCATTCGGTAGCGTCGGTCTGCCGGATTGTGTAGGTAAGGTGGGTAAGTGGCATGCCCATCAGACGGCCCTGCTCGGTCTGAACCCGCATAGACCGCACACGAGGGAAGACGCCCTCGCCTTCAGTGTCCGTACCGCTATCCGATGTAAATTCTTTGACCACACGGTCCCAGGCATCACCGTCAAAGACAGGGTGGGCAATGTCCAGCCCCATCCCAGGCTCGTCCCAAGTCGTGTCGCGCCCTACCGCAACGCTGCCCGAATCAAAGTAACGCGCCCCCGCATCGCTATGCCGAACTAAACGTGCACGCATTGAGTCGCGCAACGCGACCTCCAGCACGCGCCCGGTTTGGCCCCGGTAGGCCCAGACGGCACGTAATGGCCAGCGATCCTTCGCCGCCTTCGCAAGTGGCGCCGGAAAATCCAGCGCCATGCCTTCAAGGTCTGAGGTGATACTCAGCGTGGGGTTGGCCTCGCTTTGCCCAACCCCTGTGAGGCGGGCGGTGTAGGCAGCCTCGCCAGCAAATCGCTGCATGCCGGGCGCATCAATCAGCGTGCGCAGGGCATCGGCGCTCAGCTGGCCCGTCATGACCAGTGCGTCATGCCCGGGCCCCGCCCCGCCGGACAGCTGGACATCGCCCCCCAGAAACCGGGCCGTCAGGCCTTCTAACGCCACATTCTGCTCGTCAAAAACGATTTGGCCGTCAAGCTGCTCGAAGGCCGGCAAGGTGGGGTCGATCTGCAGCCGACCATTGTCAATGTGAATGGTGCCACGCACCTGAGTATCGGAGGCACGGGTGAGGGGAATCGACAAAAACAAGGGTAACCGCCATTGGCCACCGGCACTCGCTTCTGAAAACGCGTGCTGCAACAGGCCATCCAGGGGTGAGCCCTGAAGAAACGCCATGTACGCGGTCCCCTCACCTTCTGTGTGACCACTGACCTCGAGCACGGGTGAGTGACGCAGATTGGCAATCAAGGCGTCAATATCACGCAGGACTACCTGTTGGCCTGGACCCGTCACAATCGCTGCATGGTCGGCCAGCACGCGCAACGACGCGCGATCGATCACGACCTCGCCAGACACGTCATCAAGCCGGGGCCAAGCGGGATTGTTGGGCTCGTCGGGCACATAATCGATAATGGCATCACGAAAGGGCCCACGGATCAGAAATTCGCCGTCATCACCCTCGCGGTTAAACGGAAAACGTGCCAGATCGCCACGCACCGAAACGTGCGCATCATAGACGTGACCCGCCAGCAAACCATGCTTCAGCCAGTCACGCACGTCATCATCCACCACCAACGGCATATACCGGTGCACGGCGTCCAGCTGGGCGTGCGCGACAATTAACCGGGCATCCAGCCAGCCGGGGCCGGGGGTGGACGACGGCGTCCATTGCGCATGGCCAGACAGGCCAATGTCACCGTTTTCAAGCATCAGATGATCCAGCTGTACCGACGCGCCACCCGGCACCGGCTGGATACGCCCCTGCATGCCTAACGTCGCAACCTGCAACGGATCGTTGTAGAGGTCGCCGATACCGATTTTCAGCCCATGCAGCACGGCGCTCACCGTTGCTGCCTGTTCGCTGTCGGCATTGCCCTTACCGGTGACCAGCTGCTTAAAGCTCGGCCAGCTGCCGGCCACATGCACCTGGCCCTGCCCATTCTGGACATGTACGCCATCATCCCGCTGCCATTGTGCATTCGCTACCCGCACATCTGCCGTAATGTGGGTAGGCTGCCCGCGCGACATCGCCAACCAGGCCTGTACATCCACCTGATCAGCATGCATGGTTGACGGCCAATCGACCCAAGCGGCCCAGGCCGGCGGCGACATATCGGCAATATGCACGTACAGCTGGCCCTGCCCTGTCTCGAGCGCAAGCGGACGCTCCAGATCCAGGCGCCTAAAATGGCCGCGAATATCCACCTGCCCTCCGACTTGTGCGGGAGGGCGCGCCGACAGGGCAAACTGATGATCTAACCGGCGGTTCAGTATATTGAGCGTCACGTCGTGCAAGACCAGCGGTGCCGCATTGCGGGCATCGTCAATCCAGCGTAGTGTTGAATTCCGCAGGAGGATTTGAGGTTGCGCCGCCAGCCACCGCACAGCTTGATCGCCCACCGCAGCACCCTCTGCCGACGAGCTGGAGGGCGACTGCGACGACGCAGTGGCCAACGACTGCCCCAGCAGAGCCAAATGCCCTTGGGCATCGCGCCGTATGGTTAAATCAATAGCCGACGCATCCAGGTAGACAAACTGCGGTGTACCCGTAAATAAGGTGCGCCATGACAGCACGGCCGAGACGCGCGGCACCGACAGTACCGGCTCGCCCTTGCTGCCGTGCAATACGAACTGTTCTATTTCAAGGCGGGGGTTGAAGCGATGCCAGCTTGCCCGAAGCTTCCCCAAGTGCACTTGGCCATTGAGCATGCCGGACAGTTGTTGTTGGATGGCGGGTTTGTAATGTTCAATGTTGGGCAGCAGTACGTGCCGTACACCCAGAACGCCCAATGCCGCCACCACATATAGCAGGAGCACAAGCCCCCCAACCCAACGCAGCGCCGGATATATAATTCGAAACACAATCAGCCCGTGAATGCCCAATGTCAGAGTCCATTATATTCGCGTCAGCCCAGAGCTGGTCTGGTGCGCTGCGCCGCAAGCTGACCGGTGACCCGGCATTCGGCACCTGGTTGGCCACTGCTGTTGGCCAACCCGTTAATCGCCCGACCATCAACCGTTGGTACCACGAACTGACCGAGGCCATCACTGGGCAAACGGCGCACACACTTCCCATTCCCGCGGTGCGCCACGTGTTGCGGCGCCTGCGCGAACGCGTCTTCTACACCTTGATGGTGCGCGACATCCAGGGCCAGGCCACGTTGCTGGAAGTAGTGACCGCCATGACCTTGCTGGCCGACCAGGCGGTAGCACAGGCCTATCGCAGTGTCATGGCCGACATGGTCAAAGCCCACGGTGTACCGCGAAACGCACGCACTGGCCTTCCTCAGGAAATGCTGATCGTTGGCATGGGCAAGTTGGGCGGCCGCGAGCTGAACGTGTCATCCGACATTGACCTCATCATGCTGTACCACCACGACGGCACCACTGACGGCCCCGCTCCCCTTAGCCATCATGAGTTCTATGGTCGATTGACCCGGCGCATGATGCCGGTCCTGTCCGACCTTGACGCCCACGGCTACGTGTTTCGTTGCGACCTGCGCCTGCGCCCAGACGGCGACACCGGCCCGCCAGCATGGAGCCTGAACGCCCTCGAAAAGTATTTTCTGACACAAGGGCGCGAATGGGAACGCTACGCCTGGGTCAAGGCGCGCGTCATCAACGCCCGCGCCTTTAGCGACAGCAATCCGCGTCCGGATATCCAGCGGCTTGAAGCCCTGCGCGTTCCCTTCGTGTATCGAAAGTACTTTGATTTCGACGCCCTGGCATCACTGCGCAGTTTGCGCTCGCGTATCCGAGAAGATTGGGAACGACGCGCCTTGTCACGTTCGGGCCTGGACAAAACGCACAATATCAAACTGGGTGACGGCGGTATCCGCGAAATCGAGTTCGTGGTGCAGCTTAACCAGCTGATCCGCGGCGGCAGGCTACCCTCATTGCAGCAACGCGGCCTGCATGCCGCCATATACAAGCAGAAAAAAGCCGGTGTTTTGGGGCACGACGTGGCCAACGGCCTGGAAGCGGCCTATTTTTTTCTGCGCCGCCTGGAGCATATGCTGCAATACCGGGAAGACGAACAAACGCATATGCTGCCCCGCCACACCCCGATGCGCGACGCGTTGGCCGCGGCCATGGGTTTGGCCCCGGACGACTTCGAGCAGCAGCTTGCTACACACCGCCGTTTCGTTGAAGAGACATTTCGCGACGCCTTTCGCATCGCCGGCGTGGGTAACGAGCGCGCGACGGCAGCGGCTCAGCCGGTACAAGCGGCCCCTGCCAGCCCGGCGCCCTCGGCCTCGGCTGTCCAGGCACTGGAAGCACAGCTGGCCCCGCATCTGAGCGCGCTGCTGAAAAGTCATCGTGTACGCAACCTTCCCGCGGCCAGCCGGCAACGACTTGAGCAGTTGCTGCCGGCTTTGCTGAAGGCGGCCGGCCATTGCCCGGAACCCATCACCACCGCTATCCGCCTGCTGAATCTGCTTGAGCAAATCGCCAGCCGCAGTGCTTATCTGGCGTTACTCGCCGAATATCCCGATACGCTGACACGGCTGGCGCGCATCGTCAGTGCCAGCCAATGGGCCGCCACATATCTGACCCGCTATCCCCTGTTGCTGGACAGCCTGATCGAATGGAACGCCCTGATGACCGTGCCAGACGTGGATCAGCTTGCTGAGCAACTGCGTAACGAACTGGACGCGTGCGTACTGCCCGATGGAACACCGGACATCGAACAACAAATGAACCTGATGCGAGACATGCAGCACCAGGTCACGTTCCGGCTGCTGGCGCAAGACCTCGAAGGTAGCCTCACCGTTGAAGCACTGGCCGACCATTTGTCGGCACTGGCCGATATGCTGCTGGACGAAACCATACGGCGCGTATGGCCACTGGTGCAGCCACGCACGCCTGCGCCGGACGCCACCCACACCTTGCCCCCGCCCCGCTTCGCCGTGATCGGCTATGGAAAACTGGGCGGCAAAGAACTGGGGTACGCATCCGACCTGGATCTGGTCTTTCTTTACGATGATCCGGATCATGAAGCCGGGGAACGCTACACGCGCCTGGGGCGACGCATGAGCTCGTGGCTGTCCACAATGACCTCGTCGGGCCGCCTGTACGAGGTGGACTTACGGTTGCGTCCGGATGGCGATGCGGGGCTCTTGGCGGTCACCATCGACGCTTTCGAAAATTACCAGCTGAACCATGCGTGGGCGTGGGAACATCAGGCGCTGACGCGGGCGCGATTTGTGGCGGGCGACACCGCCATTGGCGAGCGTTTCGAACAACTGCGTCAAGACATCTTGCTGATGCCGCGCGATATCGATGCACTAAAAAACGATATTCGGGCCATGCGTGACAAAATCAGTTCGGGCCACCCCAACACCAGCGGCGATTTCGATATCAAGCACGATCGCGGCGGGATGGTGGATGTGGAGTTTGTGATTCAATTTTTGGTGTTGGCATATGCCCGCCAGCATCCCGAGCTGTTGGACAACCTGGGCAACATTACCCTGCTGCGGCTGGCCGGCAAGGCCGGGCTGATCCCTGAATCACTAGCGGGACGCGCGGCAGATGCCTACCGTGCCTATCGCCAGCGCCAACATATCCTGCGCCTGCAAGGAGCAGAGCGAGCCCGGATTGCACACGACCAACTGGCGCCGGAACGCGACGTAGTCATGCAACTTTGGGATACGGTGCTTCAGGACTAAAATGGGCGCAATTCTTCGTTATTTTGTAGTAATGCCATGACAATGACCTCTCGCCCCAAACTGACCCTGCCCGATCAGCGCAAAAAGTTGCTGCTGCACTCTTGCTGTGCGCCCTGCTCGGGGGAAGTCATGGAGGCCATGCTGGCCTCGGACATTGATTTCTCGATCTATTTCTACAACCCAAATATTCATCCCGATCGCGAATACGAAATTCGCAAGGATGAAAATATCCGTTTTGCCGAAAAACACGGCATTGAATTCATTGATGCCGATTACGATCGCGACAATTGGTTTGAACGGGTTCGCGGTCTGGAACAAGAACCGGAGCGCGGTATCCGCTGTACAGTCTGTTTCGACATGCGCTTCGAACGGACCGCGCTTTATGCGCACGAACATGGCTTTGACGCCATCACCAGCTCGCTGGGTATCTCGCGCTGGAAAGACATGGATCAAATCAACCGCAGCGGCGTGCGCGCCGCTTCGCGCTACCCCGAACTGATTTACTGGACGTACAACTGGCGCAAAGGCGGCGGCTCGGCGCGCATGCTGGAAATCAGCAAGCGCGAGCACTTTTACCAGCAGGAATACTGCGGGTGCGTGTACTCGCTGCGCGACACGAACCGCTGGCGTCAATCACGCGGGCGCGACCGCATCCGCATTGGCGTCAAGTTTTACGGCAAGGAAGAGATTGAAAACAGCCCCCTGCCGCCATCCGTCAACACGAACGACTGACCGCGCCCGGCCGGGTACGCCCCTGCTTACTGCAGGGTGCGGGTGAATACAAATTCACCATCCACCCAGTCCACCGGCACCACATCGTTGGGCCCAAATTTGCCTTCAATAATCAGTTTGGCCACCGGGTTCTCGATGTGCTGCTGGATGGCTCGCTTCAGCGGACGCGCGCCAAACACCGGGTCAAAACCGGTGCGGGCCAACTGCTTCACGGCCGCGTCGGTAATTACCAGCTCCATATCGCGATCCGACAACCGCTTGGCCAGACGGTCAAGCTGGATGCGGGCAATATCGGCAATGTTGTCTTCATCCAGCGGATGGAACACCACCACCTCGTCAATGCGGTTCAGAAATTCGGGGCGGAACGCGGTTTTAAGCTCTTCCCACACCACTTCTTTTACCGCCTCATAACTTTGCCCGGCCATGCTCTGGATGTGCTGTGACCCCAGGTTGGACGTCATAATGATGACCGTATTGCGAAAGTCCACCGTACGCCCTTGCCCGTCGGTCAGCCGTCCGTCATCCAATACCTGCAGCAATATATTGAAGACGTCGGGGTGGGCCTTCTCGATTTCGTCCAGCAAAATCACACTGTACGGTTTGCGACGTATAGCTTCTGTGAGGTAACCACCTTCTTCATAGCCCACATAGCCCGGGGGCGCACCAATCAGGCGGGCCACCGAGTGCTTCTCCATGAACTCACTCATGTCAATGCGCACCAGGTGGTCTTCCGAGTCAAACAAGAACTCGGCCAGCGCTTTGGTAAGCTCGGTTTTCCCGACACCGGTGGGCCCCAAAAACAGGAACGAGCCATCGGGACGCGACGGATCGGCCAACCCTGAGCGCGCACGACGGATGGCATCGGCCACAAGTGTCACGGCCTCGTGCTGGCCCACCACCCGTTCTTCAAGGTGCTGTTCCATATCGAGCAACTTGGCCCGTTCGCCCTGCATCATCTTGGCAACCGGAATACCGGTGGCCCGTGATACCACCTCGGCGATTTCTTCGGCGCCCACTTCGGTACGCAACAACTTGGGCTTGCTGTCGTCGACCTGCTGCTTGCCAGACTCCGCCGCCGCCAGGCGCGCTTCCAGCTCAGGGAGCTTGCCGTACTGAAGCTCGGCAAGCTTGTCGAACTGCCCTTTGCGCTGCAAATCTGCCATGGTTGCGCGCACACGCTCAATTTCTTCCTTGATCGCCTGCGAGCCCTGCACGGCCGCTTTCTCGGCTTTCCAGATTTCTTCGTAGTCGTTGTACTCGCGCTGTAACTGCTCCAGCTCATCTTCAATAGCTTGCAAGCGGCGTTTGGAACTGTCGTCCGTATCTTTCCGGACAGCTTCGCGCTCGATCTTCAACTGAATAATCCGGCGGTCGAGACGGTCCATCACTTCGGGCTTGGAATCAATCTCCATGCGAATGCGTGCAGCCGCCTCGTCGATCAGGTCAATGGCTTTGTCCGGCAGGAAGCGGTCGGTGATGTAACGATGCGAAAGCTCGGCCGCCGCCACAATGGCGGGGTCAGTAATCGCGACACCGTGGTGCAGCTCGTAGCGCTCCTGCAGGCCGCGCAAAATGGCAATGGTGGATTCCACATCCGGCTCGCCCACCAGGACCTTTTGGAAACGCCGTTCAAGCGCGGCGTCCTTCTCAATATACTGACGGTACTCGTCCAGCGTGGTGGCGCCAATGCAATGCAGCTCGCCGCGCGCCAGGGCCGGCTTCAGCATGTTGCCGGCGTCCATGGCGCCTTCAGCCTTGCCGGCACCCACCATGGTGTGCAGCTCGTCAATAAACAGGATATTGCGGCCATCGTCCTGGGACAGCTCTTTAAGGACAGCCTTCAGACGCTCTTCAAATTCGCCCCGGTATTTGGCACCCGCCAGCAAGGCCGCCAGGTCCAGCGCCAGCACCCGCTTCCCTTTTAGGGTTTCAGGCACTTCATTATTGATAATGCGCTGGGCAAGGCCCTCTACGATGGCCGTTTTACCCACGCCGGGCTCGCCAATCAACACCGGATTATTCTTGGTGCGGCGCTGCAAAATCTGGATAGAACGACGGATTTCATCGTCACGCCCAATCACCGGATCCAGCTTGCCCTGGCGGGCCAGCTCGGTCAGGTCGGTAGTGTATTTGGCCAAGGCTTCCCGCTTGCCCTCGCTGTCGGCGTCAGTAACCGGCTCGCCACCACGCACCGCATCAATAGCCACTTCCAGCGGTTTACGTTGCAAGCCGGCCTCGCGCAAAATACGTCCGGCCGGACCTTGGTCGTCCACCAGCGCCAACAAGAACATTTCAACGGCCACGTATTCGTCGTTACGCTTGTCAGCCTCTTGCTCAGTGCGCGCCAAGGCTTTTTGCAGTTCACGACCAAGCTGAACATTGCCCGCCGCACCTTTAACCTGCGGCAAGCGGCCAATTTCGTCGTTAACGGCGGCCATGACACGATTAACCGAGACACCGGCGTGTGCCAGCAAGCTTGTGGCGCCGCTATCGGTATCGGACAGCAGCGCGGCCAGCACATGTACCGGTTCAATATAGGGGTTGTCGTTACGCAGCGCCATGCTTTGGGCATCGGCAAGGGCCTGCTGAAACTTAGTGGTAAATTTGTCGATTCGCATAGTTTTATGCCTCGTGAATACGGAAAGGCAAACGCCTGAATACCACTTAAATTGGGTCAAGCGCCGCAAATTCAAGTCAATAAGTTTCACGCGACGCCTGTTCGCTGCCCTTTCAAACTGGTAAGCTTGCGGGATGTAACCTCAGAAACAAGGAAGAGACATGCGTGGAGTCATAAAAAAATGGGGTAACAGCGCGGCCGTTCGCCTTCCGGCACCAGCCCTGAAATCATTGCATTTAAATATCGAAGACCAGGTCGAAATCTGCCTTGAAGACGGGTGCATTGTCTTGAAACCCGTCCCCGAGGGCCAGTACCGGCTTGGCGATCTGCTTGCCCGCATCACCCCTGACAACGTTCATCCGGAAATTGATCTCGGCACGCCCGGTTACTAACTGCCACCTTGCCGGTAGCGCGCACGGCCGTTCTCGACAGGGGAAACCAATGACAAAAAAAACATACACGCCCGACACCGGACACATCATCGACCTACATTTCGAGGCAACACCTGAAAGCCCCCAGCCCGCCACCATGCCGGCTCTGGTACTTAGCCCGGCGGCGTATAACAAGCGCACTGGCCTTTTGATATCGTGCGTTATCACCCACGATATCCGTGGCTACCCTTTCGAGGTGTTGATCAACAGCGGCCGTGCTGCCGTACTGGCCGACCAGGTAAAAAGCCTGGACTGGAAAAACACCAAGATCAGCCCGGCTGGCCGGATCGCCCGCAAAGAACTGGCAGAAATACGCGCAAAGCTTAACGTTTTGTTAACCGCGTCGTAGCGTCAATAGCGCATAAAAAATGCGTTGTCAAGGCGGCTTAATCCCATTTGAGTTGTAAAAAATACACATATAAAACACCGGTAGACTATACTTGAGCTATATCAAACGCACTTTTTCCTAAGTGTTAACCCTAGGTAGCATACAATAGCTCTGGGGGTCAGGCCACACATCCTGATACCGCTTTTTCGCCTCTGGCAACATTCATGAAACGTATTCCTGTCACGTCCGACTCAGTCCGCTGCTCAGGCTGCATTCTCAATGACATCTGCCTGCCTATTGGCATGGCACGTCATGACGTGCCCTTGCTTGACGACTTCATCAAAGAGCGTGTCCGTATCCCCAAAAACGAGCCGTTATACGTGCTGGGTGACCCCGCCCACGAAATCTACGGCTTGCGCTCCGGTGCCCTGAAAACCCAACTTCAGGATGCCAGCGGCCAAGTGCAAATTACTGGCTTCGTCTTGCCGGGTGAAATCATCGGCATGGATGGCATGGTTGATAACACCCATACTTCGCACGCCATCGCCCTGGAAGACAGCGAAGTCTGCGTCATCAGCGTAGACGAAATGGACCGCATTTCATCACATATTCCAGTGGTGCAGCAACAGTTTCGCCGTCTGATGAGCATGGAGATTAACCGCTCGCACCAAATGGTAATGACACTGGGCACGCTGCGCTCCGAACAACGCGTTGCCGCCTTTTTATTAAATATTTCGCAGCGGCTGGCCGCGTTGGGCTACTCGTCGTACGACTTTATCCTTCGCATGAGCCGCGAAGAGATTGGCAATTACCTGGGGCTTACGCTTGAAACAGTCAGCCGCCTGCTTTCGCGGTTTGCACGCGAAAACCTGATTCGCATCAAGCAACGCGAAGTCACCATA
>JAJUIY010000041.1 GCA_029267415.1 Alcaligenaceae bacterium
CATCAAAGACCTGCGCACTAACGTCGAAATTTCCAACACGCAGCGTGTTCTCGACGGCGACCTCGACCCCTTCATCGAGGCCAGTCTGAAAATGGGTATCCAATGACATCCAATCACGATTCATCGGCGCCGGCGTCGCCACAGGGCAACTCAACGGCACCCGTGGCCATTGTCACCGGCGCATCGCGCGGGTTGGGCGAAGCCTTGGCGGCCGAGTTCATACGCGCCGGCACGCCGCTGATCACCCTGGCCCGCGGCCGCAGCAGCACGCTTGACACGCTGGCGAAACAGCACGGCACGCCCCTAACCCAGTTACAGGCCGACTTGTCCACCCCCCAAGGTGCACAGCACGCCGGCGAACAACTGGCCCAGCTGATCCCACCCGCGCTGTCGCGTTGCATCTTGATCAACAACGCCGGTACGGTCGAACCCATCAGCAATAGCGAGCGGCTGGGCAATGCAACGGCCATCAGCAATGCGTTTACGCTTAACGTGACCAGTCTGATGGTACTGACCGCTGCGGTACTGCGTGCCGCCGCCACCACGGATTGCCGCATTTTGAACATTTCCTCCGGTGCGGGGCGTAACCCCATGCCCGGTTGGGGCGTGTATTGCGCCACCAAAGCGGCTGTCGACATGTACACCCGCGTCCTGGCCCAAGAACACCCCAATGTGCGGGCCGCCGCGCTGGCCCCGGGCGTGGTCGATACCCAGATGCAACATGTGATACGCTCGTCCGACGCCCGCGACTTTCCCAACCTTGCTCGCTTTCGTGGCCTTCACGAGCATGGCCAGTTGGCCTCCCCGACCGATACCGCACGCCTTATTCTTCAATACATATCCCGAGATGACTTCGGCACCACCGTGCTGGACGACATTCGAAACTACTCTTAAGTGTTATGACCTCCACCCCTACTGCCCCTGTTGAACAACACGACGAAAACCGCCTGATTGCCGAGCGGCGCGAAAAGCTGAACCGTTTGCGTGAAAAAGGGCAGGCCTACCCCAACGATTTCCGTCCGGAACACCAGGCCGCCCAGCTGCATCAGCAATTTGACCAGCAAGATAAAGAAGCCTTGGCCAAGCTGGGCAAGCGCGTCACGGTGGCGGGACGCATGATGCTGAAGCGCGTAATGGGCAAAGCCAGTTTTGCCACCATCCAGGACGGCAGTGGACGTATCCAGCTTTATCTCGACAAATCAGCCTTGGGCGACGAGCTCTACAATGAGTTCAAAACCTGGGATATTGGCGACATGGTAGGGGCCGAGGGAACCCTGTTTAAAACAAACCGGGGCGAATTGTCGGTGCAGGTAGACGTGCTGCGTCTGCTGGCCAAGTCATTGCGGCCCCTGCCCGATAAATTTCATGGCCTGGCCGACCAAGAGATCCGCTACCGTCAACGCTATGTGGATCTCATCATGACCCAGCAAACGCGTAAGACGTTTATTACGCGCAGCAAGGCCATCGACAGTTTGCGTCGCAGCATGACGGATACCGGATTTCTTGAAGTAGAAACCCCCATGCTTCACCCCATTCCCGGTGGTGCTGCGGCACGGCCGTTTGTAACGCATCACAACGCACTGGACATGGAAATGTTCTTGCGTATTGCGCCCGAGCTTTATCTGAAAAGGCTGATTGTTGGCGGTTTCGAGCGCGTCTTTGAAATTAACCGGAACTTCCGAAACGAAGGTGTGAGCCCACGACACAATCCCGAATTCACCATGATGGAGTTCTACGCCGCGTACACCGATTACCACTGGCTGATGGACTTCACCGAAACCCTGCTGCGCAAGACCGCGCAAGACGTATGCGGAAGCACCGTGCTCGAATACCAGGGGCGCACGTTGGACCTGGGTCAGCCGTTTGACCGTCTCACCATTGTGCAGGCGATTGTTAAATACGCACCCGAATACAACGCGGCGCAACTTGATGACGTTGACTTCCTGCGTGCCGAACTGGCCCGCAAAGGGGTGGACATGGACGACCCGGTGATGGCGCGGGCCGGTAAAGGCGCCCTGCAACTGGCCCTGTTTGAAGAGACGGCCGAAACCCAGCTGTGGGACCCCACATACATTGTGGACTACCCCACCGAGGTGTCGCCGCTGGCGCGGGCCTCTGATGCGCACGAAGGCATCACGGAGCGCTTCGAATTATTTATTACCGGCCGCGAAATTGCCAACGGCTTTTCAGAGCTGAACGACCCGGAAGATCAGGCACGGCGCTTTTTGGCACAGGTGGAAGCCAAAGATGCCGGCGACGAGGAAGCCATGTACTACGACGCGGATTACATACGGGCGCTGGAGTACGGCATGCCCCCCACCGGCGGTTGCGGCATCGGCATTGACCGTCTGATCATGTTGCTGACCGACAGCGCCAGCATCCGCGACGTCATCTTGTTCCCGCATCTGCGCAAAGAAGATTAAGCCGGCACGCCAAGCTGGCACGCTGCGGGGTATCTGTTGCGTCAGCGCCTGCGACAGCTTAAAAAAAGGGTTTGCACCATCAAGGCGCAAACCCTTTTCCCTTTATCGACTACCGCTTCCGAGGAAAGCTTCCGGAAAGTTCTAATTGCAGAACCTTCTAAGCGGAAGCTTCTTAACTGCGGAAATTATTCAAGTGCGGAAACTTCGTGTGCCAGCAAGGCGCCGTGTATTGGGGCCTCAGTTGGCCGGCCACCGCTTTTTTGCTGACAAGTTATACCGTGAAGGATTCGCCGCAGCCACACGAGGCTTTTTCGTTGGGGTTTACAAAGCGAAAGCCGGCATTAAGGCCTTCGCGTGCGTAGTCAACGTGGATGCCATCCAGAAACGGCAGGCTTCTGGAATCAACAAACACCTTGACGCCCCATTGTTCGATAACGTTGTCGTCCGATTTGGGTTCGTCAACGTAATCGACGTCGTACGCCAGCCCGGAACAGCCCGTGGTGCGCACCCCCAAACGAAGGCCGAGCCCCTTGCCACGTTTTTCGAGGTGGCGGGTGATGTGTTCGGCCGCTTGTTGTGAAAGTGTAATGTTCATGATGATTCCCTCTGCATGTAGTGGTCGACCGCAGCCTTGACGGCATCTTCGGCCAGCAGCGCGCAGTGTGTTTTGACGGGCGGCAGCGCCAAGGCCTGAACCAGCTCGGTGCTGGTAAGGCTACGTGCCTGGGGCAAACTTTTGCCTTTTACCCATTCTGATACCCACGACGCGGCGGCGATGGTCGCCCCACAGCCATAAGCCTTGAAACAACTATCTTTAATGATACCCGATCCGTCAACCCGTAGCTGCAGGCGAATAACCCCGCCCTCTTGGCGCGACCCCACCTCGGCAGTGGCGACGTCAGCCTGTGCTTCGTCAAAAAACCCCACATTGCGGGGCCGGTGAAAATGCTCTTGCACGACGGGGCCGTAACCACGTGTAGACTGCGTTGTCATGATGCCAGCCATCCTGCCCCTTGTTGCTGCCCTGCCGGGATGCCCTGGTCCCACAACGGAGAAATTTCGCGCAGACGGTGTACCTGGCGGGTGATGACGTCAATGGCGAAATCAATATCTTCCGGCGTGGTAAACCGCCCAAGGCTGATGCGTAGCGAGCTGTGGGCCAGTTCGTCGTCAAGCCCCAGGGCCTTTAACACATACGATGGCTCAAGACTGGCCGACGTGCACGCCGACCCGCTGGACACCGCCAACCCTTCGAGCGACATAATAAGTGCTTCACCATCAACATGGGCCACACTGATGTTCACGTTATGCGGAATGCGGTGCTGTGTGTCGCCGTTCAGATAAACCTGGTCGATACGCGACAAGCCGGCCCACAGCTGTTGGTGAAGCCCGCGGATGCGGGTGGTTTCGTCAGCCTGCTGCAGGCGGGCAAGTTCGAACGCCGCGCCCATTCCGACAATTTGATGGGTGGGCAGCGTACCGGAGCGAAAACCGCGTTCGTGGCCGCCACCATGCATTTGCGCCTGCAGCCGAACGCGAGGCTTGCGTCGCACGTATAACGCCCCTATCCCTTTGGGCCCATACACTTTGTGAGCCGAAAACGACATCAAATCGACCGGCAACTGTTGCAGGTCGATAGGAATTTTACCCGCCGCCTGCACGGCATCGACATGAAACACCACATTGGCTTGGCGGCAAACTTCGCCCAAGGCGGCGATGTCTTGAATGACGCCGATTTCATTGTTGACAAACATGACCGACGCCAAAATGGTGTCTTCACGGATGGCCGCCTTGAACACATTGATATCAAGCAGCCCATTTGCCTGCACCGGCAGGACGGTAAGTTCGAAGCCCTGTTTTTCAAGTTCGCGACAGGTGTCCAGCACGGCTTTATGTTCGGTGGCGACCGTAATGATGTGCCCCCCGCGGGCGTTGTAGGCTTGTGCAGCCCCCTTGATGGCAAGGTTATTGGCTTCGGTAGCGCCAGAGGTCCAGACGATTTCACGGGGCTCAGCGTTGATAAGACGCGCCACCTGCGCCCGGGCCTTTTCCACAGCCTCTTCAGCATCCCAGCCGTAGGCATGGCTGCTAGAAGCCGGGTTACCAAAATTTTGGGCCAGCCAGGGCACCATTTCCTGCACCACGTCGGGATCGACGGGGGTAGTGGCGGCATTATCCAGATAGACCGGACGCGCGGTTGACATGTAGCTGTATTCCTTGCTGACTTATCTATTTGAAGGGTTTACGACGACATTACGGAAACATCGCCGCGCGGCACCAATTTTACCGTCTTGCGTTGTTGGCGGGTAGATTCTTCAAGCTGGCGCATGCGTTCTTCGTCGACCAGGTCTTGCAGAGAGACTGAGTCAAGAAAGTCAACCACCTTGCGGTTAAGCGTGGCCCATAATTCGTGCGTCATGCATTTACCGGAACGCCCGTTGTGCCCCACCTGACAATTGCGCTTGCCCCCGCATTGGGTGGAATCCAGCGGTTCGTCTACCGCCAGGACGATATCGGCCACGGTGATATTGCGCGCTAGACGCGCCAGCAAATAACCGCCGCCCGGACCGCGCACGCTGTTGACCAGTTCGTGGCGCCGCAGCCGCCCAAACAACTGTTCGAGATACGACAAGGAAATGTTTTGCCGTTCACTGATGGCGGCCAATGTGACCGGTCCGCTGTGCTGACGCAGCCCCAGATCGATCATGGCGGTAACGGCGAAGCGCCCCTTGGTGGTTAAACGCATGGCAGGATTCCTTGAAAAGCGGACCATGACGGGCGGCCCTGTAGCCTGTGTACAGATGGCCAGCGATATATCCGACTAATTAAGTCAAGTATAACAGCGCCGTCGCCCGCCGCCAAGAACACAAAGCCAAACAGGAAAACCCCGAGCCCGTCGAGTCATCGGGGTCGGGGTATAAACTGAAACGCGAGGTATTGGGCGACGATGTGGCCCGACAGGCACCCAAGCCTTACCGCGCGTTAGGCCGCCTGGTATTGCGCCACGCGCTTGCGTACGACTTCAAGCACGCCCTGACAGGCGTTTTCAAGATAGTCGAGAACCTTGGAGAACGTGTCGGAACCGCCCATGTAAGGATCGGGCACGGTGGCTTCTTCGAAATCATTCGAAAAGCGCATGAGCAACATCAGCTTATGGTGATACATGCGGGGGCACATTTGCTGCAGCGCAGACAAGTTTTCCCAGTCCATGACCAGAATCAGGTCGAACTCGCGGAAGTCGTTTTTGGTGACCTGTCGTGCTGAAAGCATCGACAAATCGTACCCGCGCTTGCGCGCTGCGACCTGCGCCCGGGCGTCGGGGGCTTCGCCAATGTGGTAGCTGTGGGTGCCAGCAGAATCTACTCCGACCAGGTCAGAAAGGCCGGCTTCTTCAAGCATGGAGCGGAAGACGCTTTCAGCGCTGGGGGAGCGACAGAAATTACCCGTGGAGACGAAAAGTACCTTATACATGAGGCAAGAGTGTGAGGGAAAACCCGCAATAAGGCAAGAGGTTTTTACCACGGGCGCGCGTCAATAATTGTTTCTATCTGAGACCAATTGGGCCGTAAAACGCGCCATGTCTGGCCCGGCCGCACCACGCCGCACATAGGCACGCATTATGACATGCGTATGTGCGCGCCACTTAACGTTGGCTTTTTACAACGCGACTCACTGCATCAACGCTTTTTCTTTCAGACGGTTGAGCGCATCGCGAGTAGCCGCCGCCTGTTCAAATTCCAGGTTACGGGCGTGGTCCATCATTTTCTTCTCAAGCCGCCGAATTTCGCGCGACAGGCGTTTTTCATCCGAGAGAATTTCGGCCGGGACGTCATCTTCCACCACCTCGCGGCTGTCGGGCGCGAAGACGCCGTCGATCATTTCACGCACCGCCTTGTTGACGCCACGCGCGGTGATGCCGTGTTCCTCGTTGAACTGCAGCTGCTTTTTACGCCGGCGTTCGGTTTCTGACATCGCGCGGGCCATGGAATCCGTGATCCGATCGGCATAAAGAATCGCATGGCCATTAATGTTGCGCGCGGCGCGACCAATGGTTTGAATCAAGCTGCGCTCGGAACGCAAAAAGCCTTCCTTATCGGCATCCAGAATGGCCACCAGCGACACCTCCGGGATATCCAGACCTTCGCGCAGCAGGTTAATGCCCACCAGCACATCAAATACTCCCAAGCGCAGGTCGCGAATAATTTCGACGCGCTCTACCGTGTCGATATCGGAATGCAGGTAGCGCACCTTGATACCGTTCTCGGCCAGGTAATCCGACAAGTCTTCGGCCATACGCTTGGTCAGCGTGGTAACGAGGACGCGCTCGCTTTCCTTCACCCGCAGCTTGATTTCACCCAGCAGGTCATCGACCTGAGTCAATGCGGGGCGAACCTCGACAACCGGGTCGACCAGGCCCGTCGGACGCACCACCTGCTCGACCACCTGATCGGCATGTTCGGTTTCGTAGTCGGACGGCGTCGCGGACACAAACACACACTGTCGCATGCGTTGCTCAAATTCTTCGAGCTTGAGCGGCCGGTTATCCAACGCCGACGGCAGGCGAAAGCCAAACTGCACCAGCGTCTCCTTGCGGGAGCGGTCGCCACGATACATGCCTGCCAACTGCCCCATGGTGACGTGGCTTTCGTCAATAAACATGAGCGCATCGGACGGCAAATAATCAATCAGGGTCGGCGGCGGCTCGCCTGGGGCAGCACCGGAGAGGTGGCGTGAGTAGTTCTCAATGCCCTTGCAAAAGCCCAGCTCTTGCAGCATTTCAAGATCAAAGCGGGTACGCTGTTCCAAACGTTGAGCCTCGACCAGTTTGCCTTCGCGGGTCAGCACGTCCAGGCGTTCGCTCAGCTCCTGTTTGATCGATTCGATCGCGCGCAACACCGTTTCGCGCGGGGTCACGTAGTGCGAACCCGGAAACACCGTAAAACGTAGCACGTCTTGCATCACCTTGCCGGTAAGCGGATCGAACATTTGCAAGGACTCGATCTCGTCATCGAACATAGTGATGCGAAGCGCCAGCTCGGCATGCTCGGCCGGAAACACATCAATGGTTTCGCCGCGGGCCCGGAACGTACCGCGCACGAAATCCACATCATTGCGCTCGTACTGCATGGCCACCAGCCGGGCCAAAAGTTCTTGGCGACGAATCGTATCGCCCACGCGCAAGGTGAGGACCATCGCGTGGTAGTCGCCCGGGTTACCAATACCGTAAATACACGACACCGACGCCACAATCACCGTATCGCGACGCTCAAGCAGGCTTTTGGTGGCCGACAACCGCATTTGCTCGATGTGTTCGTTGATGGAGGAATCCTTTTCAATGAACAGATCGCGCGCCGGCACATACGCTTCCGGCTGGTAGTAGTCGTAATACGAGACGAAATACTCAACGGCATTACGCGGAAAGAACTCGCGCATTTCGGCGTACAACTGGGCCGCCAATGTTTTGTTTGGCGCCAAAACCAGGGCGGGACGCCCGGTGCGCGCAATCACGTTGGCCATGGTGTAGGTTTTGCCCGACCCCGTTACCCCCAGCAGCGTCTGGCACATCAGCCCGTCGTTCAGGCCTTCTACCAGAGCATCGATGGCCGCAGGCTGGTCGCCCGCAGGTGGAAACGGCTGGTAAAGCTGAAACGGGCTGTCTGGAAACGAAACAAACCCGGGATTTGGTGCGTTCATAGTAGACACAGTAAGGGTAAACCCCTTATTATCACATTATTCACTTTCATGTTTCTTATCCCTTCCCTCCAGTCCTGTATCTAAATGAAATCTTTATTCGAATCCGTTGAACTTGCCCCGCGTGATCCTATTTTTGGCCTGAACGAACAATTTAATGCCGATACGCGCGAAAGCAAGGTTAACCTGGGCGTCGGTGTTTACTCTGACGACGATGGCCGCCTGCCTTTGCTAGAGGCCGTCCACAAGGCCGAGGTGGCGCTGGTGCAATCGGCTGCCGCTCGCGGTTACCTGCCCATTGAGGGTATTCCTGGCTACAACCGCGGCGCGCAAACCCTGCTGTTTGGAGAGGGTTCACCGCTGATCGCCAGTGGTCGCGTACTGACCGCACAAGCCTTGGGGGGAACGGGTGCCCTGAAGCTGGGCGCAGACTTTCTGAAGCGCCTGCTGCCTGACTCTGACATTGTCATTAGCGACCCCAGCTGGGAAAACCATCGTGCCCTGTTCGAGCGTGCCGGGTTTCAGGTTAACACTTATACCTACTACGACGCCGCCACCAACGGACTTAATTTTGAGGGCATGTTGGCCAGCCTGAACGCGCTGCCAGGGCAAACTATTGTTCTGCTGCACGCCTGCTGCCATAATCCCACCGGTATTGACCCCACGCTTGAGCAATGGCGCGAAATC
Source organism: Alcaligenaceae bacterium (assembly GCA_029267415.1). Classification (GTDB taxonomy): domain Bacteria; phylum Pseudomonadota; class Gammaproteobacteria; order Burkholderiales; family Burkholderiaceae_B; genus JAJYRX01. The sequence goes on from JAJUIY010000041.1 coordinate 8,802, forward strand.
GCCAAGGTTATCCAGCAACGCAACCTGGTGCCTTTCTTTGACATCGCCTATCAGGGCTTTGGCGAAGGCCTCGAGCAAGACGCCGCGGCCATCCGTCTGTTCGCCGAAATGGACATGACCATGTTCATCAGTTCGTCGTTCTCCAAGTCGTTTTCGCTGTACGGCGAACGCGTCGGAGCCCTCACCTTGGTCACGTCAACCGCTGAAGAAAGCAATCGCGTATTAAGCCAACTGACGCGCGTTATCCGCACCAACTATTCCAACCCGCCCACGCACGGCGCCAAAGTGGTTGCCGAAATCCTAAGCAACCCCGAATTGTTTGCCCTATGGGAAAACGAGCTTGCCGGCATGCGCGACCGCATCCGCAACATGCGCGAGCAACTGGTCGCCAAGCTCAAAGAAAACGGCGTCAGCCGCGATTTCGGCTTCATCCTTGACCAGCGAGGCATGTTCTCGTATTCGGGTCTGTCGGCTGCACAAGTCGACCGCTTGCGTGAAGAGTTCGGCATTTATGCCGTCAGCACCGGGCGCATTTGCGTGGCCGCGCTGAACAGCGGCAACATTGACTATGTCGCTAAGGCAATCGCCGCAGTGGCCTAAAGCAAGACCGGTTCAACCAGACGGTCAGCTAGGCTGGTTCAATCAGGCTGGTTCAGCCAGACTTGTTCAACAAGGCACCCCCTCATCAGGGCGGTGCCTTGATTTTTTAGGCCAATTGTTCCACAATGCAAACTGTATAAATAAACAGCCTTGCTACCATGACCGTCAAACTGACCAAGCGCCAACAAGAGGTGCTTGATCTCATCCGCACACAGATCGCCAATACCGGCTTTCCGCCCACACGCGCCGAAATCGCTCAAGCCTTGGGGTTTCGGTCAGCCAACGCGGCCGAAGACCACCTGCGCGCTCTGGCTCGCAAAGGGGCCATCGAACTTACCCCCGGCGCCTCACGGGGCATACGGCTTAACGACGCGCCGGGCTTAGAAGCCCCCGTGGCAGATATGCCCGGCCAATTGGTTGCAGGCAACGCATTCAGTCTTCCGGTAGTGGGCCGCGTAGCGGCCGGGCACCCCATTCTTGCTGCCGAACACATCGAACGCGAAATCAGCGTCGAACCCGCCCTGTTTCGCCGCACGCCCGATTACCTGCTGCGCGTACAAGGTGACAGCATGCGCGACGCCGGCATTCTAGACGGCGACCTGCTGGCCGTTAAGAAGTCACCCGAAGCATTGAACGGGCAAATCGTGGTCGCCCGCCTTGGCGAAGAAGTCACTGTCAAACGATTTTCCCGTAAAGGCAACACTATTCAGCTATTACCCGAAAACCCCAGCTACACCCCCATTGTGGTTACCCCGGGTCAAGACTTCGCCCTTGAAGGCCTTGCTGTTGGCCTAATCCGCACGAACGACCTCTAACAGGTCAGTTGTCCGCAAAGGTAACTCACACCCGGTACGTCTGCACACCAAATAAACAAAACGGCCATTGCCCACCATATGGGCAATGGCCGTTTCTAATTAGCACACAAAAGGCATGCCTTGCTTGCCGCGGCCGGCTGTCCGCCGAACAGCCGCTACAGCGTGGGTGGGGACTGCCTTCCCCCACCCAACCAAGCGCAACGTTTAGTGCTTCATCACACCGCCTGCGGCGTCGTCAACGCGTTTGCTTGCGGCCAAAGCCTCAGCGGCCAGACGCGCGACTTCTTCGTCAGACAATGGCTCGGGCATTTCTTGAAGCGCTACTTCGAGCACGCGATCAATCCAGCGTACCGGAACGATCTCGAGGTGGTTTTTCACGTTATCCGGAATTTCGGCAAGGTCTTTCACGTTCTCTTCCGGAATCAACACGGTCTTGATACCACCACGATGTGCCGCCAACAGTTTTTCCTTCAAACCACCAATGGCCAGCACTTCTCCACGCAGGGTGATTTCGCCCGTCATGGCGACGTCAGCACGGGCCGGAATACCGGTAAGTGCAGACACCATTGCCGTAATGATGGCAATACCTGCCGAAGGGCCGTCTTTTGGCGTAGCGCCTTCCGGGAAATGGACGTGCAAGTCGCGCTTCTCGAAGACTGTGTTGGCAATGCCCCACTTCTGTGCACGTGCCCGTACAACGGTACGTGCAGCCTCAACGGATTCCTTCATGACATCGCCCAATGACCCGGTACGCAAGATGGCACCTTTTCCGGGCATGTCGGCAACTTCAATCGTAAGCAGGTCGCCACCCACTTCGGTCCAGGCAAGGCCAGTCACCTGACCCACCTTGTTTTCCTTCTCGGCCATGCCAAAGGTGTAACGGCGTACGCCAAGGAAGTCGCTCAGGTTTTCGGCACTGACCACCACCGGAACTTCGGGTGCGTCGGCGGCTTCAGCCTTGTCTTTGCCAGCGGAAATTTCGGCATCCAAAATACGCTTCACCACCTTGCGGCAAATTTTGCTGATTTCACGTTCGAGCGAACGGACACCGGCCTCGCGGGTGTAGTAGCGAATAATGTCGCGTACAGCGGATTCTTCAAGTACCAGCTCGCCCTCGCGTACCCCGTTGTTCTTCATCAGCTTGGGCAGCAGATGGTCGAACGCAATACGCACTTTCTCGTCCTCGGTGTAGCCAGACAGACGGATCACTTCCATACGGTCGAGCAGCGCGGGCGGAATGTTCAACGTGTTGCTGGTGGCCACAAACATGACATCGGAGAGATCGAAATCGACTTCGATGTAGTGGTCCTGGAACGTGTGGTTTTGTTCCGGGTCCAAAACCTCGAGCAACGCGGAGGACGGGTCACCACGGAAGTCGGCACCCATCTTGTCGATCTCGTCCAGCAAGAACAGCGGGTTGCGAACGCCCACTTTGGACATGTTCTGGAGAATCTTGCCAGGCATGGAGCCAATGTAGGTACGACGGTGACCGCGGATTTCTGCTTCATCGCGCACACCGCCCAGCGCCATGCGCACGAACTTGCGGTTGGTGGCGCGGGCGATTGACTGACCCAGCGAGGTTTTACCCACACCTGGGGGGCCCACCAAGCACAGAATGGGGGCTTTCAAGCGATCAACACGTTGCTGTACCGCCAAGTACTCGACAATGCGCTCTTTGACCTTCTCGAGGCCGAAGTGATCTTCGTCGAGTACGGTTTGAGCATTGGCGATGGACTTGTTGATGCGGCTTTTCTTGTGCCAGGGCAAGCCCACCAAGGTGTCGATATAGTTACGCACCACGGTAGCTTCGGCCGACATCGGCGACATGAGCTTAAGCTTTTTAAGCTCGGCTTCGGCTTTTTTACGAGCCTCTTTCGGCATACGCGAGCTGGCAATTTTCTTTTCCAGCTCTTCGATGTCGGCGCCCTCTTCCCCTTCACCCAGCTCTTTCTGGATGGCTTTGACCTGTTCGTTCAGGTAGTAGTCGCGCTGGCTTTTCTCCATCTGCTTTTTGACGCGGCCGCGAATCCGCTTCTCGACCTGAAGAATGTCGATTTCGGATTCAAGCTGGGCCAGCAATTGCTCGAGCCGGCCGACGGTGTCGGTGACTTCCAGCAAAGCTTGCTTTTGCTCGAGCTTCAGCGGCAGGTGGGCTGCGATGGTATCGGCCAGTCGTCCCGCTTCATCAATGGACGTAAGGGACGAGAGAATTTCTTGCGGGATTTTTTTGTTGAGCTTGACGTATTGCTCAAACTGTCCCACGACGGTACGACGCAGCGCCTCGGCCTCGGTCTCGATTGTAGTTTCGGAATCGAGCCCAACCACCGACGCCATGAAATGCGTTTCTTCGTCACTGACTGTGGCAATACGGGCACGTTGCAGGCCTTCGACCAGCACTTTTACCGTGCCGTCGGGCAACTTTAACAGCTGCAAGACGTTGGCCGCACAGCCGATTTCGTACAAATCTTCCGGGTTGGGGTCGTCCTTGCTGGCAGACTTTTGAGCCACCAGCATGATTTTGTTACCTTCCTCCATTGCCAGCTCGAGCGCTTTGATGGAACGCGGCCGGCCAACAAATAAAGGGAGCACCATGTGCGGGAACACCACCACGTCGCGCAAAGGCAACAGCGGCATCTGAGTGTGTTCTGTAGTTGAAATCTGACTCGCAGACATAGCAAATTCCTTAAGTTTTACCTAAAGCCAACAGGAACACCGTTGGGTGTCCCCATGGCTAACTGATGGTGCTTATGTGGTGACGATACTTAATATTTCAAGTCTGCGTCGAGCTTTTTAACCACGACTTTATAATTCTTTTCAGGCGGCGGCCCCGCTGACCTTTTTGCGGCCTTCGGGAATGGCCTTGCCATGGCTGCCGTCGTGGTGCACCAGTACGGGCGATCCCTTACCGGTAATGGTGTCTTCGTCGAGAACCACCTTGGCCACGTTGTCCGTGGACGGCAAGTCGTACATCGTGTCGAGCAACGCCTGCTCAAGAATGGTGCGCAAGCCGCGTGCGCCGGTACGACGCTTGATGGCGGCCTTGGCAATAGCCTTAAGTGCCTCAGGCGTGACCTCAAGCTCAACCTCTTCCATTTCGAAGAGCTTCTGGAATTGCTTGATCAAGGCGTTATTGGGCTCGGTCAAGATACGCACCAAGGTGTCTTCGGTGAGTTCTTCGAGCGTGGCCACCACGGGCAAGCGGCCCACCAGTTCGGGGATAAGCCCAAACTTGATGAGATCTTCCGGCTCGACCTCGGCGAAAAGTTCGCCAACGCCACGTTCGGAGCGAGCATGAACTGACGCCGAGAACCCGATACCCGATTTTTCGGTGCGGTCTTGAATAACCTTTTCAAGGCCGTCAAAAGCCCCGCCCACAATGAACAGGATATTGGTGGTGTCGATCTGGACGAAATCTTGATTGGGGTGCTTGCGCCCACCTTGCGGGGGTACAGAGGCAACAGTACCTTCGATAAGTTTCAGCAGGGCCTGCTGTACACCCTCGCCCGACACATCGCGGGTAATGGAAGGGTTATCGGCCTTGCGTGAAATCTTATCGATCTCGTCAATGTAGACGATGGCACGCTGCGCCTTTTCGACATCATAATCGCAACTTTGCAGCAGCTTTTGGATGATGTTTTCGACGTCTTCGCCCACATAGCCGGCTTCGGTCAAGGTGGTGGCATCGGCCATCACAAAGGGGACGTCCAGCATGCGCGCCAGCGTTTGTGCCAGCAAAGTTTTACCGGAACCGGTGGGGCCAATCAGCAAGATGTTGCTTTTGGATAGCTCGACATCGTCGCCCTTGACCTCGCCTTGCCGGATACGCTTGTAGTGGTTGTAGACCGCCACGGCCAAGGTGCGCTTGGGCTTTTCTTGGCCTATAACATAACCATCAAGGAATTCCTTGATCTTGCGCGGCGTGGGCAATTCGTTGCGCACGGCATCGCGAGCCGCTTCTTGCGACTCTTCAAGGATGATGTCATTGCACAAGTCAATGCATTCATCACAGATAAACACCGACGACGGGCCCGCAATAAGCTTGCGTACTTCATGCTGGCTCTTGTTGCAGAACGAGCAATGCAGCACTTTTTCGTCGGCCGATCCTTTGGTTTCGGGCATAGAGCTTTCAAATACAGTCAGACGACAGGCCGGGGTGGCCTGTCAGATAATAATGCTGACAACGGCACACAGGCCGCCACCAGAGGCAGGGTCAGGTTAGGCCTCGTCAGCGCGAGAAACCAACATCTTGTCGACCAAACCATACGATACCGCATCTTCCGCTGACATGAAGTGGTCACGCTCGGTGTCCTCGCGGATGCGCTCAATGGGCTGCCCCGTGTTTTCGGCCAGAATGGCGTTCAGACGCTCGCGAAGGCTGATAATTTCCTTCGCCTGAATTTGAATGTCAGACGCCTGGCCTTGCGCACCCCCGGACGGCTGGTGGATCATGATGCGCGAGTTGGGCAGGCTGTAACGCTTACCTTTGGTACCGGCGGCCAGCAAAAATGCACCCATGCTGGCAGCAAGCCCCGTGCACAGGGTAGAGACGTCCGGCTTCACAAACCGCATCGTGTCGTAAATGGCCATACCGGCATACACCGAGCCACCCGGCGAGTTGATGTA
>JAJUIY010000064.1 GCA_029267415.1 Alcaligenaceae bacterium
GCGACAGCCGACTTTAGCTGGCTATTTTTGTTGATCAAAGCCCTATCAAAGACACAAAAGGTTGCGGAAATCGACACCTGCCCGTGTTCAGGAATGACAGCCGACAAGCTTCGACGAAAGCAGGCGCAACTGCCGAGGCACAAGTCACTGCCTGTCACCCCCGGACAGCACTTCTTTAAAGACATCAATAAAGGCCAACGTCCGCTGTGGCAACAAACGCCGTCCGGGTGTAACGCACCAGATGGTGGTGTGGGGCAAATTCCACTCCGGCAACACCCGTTGCAGCACGCCCTGTTGCACCAGCGGCTGGGCAAAATGGTCTGATAAGCCCACAATACCCAGCCCCTCCACCGAAAGTGCCTGTTGCATGCCCAGCGAATTGGCTGACAGCGTACGGCGTGGAAGTCCCTCCCAACGGTCACTGCCGCGCTGCAAATGCCAGGATTGCGGCTCACCGGCGCTGGTTACGAGCACCAGGCCGTTATGCTCGAGCAAGTCATCAGGCTCAAGCGCCTTCCCATAGCGACGCAGGTACTTCGGGCTGGCATACAAAGAGTTTTGCATCGTCATGATGTGGCGCGCCACCAGCGAGCTGTCGTCCGGCAGGCGGGTGGCGGCACGTACCGCCACGTCAAAGCGCTCGGCCACAATATCAACGCGACGGGCCGACAAATCGATTTCCAGCCGAACATCGGGATAGCGCCGTGTAAATTCGCAGACCACCTGCACCATGGACAACTCGTGATATTCCGGTGGCATGGAAACTCGCAGCGTGCCGTAAGGCTCGGCCCTTCGATGCAAAGCCAGCGCCGTGGCGGCATCGGATTCATCCATCAGGCGGCGGGCGTGTTCGAGCATGCTTTCGCCAAACTCCGTCAGCACAAGCTGCCGCGTGCTGCGTTGCATCAGCCGTTCGCCAAACGCATTCTCCAGTTCAGTGAGGCGCCGCGACAAGGTCGATTTGGGCAGCCCGGTCAGGTCAGAGGCCCGCGTAAAACTGCCGGCATCGGCCACGTGTGCAAAAAGAATCAGATCGTTGGCATATAACTTGAGTGATGACATGGCATTACCTCAGCATTGTTCCAATATTGGAATTATGATAACGCAAAAGAATGGTTTTTCTCCATTTTTATATGGAATAAACTGCTGTTATTGAGGTCAAACAAGATGCGTCGCGAATCAGGGCGCGGAACCCACCCTTCATTAGCCGCAACCAACACAAGCCTTCGGAATCACTATGAACAACCGCTACACCCGTACCGCCATTTTTCTGCACTGGTTGATTGCCCTTGGCCTGATTGCGACCTTTGCGCTGGGCTTCTACATGGAAGGCCTGCCGCTGTCGCCCAACAAGCTGAAGCTTTATTCGTGGCACAAATGGGCCGGCATTGGATTGCTGCTGCTGGCCGTCGTACGCTTGGCCTGGCGTCTTACCCACCCCGTGCCCGCGTTACCCAATACCATGGGGCCACGTTCACAATTTATGGCGCATGCCGGCCATTGGCTACTGTATGTGCTGATGCTGGCCATCCCGTTCAGCGGCTGGCTGATGAGCTCGGCCCAGGGCTTTCAGGTGGTGTGGTTTGGCGTAGTGCCCCTGCCCGACCTGGTGTCCAAAAGCGAAAGCCTGGGCGAAACACTACGCGTGGTCCACGTAACATTGAACTATTTGCTTCTTGTAACGGTCATTGGACATGTAGGCGCCGCATTACAGCACCACTTCATCAAGAAAGACACCGTACTGGTTCGCATGCTGCCCGTGCTTGAAAAGCGTAAGGCATAAGCCTTAAGCCATAAACCAGACACCCGGATCCAACCTAACCTGCTGCCTTTTTTGCAGCGGGGCTAACGGAGAGCACTTATGCCATCAACATTCACCCCTAGCGTATTGCGCCGGCTGGCACTTGGCGCCGCCCTGGGCGTTGGCCTTTTGGGCACCGCCGCGGCCGCCCAGTTTTCCACGCTGGATACTGAAGCCAGCCGTGTATCGTTCGCCTACAGCCAGATGGGCGTGGGTATGGAAGGCGGCTTCGGCGAGGTTAAAGCGACGCAATTCAGCTTTGACACCGACAACCCGGAAGCTGCGCAAGTGACGCTTGAGATCCCGTTGGCCAGCATTGATGCCGGTTATCCAGACGCCAATACCGAGCTGGAAAAACCGGAATGGTTAAGCCTGGCCGACCACCCGGTAGCCACGTTTACATCCACCCAGGTTACGTCAGCGGGCGACCAGCAGTATGAAGTTACCGGCGACCTGACCATTAAAGGCCAGACACGCCCCGTGACAGTTCCATTCACCTTTACCGAAAACGGTGACAACGGTGTCTTTGAAGGAAATTTCACCTTTCAGCGTACCGATTTTGGTATCGGGGAAGGCCCGTGGGGTGACGTCAGCATTGTGGCTGACGACATCCAGATCAACTTCCACATCGTAGCGCAACCATAACAGCCATTTGGCCCCTTTTTTTGAACTTTTTACAGGAAACACCATGAAGAAAACTCTGATCGCCGCATTATTCGCTTCCGTCGTAGCAGGCCCGGCATTTGCTGCCCCCGAGACCTATGTCATCGACCAAAGCCACACGTTCCCCCGTTTTTCGTACAACCACATGGGCTTGTCCAAGCAAATTCTGCGCTTCAACAAAACCTCGGGTACGGTGGTTCTGGACAAAGAAGCCGAAACGGCAGAAGTTGACGTCACCATCGACATGACCTCCATCGACACCGGCTTCGAACTGTTCGACCAACATATCCAGAGCGAAGATTTTCTGGACACCGCACAGTTCCCCACCGCCACGTTCACGTCGAACAATGTGGTGTTTGAAGACGGCCAGCCGGTCAGCATCGAAGGCGACCTGACGATCAAAGGCATTACCAAGCCCGTTACGCTGACGATCACGTCGTTCTTTAACGGCCCCCACCCCATGCTGCAGAAAGACGCCATTGGCGCCAACGCCACGGCAGTGATCAAGCGCAGCGATTTCAACGCGGACAAGCACGCCCCGGCGGTGAGCGACGAAGTGATGCTCGACATCGCGCTGGAAGCAGTTGTTCAATAATACGGATTCATCATGGGACTTTTGATAGACGGACAATGGCACGACCAATGGTATGACACGTCGTCGACGGGCGGACGGTTTGTGCGCAGCGACGCCCAGTTTCGCAACTGGATCACCGCCGACGGTCAGCCCGGCCCCAGCGGCGAGGGCGGCTTCAAAGCCGAACCCGGCCGCTACCACCTGTATGTGTCACTGGCCTGCCCGTGGGCCAACCGAACCCTGATTATGCGTGCCCTGAAAGGGCTGGAAGACATGATCAGCGTGTCCGTCGTCAATCCCTTGATGGCCGAGAATGGCTGGACGTTCGAACCCGGGCCGGGCGTTGTCCCGGATCCGGTAGGCCAGGCCCGTTATATGTACCAGGTCTATTTGCGGGCCAACCCCAGTTATACCGGGCGCGTGACGGTGCCGGTGCTTTGGGATCTGGAACGCGACACCATCGTCAGCAATGAATCGGCCGAAATCATCCGCATGTTCAATTCCGCCTTTGACGGCATTGGCGCGCGCGAGGGTGACTACTACCCGGCCGAGCTGCGTCCTGAAATTGACGCCATCAACGCCCACGTTTATGAAAACATCAACAACGGGGTGTATAAGGCCGGTTTCGCGACCGAGCAGGACGTTTACGAAGCGGAAGTGCAAAAACTGTTTGACGCCCTTGACCAGCTTGACGCCAGCCTGGCGCATCAACGCTTCTTGCTGGGTGACCAGCTAACGGAAGCTGATTGGCGGTTGTTTACAACGCTGATCCGCTTTGATCCCGTGTACCACGGACACTTCAAATGCAACCTTAAAAAGCTGGCCGATTACGACAACCTGTGGAGCTATACGCGTGAGCTATACCAATGGCCCGGCGTGGCTGACACAGTTAATTTTGATCACATCAAACAGCATTACTATCGCAGCCACAAAACCATTAACCCCAACGGGATTGTGCCGGCCGGCCCGGTGCTGAATCTTGATGTGGCACCCAGCCGCAACCTTGCCTGACTGGAATATGGCCTGGCGTGAATTTGGCCCGACTGAAACTGGCCGATGCAATTTAGCCTGATGGTGATTTGGCGTGATAGCAATACGCGCCGTCATTCACGGTGCTGTTGCAAGCGCCACGTGACACCACCGCAGGAAAGCAACGCGGCAGTAAGGGCCTGCGCCAATAAGTCGGGCTGGTCTACGGACATCAAGTGCCCCGTGTCGGGAATTTCGAAGTAACCGGCATCGGGCATCGCTTCGCGCATGATTTCTGCCGCCTTCGGTGGGCAGAATGTATCGTCCATACCCTGAATAATCGACACCGGCACCTGTATACCGCGCAAGCGTTCAGTGAGGGGCGCTTCGGCAAGCCCAACCATCGCCTGCGCTGCGTTCACATAGCCTGCGCCATCGCCCACCGCCTTCAACCGCGCAGCCACTGTGTGCGCCACCGCATCGCGATTACGTGCGATTTGGGCAGCGGTATCCTGAGCCAGCGATGCCTTGAACGCGTCCAGGTCAGACTGGGCCTGTTCAATGCGTTGCCGAAAGAAGTTGGCGGCGGCGCGCCCCACTTTGCTTGACGTACCCACCACCACCGCCTGCCGCACCAGCGACGGGTTTTGCAGCGCGGCTTCAAGCACAATGACCCCGCCCAAGGAAAACCCCACACACACCGCCGGCCCGCTGACTTCGGTAAGGAAGGCGAGCAGATCGGCGCCCAGCTGCGACAGCGAACCCTGGGCATCGCCCAAAGTGGTGGCACCGTGACCGCGAAGGTCGGGTGTATAGGCGCGGTAGCCGTTGTTCAGTCGATTGACCACTGGATCCCAACTGGCGTGGTCTTCACCCAAGCCATGTATGAGCACCACGGGGGCACCCTCGCCTGACTGGGTGAACGCCACGTCAATATCACCCAACCCCACCTTTTCAAGGAGCTTGATCTTGCTTGTTGTACCGGGCCGAGCTTCGTGAGTCATGTCTACCCCTCGTTTAATTCTGCCTTTTACTATACGGCAATACGGGCGGCCGTCCGGGCGGTGCGGGACCAATGTGTCCCGCCGCATATGGCGATTGCACCCGTGCGATCACGGACGCACCACTGTGAATGCCATAAAACTATTGGCGCCGCCATTGATAGACTTGGCGCAGGCCGTCAAGTTCATCTGGTGTCGCCGCGGCCGCCGGCCCACACAGGTCGTAACGGAGCGCCTGCGCCGATACCAGGCGGGCAAAGATGTCGTCATCGGGTTGGACATGGAAGCGTGTGGACACCACCAGCCGATAGGGAGGGTTGTCTTCCACAATGCTTTCCAGGGGATCAGGTTGCACGTCGGTGACCGGCGCAGGCATGCGGGTGCGGTCGGTAAAAACCTGGGCGCTTACATAGTCCACCGGCAAGGCAATGGCTTCGCCGTCAGCCCACATCTGCACGTTGCCACATTGGCGGGCCATATCATTACGCATCGCGTCGGCCAACTCATACGCGTCGTCCAGCGCATCGCCCGGGTACAACAAATCATGTCTAAACTGAAGCCAACGGTCAACGTTGTCCTCCACCATGCTCTGATGCGCCCACGCGTTCAGCGTGATGCCCACCGGCCAGCGAAAACCGCCGGCATCGGTTTGCCAACGCAAGCTTTGCGACCGCAGGGTAGCGGTCTGAAAAAACGCACTGGTCAATTCATACACTTCAACCGAATGGGTGACGGCTTCGTCCCGGCTGCTGGGCGCGCCGGCACAAGCTGCCAGCCCGAAGGCTACCGCCAAGGCAACCAAAATACGGTGTGCCCTCATCGTTTGGCCCTCCGTGAAATCCCGGCACATGCCAGTGGTGGTTGTGTGACCCACCGTTGTGCCGCCGTTGTCATACTATAGTGCCAGAACGCGGCACCACTGGGGCCGTGTTCTGCAGCAAACCCTGTTGTATACGCGGCGCACCCAACGCCGGCATGCTGTTGTCTTACCCGAACCCTGCTGGCCCCCCCATGATTCAAACCGTCGAAACTACTGCGTTTTTACAGAACCTTTTTATGATCGCCATTACCGCTGAAGCCATGACGGCGGCCATTGCCGCGGGCCGACGTGAAATGGACTGGGTAGGCGTGTGTCTGCTGGGCTGCGTGACCGCCTTGGGCGGCGGCTCGGTGCGCGATGTGTTGCTTGGCCACTATCCACTGACTTGGGTGGCGCACCCCTCGTACCTGCTCATCACCGGCGGGGCCGCGCTCTTTACCATCGCCGTCGCGCGTTACATGCACAAGCTGCGCAAAATATTTCTGTTTCTGGATGCGGTCGGCCTGGTGGTATTTACCGTGATTGGCTGCAACGTGGCACTGAACCTGAATATGCCCGTTGTGGTGGTGATTGCCTCTGGCATGATCACGGGCTGCGTGGGCGGGGTGCTGCGCGACATGCTGTGCAGCACCATTCCCTTGCTATTTCGGGCCGAACTATACGCCACGGTGTCTATCCTGACCGGCTTGCTCTACGTGGGTGGCCTGGCGCTGGGGTTGGACCACGACATCGTTACCGGCGGCGCCATGACCATCGGCCTGGCATTACGCCTGCTGGCGCTGCGCTACGGGTGGAGCATGCCCAAATTTGTCTACGGCAAAGAATCGCGCTGACCGACGCGTTGACGCCGGATGGATACGAGCAAACCGGGAAGAAGTAGCGCAGTCCACCCTGCCCTGCGAGCACGGCTCCGTCGATATCGACATCGACGCCGCCCCTACAAATCCAAAAATTGTTGCTCGAGCTCCAGCGGCAGCTCGGCCTGTCCGGAAACGCGACACTCAACATGGATGGGCTGGGTTACTTTGCAGCAACACGGCAAAATTTCTGACTGGCCCACATAGGCCAGCGGGGGGTCGTCGTAGCTGACCTCCCCCGACAGCAAGGTTAGCCGGCACACACCACAATAGCCACTGCGGCACTGGTAGTCGACCTCGTGACCAGTGCGCTCCAGGCCATCCAGCAAGGTTTCACCGTCGAGCAGGTGAAAATGGCGATCTGTGGTGGTGACACTGGTCACAACTCGAACCCGCTCAAGTCGTCGGCCGACACTTCAGAATCAATCTGTCCGACCAGGTACGAACTGATCTCGACCTCTTGGGGCGCCACCTGGACGGAGTCTGACGACAGCCACGTGTTGATCCAGGGGATGGGGTTATTACGCGCCCCTTCGAATGCCGGCTTCAGGCCCACAGCCCCCATGCGGATATTGGTGATGTATTCCACGTACTGGCTAAGAATGTCTTTATTCAGGCCAATCATGGAGCCACCCTGAAACAGGTATTCAGCCCAGCGTTTCTCTTGCATGGCCGCGTCTTTGAACATGTTGAAGCATTCTTGCTCTACTTCGCGGGCAATGGTGGCGAATTCAGGGTCATCTTGCCCCGAGCGCATGATATTAAGCATGTGCTGGGTACTGGTCATGTGCAGGGCTTCGTCGCGGGCAATCAGGCGAATGATTTTGGCATTGCCCTCCATCAGTTTGCGCTCGGCAAAAGCAAACGAGCACGCAAAGCTGACATAGAAGCGAATGGCCTCAAGAATATTGACGCTCATCAGGCACAGATAAAGCTTTTTCTTGAGTTCGTACAGGCTCACATTATGCGTTTCGCCATTGATGACGTGCTCACCCGCCCCCAGCGTGGAAAACAGCATGGTGCTGTGGATGAGGTCATCGTAATACTGCGAGATGTCGCTGGCGCGCAGGCGGATGTGTTCGTTGCGCACAATGTCGTCAAAGATTACTGAGGGATCGTTAACGATATTTCGGATGATGTGCGTATACGACCGCGAATGGATAGTCTCGGAAAACGCCCAGGTTTCGATCCAGGTTTCCACTTCGGGCAGCGACACCAGCGGAAGAAACGCCACATTGGGGCTGCGCCCCTGTATGGAATCCAGCAGCGTCTGATACTTCAGGTTGCTGATGAAAATATGCTTTTCGTGCTCCGGCAGGCCCTGATAGTCGATACGGTCCTGCGAAATATCCACTTCTTCGGGCCGCCAGAAAAATGACAGCTGTTTTTCAATCAGCTTTTCAAAAATCGGGTACTTTTGCTGATCGTACCGGGCAACGTTAACCGGCTGCCCAAAAAACATGGGCTCCTTCAGCTGGTCGTTGTCGATCTTCGGAAAAATACTGTATGCCATGGTTGGTGTTGAATCCTGTCGTTAAATCTTGCAGGCGCCGCTTTCGCAATCGTCGCCCACTTCGTCATGGTTGTCTTTAGCGCCGTCACGCGTGTTGTGGTAGTACAGCGTTTTGATGCCGTACTTGTACGAAAGCAGCAGATCTTTCAGCAACTGGCGCATGGGCACACGGCCGCCCTCAAAGCGGGCCGGATCGTAGCTGGTATTGGCCGAAATCGACTGATCCACAAATTTTTGCATCACGGCCACCAATTTCAGGTAGCCCTCGTTGTTGGGCATTTGCCAAAGCAATTCGTACTGGTCTTTCAGGCGCTCAAAGTCGGGCACGACCTGACGCAAAATGCCGTCTTTTGACTGCTTGACCGACACCAAGCCCCGTGGCGGCTCGATGCCGTTGGTGGCGTTGGCGATCTGGCTGGACGTTTCAGAGGGCATCAGTGCCGTCAATGTGGAGTTACGCAGGCCGTCGGCCTGAATTTCGGCACGCAGCGCCTCCCAGTCGAGATGCAACGGCTCGGCGCAGATGTCGTCAAGGTCCTTCTTGTAGGTATCAATCGGCAACATACCGGCCGCATACGTGGTTTCTTTGAAGCCTTTGCACGGCCCATATTCGCGCGACAGTTGTACCGATGCTTTCAGCAGGTAGTACTGGATGGCCTCGAACGTGCGATGCGTCAAGGCAAGAGCCGCTTCGTCGGAATAGCGCGTGCCGTTCTTGGCCAGGTAGTAGGCAAAGTTGATTACGCCCACGCCCAAGGCGCGGCGCTTCTCGGTGGAATTGAACGCCGCCTTTACGGGGTAATCCTGGTAGTCGAGCAGAGCGTCCAGCGCGCGCACCACCAGATCAGCGATGCCTTCCAGCTCGTCCAGCGATTCCAACGCACCCAGGTTAATGGCCGACAGCGTGCACAGGGCAATTTCGCCACTGGCGTCGTTGAGGTCGTCCAGCGGCTTGGTGGGCAGCGCGATTTCCATACACAGGTTAGACATGCGCACGGGCGCTTGCTTGGGGTCGAACGGGCTGTGCGTGTTGCAATGGTCTACGTTCTGAATGTAGATGCGGCCGGTGCCGGCACGCTCTTGCATCATCAGCGAAAACAGCTCGACGGCCGGCAGAGTGCGTTTGCGAATGGACGGGTCTTGTTCGTACTGCTGATACAAGCGCTCAAATTCGTCTTGATCCACAAAGAAGGCGTCGTACAGGCCGGGCACATCGTGCGGAGAAAACAGCGTAATGTTCTGGCCCTTGATCAGGCGCTCGTACATCAGCTTGTTGATTTGCACCCCATAGTCAAGATGGCGCACGCGGTTTTCTTCAATACCGCGGTTGTTTTTCAGCACCAGCAGGCTTTCAATTTCCAGATGCCAGAGTGGATAGAACAAGGTGGCCGCGCCGCCGCGCACCCCCCCTTGCGAGCATGATTTAACCGCCGCCTGGAACATTTTGAAGAAAGGAATACAGCCGGTGTGCTGGGCTTCGCCGCCACGGATTTCGCTGCCCAGGGCACGGATGCGGCCGGCATTGATGCCGATACCGGCGCGCTGCGACACATAGCGCACGATGGCACTGGTGGTGGCGTTGATGCTGTCCAGGCTGTCGTCGCTTTCAATCAGCACGCACGAGCTGAACTGGCGCGTGGGTGTGCGCACGCCCGACATGATGGGCGTGGGCAACGAGATCTTGAATTGCGACGCGGCGTCGTAAAACCGCTTCACGTACGACAGGCGTGTTTGCGCCGGATAGTTGGCAAACAGGCACATGGCCACCAGCATGTACAAAAACTGCGGGCTTTCGTAGATTTCGCCGGTAACCCGGTTTTGTACCAGGTACTTGCCCTCAAGCTGTTGCACCGCAGCGTACGAAAAATTCATATCGCGCCAGTGATCGATATGGTCGTTAAGCTCGTTGAATTCGTCGCGGCTGTAGTCTTGCAAAATGTGCGGGTCGTACTTGTCCATGCTGGTAAGCTTTTGGACGTGATCGTACAAATGCGGGGGCTCGAACTGGCCGTAGGCAATCTTGCGCAGATGAAAAATGGCAAGGCGCGCCGCCAGGTACTGATAGTCGGGCGTTTCTTCTGAAATCAGGTCAGCGGCCGACTTGATGATAGTTTCGTGAATATCGCTGGTGCGAATGCCTTCGTAAAACTGAATGTGCGAGCGAAGCTCGACTTGCGACACGGAGACGTTTTCCAGCCCTTCAGCTGCCCAGTCGATAACGCGATGGATTTTGTCCAGATCGATGGGTTCGGTACGTCCGTCACGTTTAGTGACCATCATGATTTCGGGTTGTTCGAGCTTCACGGCGCATTCCTTGTGATGGACGTGCGCCAAATGCATGGCGACAGCATGCCGCCTGCCGTGTTGGACGCACGGTCAAAAGTATTCGAGAGACTTGAATTTACGTAAGAAAAGAGCTGTTTTTCAGCCAAACGGCTACCCGACGCTTGGCACAACACTTAGTATTGCTTTAGGCCCCAATATACAACATATTGTGTGCCACGAAAATGAAAAGTTTGAAAACACCGGTAAACGGCCCAGACCTTGAAGCGGCGCGGTTTACCGGATTAACAAGGCACAGAATTGCGGCGTGGCTGCCGTGCCAACCGCGTAAAGCGCCGCATTGCTGCGGCGTATAGCGAAGGCCTGTGGGCTACTTTTCCGATGCCAGAGCGCGCTCCAGAAAGTCGAGCCGATCTTGTCCCCAGAATGACTCGTCGTTGTACACGTACCACGGTGCCCCAAAAACCTGCCGTTCCATGGCAGCCTGCGTGTACCTGTCCACCAGCTTGCGCGCGTCCTCCTGCGCGGCAAGTAATGCCTGCCCGTCCAAGCCACAGCCATTGGCCAGTTCAACCAGCGTGTCCGGGTTGGCAATGTCTTTGTCGTCGACCCACACAGCGCGATAAACCGCGTGCATCAATCGCAAGGCATCGTCTTTGCCGGCCTGGTTGATGGCGGCGGCAATAAGCAAGGTAGCCGGCTCGTCATCAGCCACCGGGAAATACTGGGGATGCACGTTGAGCGGCAGGCCCAGATGCTCTTTCCAGCGTTTCAATTCCACCAGTCGGTACGCCTGACGCTGTGGCGCACGCTGCTTCAGCGGCACCCCGCCCGAATTCGGAAAAATCACCTTGCTTAAGGCGACGGGACGCGGGTCAACCTGTGCCCCATGGCGTGCGGCAATATCAAGCAAACGCTGGTGCCCCAGATACGACCACGGCGACTGTGGCGAAAAATAGTATTCAATGGTTTTCATGCAATGTGTCTCCAGATCTTGTGCTGTTCAATTGGCCGACGCTTGGCATAATGAATCATACGCCCACCGGCTTGTGGCCGGAAACCGCGCCCCCGCGCGCCATCCCTATAAACGGCACTGCACGTAGGGTTAC
>JAJUIY010000157.1 GCA_029267415.1 Alcaligenaceae bacterium
GCAACGGCGGCGATACCGACCATCAGAATACGGGCGATTCGTTGATATTGTGAGCGCATGGTTAACCTCCATCTTGTTAATTGGTGTCGGCCGGAAATGCCGCAGCAATGCACTAACTGTTGACCAGCGTATTAACGCGGCAGATGAAGGGCAAGCGCGATTCGCAAATTTGAAGTGGTTTGAAATAACCCCGACCAAACGGCGGAGTTCTGTAATAGTTTTGAAGCGATCTCTTATAGATATGCGTCTGTCGTGGCCAATTGTTACGGCCATTTTAGGGCTGCGAAGTGGATCGGTATCGGACGAGTTCAGGCACGTCGAGATGCTGAGACGCGTCGAGTTGTCGAGGCGTGCTGAATCGGTCAGGGCCGTGGAATTGAATAGCGTAGCGACCCGTCAAACGTGGCACCCTGTGCACCGGAATGCAGCAAGACAAGCCGCCATGTGCCCGCGTGTACGGCGTGCGTGATCTGCCGGCCTTGTGCCACGGTTAACCATTCGCCGTCCTGCTGATGCTGAAGTTGTAGTTGTGCTTGGGTGTTGCGACCCCTGTGTACCGCTAATCCGGCATCAATGTGGCCACGGCAGGTCAGCACAATGGGGCTGACCACTGGCACTGCAATGCCTGTCGGAGTGGTTAACCGGATTTGGTCGTTGTAGCGTGTCATGCACAGGCTATCGGAGCCGTCCGTTGCATTGCTCGCGTACACCGGTGCGGCCAGCGTAGCGGCGGCCACAAACAGCAGTCGTCGGATTTGTCGTTGCATGCAAACGGGTATAGCAAAAAAATGGAGCACCCGCCAGCGGATGCTCCATTAAGTTGGCCCCAGCATGTAAGGGCCCGTTTTGTGGTTTAGCTTCTAGTAAAGCTGGCTAGGTAGCCACAGGCCAATGCCCGGGAAAATGTACATCAATGCGATTGTAATGACTTGCAGCCCCACAAACGGCAATGCCGCAAGGAAGATTTGGTTTAGTGACACGTGTGCTGGAGCAACCCCTTTCAGGTAGAAGGCGGACATGGCCACCGGCGGTGTCAGGAACGAGGTCTGCAAGTTTAACGCGACCAGCAAACCGAAGAACAAGGGGTCAATGCCAAAATGGTGAACCAGAGGGATGAAAATCGGCATAAAGATGACGATGATTTCTGTCCACTCAAGCGGCCATCCGAGCATGAATATCAGCACCTGTGCCATGATCAGAAACTGAACGGGCGTAAGGTCCATGGAGATGACCCACGCGTTGATCAATTCTTGCCCGCCCAGCAAGGCAAAGGCGGCCGCGAAGATGCTTGACCCTACAAACAGCCAGCACACCATGGCGGTTGTCTTGGCGGTGAGGTGTACGGATTCTTGAAGTGTCTTGAAATTAAACCGTCGGTAAAGAATGGCCAGCACCATTCCTCCGAACGCGCCCATGGCGGCGGCTTCGGCCGGGGTGGCAAACCCGAACACAATACTTCCCAGGACGGCTGCCACCAAAATGGCAAGCGGGAAGAACGACGTGATCATCTGCTTGAAAACTTCAAGTTTCTGGATGGTGAAGAACGCGTAAAAAATTGCCAGCAATGCCCCAATAACCCCGGCAAATATCCAAAACGCGGTGGGTGCGGGCTTACGCGGGTTTTCTGACACGTCATCAGGCGCGGCATCTGCCGACGCCGCATCGGTGGCGGGGTCGGGTTCGTCGCTGATGAGACCAATGTCGTTATCGAAGCTGGTTAGTGGCTCTTCAAGGCCGGTGTCGAAGTCAAACGAAAAATCGTCGGCCGCGTCCAGGCTGAGCATGGCCAGCGCCGGATCTTCAACGGGATCGGGCTTGGTGACGGACAGATATGAATAGCCCAAAAACAGCACCAGTACCAATGCCGGGACGACGGTGAGCGCCAGCTCGCGCGACGCGTGTTTGGCGACATGCCGGTCTTGTCGTGTTCGTGCCGCTTTGTACAGCGCGGGCACCGCCTTTTGGCCAAACGTTTGTTCGATTTGGGCGGATAAGGCGCTGAGTGGCATCACACGCTCGTCGTCAGTCAGCGGTGGAGCGAGCTGAGGCTTAAGTTTGGAAATGATGAGGATGTAGGCGATATAGAGCCCGGCAAGCAACATGCCAGGAAACACAGCGCCGGCATACAGCTTGACAACGGAAACGCCCGCCACTGCCCCATACACAATCAGCATAATGGACGGTGGCAATAAAATACCCAGCCCGCCGCCCGCCGTGATGGACCCTGCAGCAAGCCGAACGTTGTAGTTGGCGTTCAACATGACTGGCAAAGCTAGCAAGCCCATCAGCGTTACGACAGCACCGACAATACCCGTGGCAGTGGAAAAGATCGCACACGTCAGAACTGTGGCTACCGCCAACGATCCCGGCACGCGCGCCATGACGACGTGAAGAATCTTGAACAAGCGCTCAATCAGGTTTGCCCGCTCGATCAGGTATCCCATGAAAATGAATAAGGGAACGGCAATGAGCACGTCATTGGTCATGACCGCATAAGTGCGCAGCACCATCAAATCAAGTGTTTGTTCCCACGCGGTTTCCATGCCCATGTCGCGGTAGGCATAAAAAGCAAAGCCAACGCCCATGCCCATGAGGGTGAACGCTGTTGGAAATCCGAGCATGATGGTGACAACAATGAGCCCCAGCATGAGCAAACCGACGTGAGAGTCAGTCATTTCGGCAAACGGGGGAGTAAGAATAAGCAGCAGCCCTACGACGGCCGCCAGAAATGCAACCCCAAACCACGCCTCTTTTCTCATTGCACTTCTCCCTGCAGTTTCGGATTGGGTGCAACGGAGGCTTCCGGAACAACCGCTTCTGTTTGTGTGACCATTTCTTTAAGTGTGTCGACGTCGACTTCTTCAATGTCATCAATGCGCTTGGGCCAGGCCCCGTTCTTCAGGCATATGACGCAGCGCGCGATTTCGGCAAACCCCTGGAGCAACAAGGCAAGGCCGGCCAAAGGAATCATGGCCTTGAAGGGGTAGATTGGAGGGCCGTCGGCGGTCACGGTGGAGTGTTCATTAATGGCAAAGGACTCGGCCGCATAGCTGTAGCCCGCCCAGACCAGAGCGACGATGCCAGGGATGAAAAAGACTAAATACAGGGTGAGGTCGATGGTGGCTTGTACACGGATGGGAAGAAAGCCGTAAAGCACATCGCCCCGGACATGGGCGTTGGTGCTGAGTGCGTAGGCCCCGGCCATCATGAACAGCGTGCCGTACATCATGTTCATGGCATCGAAGGCCCAAGGACGGGGATTTCCGAAGGCGTACCGCGAAATGACCTCGTAGGTAACGAACAACGTAAGGGCAAACACGAACCAGCTGAAAAAATGGCCAACCTTCGTGTTTATCCAGTCTATTCGGTGAAGTATGTTTTGCATGGTGGTGAACCCGAAGAACCAGGGGACATTAAACTGCTAATGCCCCCCGGTTGATATTGCGATAGCACTGAGCCGAGTTGTGTAGAACAAAAACACCATTCTGATGATGCCGAGAATGGTGTTTTTGGTTTTGGCTAGTGACTGACCGTCAGGATTGCTGTTGTGCAGCGCGACGGAAGTAGTAGTTGTAAGCCATGCGTCGGTTGTTGTTGGTATCCATGTCCCAGGCAACGGCGCGTGTCGCGAAGGCGCGTTGCGACTCTTCAATCTCGCGGAACAGGTCGTTTTCGGCTTTCTTGGTCTCGATGATGTTGTCCCATACCTTCAGCTGTTCAAGAAGGATGGCATCGGGGGTTTTGTAGAACTTGACGCCGTGCTCTTCTTTCAGCTTGATGTAGTCTTGGGAGTAACGATCGACCGCCTTCCAGGACATATCGGCCGATGCGGCTTCTACCGCATTTTCGATAATGGCTTGCAACTGCTTGGGCAGGGCGTTGTATTTGTCTTTGTTGAAGGTGATTTCGAAGGTTTCTGCAGCCTGGTGGAAGCTTTGCAGCATGCAGACTTTGGAGACATCGGGGAAGCCCAGTGCCAAGTCGGACGAGGCGTTGTTGAACTCGGCGCCGTCAAGCAGGCCACGGTCCATGGCGGGCACAATTTCGCCACCAGGCAGGGCGTTTACGGCGGCGCCCATGGCGGTAAACATGTCAATGGCCAGACCGTTGGTGCGGAACTTCAGGCCTTTGAAGTCTTCGACCTTGGTGATGGGGTTTTTGAACCAGCCGAGTGCCTGTGTTGGCATGGGACCGCTCAGGAACGACACCACGTTTCCTCCGATGGAGTCGTAGAGGCGCTCGAGCAGCTCTTTACCGCCACCATATTTGTGCCAGGCAAGGATCATGTTGGCGTCCATGCCAAAAGCCGGTCCCGAAGAGTACAGGGCCAGGGCGTTTTGCTTGCCGTAGTTGTAGCCCAGAACACCGTGGCCGCCGTCAAGCGTACCTTTGGAAACCGCATCCAGCAGTGCGAACGCGGGAACAACTGAACCGGCAGGCAGGACCTCGATGGACAGGTCGCCACCGCTCATGTCGTTCACCTTCTGAGCGAAGTCGTTGGCGTATTCGTGGAAGATGTCAACAGTGGGCCAAGTACTTTGGAAGCGGAACTTCACCTGACCCTGTGCTTTGGCGACCATGGGAAAGCCCATCGTTGCGGCGGCGGCTGTACCGGCCAGTGCGCCGCCCAGAAAATTGCGGCGCGTGGAATTTGTTGCCTCCTTGGCGGTGTGCTGTTTCTTATGCTCTGTCATGAAATTGTCTCCGACAAAATAGGAAGTGAATCAGAGTGGTTTTTATTACAAGACACAAACATGAATTGTTATGTTGTGTTGCAATTGGCTTGCTGCTTGTTTGTAACTTTTATTGCAAATGCTGTCGACGAGGGGTAACCCGCCCTGATCGACCTTTGGGTGTGGGCAGCAAGTAGCGGCAGTGGGTTCTGCCGCTATGATGCAGCGAACAAGGTAGAAGAATTAGAGCGTCCGGCCAATGCAGGATAACCCTAGCGCATCTATGGTTATTACTTTTTCAAACGCGTTTCGTTATGGTTATGTCAGTGCAGCAGGCGCTGACGGGAAGCTACGGTCAGGGCGCAGGCCGGCCGCTTTTACGCGCGCGATGGTAGGTGGCCAGATAGCGGCGGTCATCAAAGGTAGAGAAGAAAACGGCAAAAGCAATGCCCAAGATTGCGCCTAGCATGGTGTCGAAGACGCGCTCGATGGCCATATCGGCGCCGTTGGCAGCGGGCATGGCCAGGGATGTCATCAGTAGGGCCATTGGCGTCACCGTTATTTGGCCCAAGGCATAGTTAAACCCAATAATAATTTCAGTAATGTACTGAAAAACGGCAATTGCTGTGACGATGGCCCAGAACGGCGGATCGGCCGATAGAATAAGCCACACCAGCAATGATCCGAACAGGGTGCCGGCCATGCGTTGCAAGGCCCGGTGCATTGTGATGTGCAGGTGCCCCCCTTGCATGACGGCGGTGGCACCAATGGCTGCCCATGAGGGGTGCTGCCATCCCGCTGCGTAGGCTATTAGCGCCGCAGCGGCGGCGCCCGCGCCAATCCGACCGCCCGCAATCAAAATGTTTTTCAGTGGCCGCCGGGTATCGGTGCTTGCCGGCACCTTGCTCAGGACCGGCAAGCGCAGGAAGTCCGTGGAAGTGGTGATAAGCCACGCCACCAGACCGCCACCGGCCGTCGCCACGGTGCGTTCGACCACCATCATCCAGGAATCTACTGGCGTCATGGCGGCACCGGCAGCA
>JAJUIY010000169.1 GCA_029267415.1 Alcaligenaceae bacterium
CGGAACTGACGTGCGTATCGTGCGTATCGATGACGGGATCCGGCTGCTGGATGGCACGCTGATGGCCCGCCTGGAAAACGACCTGCTGATTCTGGAAAGGCTCGAGTTTCCTGCGCGCCTGCGCGTGGAGCCCAAAGAATGGCGCACAGCGGAGTGGGTCAGCACTAATCCGGATGCCCAGGGTGGATATTTGCGTCTGACTGGTCAGTGGCGTTTTAGCGAAATGGCGGGCGGCGTCGACGTGGCCCTGTACCGTTACCCGGTGCTGCAACGGGCCGACCGTTATGCCATGGTGACCGGCGACCTCCATATTGAGGCCAAGCTCCCCGCCATGTCGATCACGGGGCGTGTCGAGGCCGATGCCGGCTGGATCGACCTGGATATGCTGGGCGGTATTCCCACTGTGGACAGCGATGTGGTGGTGATTCGCGCCGGCGAGGAGCCACCCGAAGTAGAAGTACCCATGGATATTTCCATGGATATCGAGGTCGATCTGGGACCGCGGGTGTACCTGACCGGTTATGGTGTCAACTCGGGCCTGGTGGGTAATATGCGAATTGTGATGGTCGACAACAAGCTGACGGCCATTGGTGCCCTGCGAACACGAGGCGGTTCAATTGAGGCGTACGGTCAGCGCTTGCTGCTGCGTCGGGGTACCCTGACCTTCCAGGGGGATATTGCCAGCCCCATTCTGAATATCGAGGCCCTGCGCACAGGTTATGCGGTCGAGGCGGGTGTTCGCGTATCTGGTACGGCGCGGCGCCCGGTGATCAATCTCGTGTCGTATCCGGAAGTCAGCGAGCTCGAAAAGTTGTCCTGGCTGTTGTTTGGCCACGGGCCGGACGAGTCCGGTGGCGATATGGCGCTGCTGCTGTCCGTGGGCACGGCGTTGCTGGGCGATGGCGAACCATTCTATCGGCGGTTCGGCATTGACGAACTCACCTTGCAGTCGGGCGACATTGCCAGTGCCGGCAGCATTTTGCCGGCGGAAAGCGTGGTTAGTGGGCTAAGCGCTGGCGATAACGAACTGGAACGCCAGTTTGTGGTGGCCAGCAAGGGCATTACACGGGGGCTGACGCTAAGCATCCGGCAGGCCCTGGCCGACGCCGGCACGGTAGGTCGGGTAAGCTATCGCCTGGCGCGTGGGCTGACGGCCGAGCTTAGCGTAGGTACTGTAAACGGCCTGGCACTGGTATACCGCTGGTTTTCACGTAACTGATGGTGCATGCCGGCGTTGCTTTGCGGGCCGATGCGATAAAATGCACGCCTGAAATTATAGGTGGATTATGACTATCAAAAATGATCGCTGGATACGTGAGCAGGCGCACGCGGGGATGATCGAACCGTTCGAGCCCGGTCAGGTGCGTGCCGTGAACGGCCAGAAAATTGTCAGCTACGGCACCAGCAGCTATGGCTACGACGTGCGTTGTGCCAACGAATTCAAAATCTTCACTAATATCAACTCGACCATTGTGGATCCCAAGGCGTTTGACGAGAAGTCCTTCGTCGACTTTACCGGCGACGTCTGCATTATTCCGCCCAACTCGTTTGCGTTGGCGCGCACGGTCGAGTACTTTCGCATTCCGCGCAGTGTCCTGACGGTGTGTCTGGGGAAAAGCACCTATGCCCGCTGCGGAATCATTGTTAATGTGACGCCGCTCGAACCCGAATGGGAAGGGCATGTCACACTGGAGTTCTCCAACACCACACCACTGCCGGCCAAGATCTACGCTGGCGAGGGCTGTGCCCAGATGTTGTTTTTTGAAAGTGACGAGGTCTGCGAGGTCTCGTATCGCGACCGGGGTGGCAAGTACCAGGGGCAAACTGGCGTTACACTGCCACTGACCTGATCGTGCCGCGCAAGGAGCCAGGCTCATGAAGTTTCGATTTCCCATCGTCATCATTGACGAGGACTACCGGTCCGAAAACGCATCGGGCTTTGGCATCCGTGCTTTGGCCGATGCCATTGTTGCGGAAGGCGTCGAAGTGATCGGGGTAACCAGTTATGGTGATCTCAGCTCGTTTGCCCAGCAGCAAAGTCGGGCCAGCGCCTTCATTGTGTCGATTGACGACGAGGAATTCGATGTCGATTCGCCCGAAGACGTGGCCTATGCCATCCGAAACCTGAGGGCCTTCATTACCGAGCTGCGTTTTCGCAACGAAGAGATCCCCATCTATCTGTATGGGGAAACGCGCACGTCGCAACACATCCCGAACGATATCCTTCGCGAGCTCCACGGTTTCATTCACATGTTTGAAGACACGCCAGAATTTGTGGCGCGTCATATTATTCGTGAAGCGCGCGCTTACCTGGATAGCCTGGCGCCGCCGTTTTTCCGCGAACTGGTCAAGTACGCCCAAGACGGCTCGTATTCGTGGCACTGCCCCGGCCATTCCGGCGGCGTGGCGTTTCTTAAAAGCCCCGTGGGGCAAATGTTTCACCAGTTTTTTGGCGAGAACATGCTTCGCGCCGATGTCTGCAATGCGGTGGACGAACTGGGCCAGCTGCTGGACCACACCGGGCCTGTGGCCGAATCCGAGCGCAACGCAGCCCGGATCTTCCACGCTGACCACTGCTTTTTTGTCACCAACGGCACGTCCACGTCCAACAAAATTGTCTGGCACGCCAATGTGGCGTCGGACGACGTGGTGGTGGTTGACCGCAACTGCCATAAGTCCATTTTGCACGCCATCACCATGACGGGCGCTGTGCCCGTGTTTTTGCGGCCCACGCGCAACCACCTGGGCATTATCGGGCCCATCCCGCTTGACGAGTTCGACCCGGAAAACATCCGGCGCAAAATCGAGGCCAACCCGTTTGCCCGCAATGCGCGCAATAAAAAGCCCCGCATTCTTACCCTTACGCAAAGCACGTACGACGGCGTCATTTACAACGTCGAGATGATCAAAGAAACGCTGGGCTCTGAAATCGATACCCTGCACTTTGACGAGGCCTGGTTGCCACATGCCGCCTTCCACAGCTTCTACAAAGACATGCATGCCATTGGCGAGGGCCGGCCGCGCAGCAAGGACGCGGTGGTGTTTGCCACGCACTCCACGCACAAACTGCTTGCAGGGTTGTCACAGGCCTCGCAAATTACCGTTCAAGACGCCCAGACGCGGCAGCTTGATCGCAACGTATTCAACGAAGCCTATTTAATGCACACGTCCACCTCGCCCCAGTACGCCATCATTGCGTCGTGCGATGTGGCGGCGGCCATGATGGAACCACCCGGTGGTACCGCGCTGGTTGAAGAAAGCATTCTGGAGGCCATGGATTTCCGGCGTGCCATGCGCAAAGTGGAATCGGAATACGGAAAAAATGACTGGTGGTTCAAAGTGTGGGGGCCCAAGCGCCTGCCCGTCGACGGCATCGGCCACCGTGACGACTGGCTGTTGGAATCCAATGACGAATGGCACGGGTTTGGCGAACTGGCCGACGGCTTCAACATGCTGGATCCTATCAAGGCTACGGTGGTCACGCCGGGGCTGGATATTTCCGGCACCTTTGCCGATACCGGCATTCCGGCTGCCCTGGTGTCCAAATACCTGGCCGAGCACGGCATCGTCATCGAGAAAACCGGCCTGTACTCGTTTTTTATCCTGTTTACCATCGGCATCACTAAGGGGCGGTGGAACACCTTGGTAACGGCCTTGCAGCAATTCAAGGACGACTACGACCGCAACCAGCCCATGTGGCGCATTTTGCCGGACTTCTGCAAGCAGTTTCCCGTGTACGAACGCATGGGGTTGCGCGACTTGTGCCAGCAAATCCACAGTGCTTACCGCAAGTATGACCTCGCCCGCTTGACCACCGAGGTCTACCTTAGCGACATGGTGCCAGCGATGAAGCCATCCGACGCGTATGCGCGCATGGCGCACCGTGATACCGAACGCGTAGGCATTGATGAACTTGAGGGCCGGGTGACCGGCGTATTGCTTACCCCATACCCGCCCGGCATACCGTTGCTGATACCGGGCGAACGCTTCAATCAGCGCATTGTTCACTACCTGCAGTTTGCACGCGAATTCAATGCGCGCTTTCCCGGGTTTGAAACCTATGTGCACGGGCTGGCACAAGAGGTGGGGCCTGACGGCAACGCGCGATACTACGTCGACTGCATACGGGAAGACGCCGTTTCGTGACTAACCGCCGTTATGACGTTGCCGTGATCGGCGCTGGTGCGGCCGGTATGATGGCCGCGGCGGTGGCCGGACAGCGCGGGCTGCGCGTGCTGCTGATTGACCATGCGCGGCGCCTGGGCGAGAAGATCCGGATCTCGGGCGGCGGGCGGTGCAACTTTACCAATCGTGGCACCACGCCGGCACAATTTATCTCGCAAAACCCGCATTTTTGCCGCTCGGCGCTGGCCGCTTATACCCCCCGTGATTTTCTGGACTTGATCGAGTCCTACGGTGTGCGTTGGCATGAAAAACACCGAGGTCAGCTTTTTTGCGACGAGTCCAGCACCGAAATCATCCGTGTCCTGAAGGCCGAATGCGAAAAAGGGCGAGTGCACTGGCGCATGCCGTGTACGGTTGATCACATTGTGCATGCCGATGGGCAATAGGTGCTGCATACCACCGCCGGGCAGGTCAGCGTGCCCCAGCTTGTGCTGGCTACCGGGGGAATGGCCATTCCGCAATTAGGCGCCACTGATTTTGCCCTGCGTATTGCGCGCCAGTTTGGTTTGAAGGTGGTCGAGCCGCGTCCCGCCCTGGTGCCTTTGACGTTTGATTCGGCCCAATGGAAGGCGTTCTCTGCCTTGAGCGGTGTGGCGCTTGAAGTGGACGTGAAAACCGTTGGCCGTGGGGCGACGACGTTTCAGGAAGACCTGCTTTTTACCCACCGCGGTTTGTCGGGCCCGGCCATTCTTCAGATATCCAGTTATTGGAACCCCGGCGAAGCTATTACGATCGACCTGGCTCCTGGGCAAGATTTGGAGCAGCAATTGCTGCAAGCCAAGCAAGGAGGGCGCCAGCTGTTGGCAACCGCACTGGCCGGCCTGTGGCCACGGCGTCTGGCGGAACAATGGCTATCCAACACAATCGTGGCTTCCCCGGGCCAGCGCCCCAATACGCGCGCATTGGGCGAGCAGCGCCTGGCCGATATACCCGACCGTGTGCTGCGCGCGTTGGCCCAGTCGATACACACCTGGACGTTGAAC
>JAJUIY010000057.1 GCA_029267415.1 Alcaligenaceae bacterium
CCGGGTTGGCCCGTAAGATTTCAGCAATCTCGTCAAGCCCCAACGCGAGACCCGTTGGCGCATTGGGGTTAGCAAAAATAATGCCGGCGATGGCCTGCGTGTGTGGACCCGTGTAATCGGCAACGTTGATTGAAAAATCCGGTGCCAGCGGCAACCGGTGTTGCGTAACCTGAAACATGGCACTGTACGTTTTGTAGAAACTGTACGTAATGTCAGGGACCAGCAACACACCGGGGCGCTGAAATAACGCCTTGAAAACATGCGCCAGCACTTCATCGGAGCCGTTGCCCACAAACACTTGGTCGGGGTGAATCTGGTGCAGATTTGCAATGGCTTCGCGCAGCGCAAAGGCCGAGTAATCGGGATACAGGCGGAGGCGTTCACCCGCCGCTTGCCGGATCGCTTCAATGGCGCGCGGCGACGGACCGTACGGGTGCTCGTTGGTATTCAACTTGAGGTCGATGGGTTCGCGGGGCTGCTCGCCCGGCACGTACGGCGACAAACCTTGCAAAGTTTCGCTAAACAGACGGCTCACTGTGTTCTCTGAACGTAAGGGTTGCGGGACGATTTGAATTCTACACGCAAGGGAGTGCCTTCCAGCTTGAATGCATCTCGGAATTGCGTCTCAAGGTATCGGCGATAAGAATCTGGAATGGCATCCAGCGCACTGCCGTGAACAATAATACGGGGCGGGTTTTGCCCACCCTGATGGGCATAACGCAATTTGGGCCGGAAAATGCCTTTGCGAGGCGGTTGCTGCGCTTCGACGGCTGCATGCAACACCCGGGTTAAGCGCGGCGTGGATAACTTGGCAAACGCGGCACGATGTGCTGCGCGCACCGAGCGGAGCACGCCACCAACGCCCTGCCCCGTCAAGGCCGAGATGGTATGCATGCGTGCAAACGACAAAAACCGTAACTTGCGATTGAAGTCGCGTAACACCTGGTCACGCTGGTCGTTGTCAACCGCATCCCATTTATTGATCGCCACCACCAACGCGCGCCCGGCCTCAAGAATGAAACCCGCAATATGGGCATCTTGATCGGATATGCCGCTTTCCGCATCCAGCAGCAATACCACGGCATTACTGGCTTCAATGGCCTGCAACGTCTTGATGACAGAAAATTTCTCGATGGTCTCGAACACCTTGCCCCGACGACGCAACCCGGCCGTATCAATCAGTGTGTACGGAACACCGGCGCGCTCGAATTCGACTTCAATGGCATCACGGGTGGTACCCGGCATATCGAAGGCGATCACCCGCTCTTCACCAATAATGGTGTTGATCAACGTGGATTTCCCGACATTGGGGCGGCCCGCAATCGCCAACTTGATACGATGCTCGACTTGGGCGTCATTGGCACGCGTGGTTTGCCCGGCTTTGCCGTCGCCGTGGTTGGTCGCGTCGGCACGGACCTGATCGGTGTGTTCGTCTGCCTCGACATCCGATTGGGCCTGATCCGAGCCCTCTTCTTCAGCCACATCCTGAAGCGAATCGAGCGCGCGATCGACAAGGTCGACCACGCCATCACCATGTGACGCGGAGATGGGATGGGGTTCGCCCAGCCCCAGCTCGTAAAATTCGGCCGTTGCAGCGCTATAGCGCATGCCTTCGGCCTTGTTGACAGCCAGTAGTACGTTTTGCCCGCTGCGGCGCAGCATTTGCGCAATTTCGTGATCTTGCGCGTTCAGGCCGGTACGTGCATCGACCAGGAAAATCACCACATCAGACTCGGCAATGGCTTGCTCGGTCTGGCGTGCCATCTCGCGCAACAAGCCGCCGCTGGATTCGGGCTCGATGCCACCGGTGTCCACCACAATAAAGCGGCGTCGGCCTATGCGCCCTTCCCCGTAATGACGGTCACGGGTAAGGCCCGGGAAGTTGGCAACCAAGGCGTCTCGCGAACGCGTAATGCGGTTAAACAAGGTTGACTTGCCAACATTGGCGCGCCCCACAAGGGTCACGATGGGCATCAACTCGATTTTGCTCAATTGACTTCAACCATCACGAGGTTACCCGAGCCCGTCTGCACCAGAACGCCCCGCGGCGTGGCGGTCAGCGGCGACAAAATAGCCCCCCCACCTACCTGCAGGCGGCCCAGCAAGCGTCCGTCTTCACGACTCAGAAAATGAACATAGCCCTCCAGGTCGCCTACAGCAACGGCCTGCGGCACAACCACTGGCGCCGTGAGTCGACGATTGCGCAAGGCATCCTGACGCCAGCTGTCTTCCCCATCAATCAGACTAAATGCCACCACGGTGTCGCGGTGATCGGTGGCATAGGCGTGTACGGGGTCAACCGCCATACCCGTGGTACTGGAGAACGGCTGCGTCCATACGGGATAACCGCCCTGTGAAAGGTCGAAACAACCAATGCGCCCCTGATACGTCACCCCGCACATCAGCGGACCCTGCATTTGTGGCGCCCCAACCACATCGCTGATGCGGTCGAGGTCGGTCGCCCCTTGAGATGTGGACACCGTGCCTTCCCATTGCACTGCGCCACTGGCGGTGTCGATGGCCATAATGCGACCGTTGGGCAAGCCGGTAAACAATAAATTTTGGACGATCTGCATTTGCATACTGGTTTTCAGCGCCAGCGCCGGCCCAGGACGCTGCACACTCCAGCGCAAGTCGCCGGTTTCGGCATCGAAAGCCTGCGTGCGGTAATCGGTACTGCGTACCGCAACGATACCGGCACCAACCGCAGGCGGAATACTGACTTCACTGGTGGCTTTTGTGCGCCATTTTTCTTGGCCCTGATCGTCAAAGGCGATAACGGTGCCATCCGCCGCGGCGACCGCCGTTGTACGACCATCCGAGCCCGCGCCGGCGGAAAGGCGCATACCGGCCTGGGTTTGCCACAACACCTGCCCACTTCCCAAGGCCACTTTGACCACATTGCCATTTGGCGTGGCGGCATACACCGCATCGCCCACCACGTCGGGCGCAAACCCGTACGCCGAGCCGCTGCCAATGGACGCCGACCACGCTTGCCTTGCCGCGATGGCGGCGGGATATTGGGTAAGCTCGGCCGGCTCGAAACGCTTGTCCGACCGGGAGAACATAGAACACCCGGTCAGCGCTACAGCGGCGACCGTCCATACGCAATAGCGCAAGAAACGGGATACGGCGTCGGTTTGCATGGATCAGGCTCCCAGTGCATCAAGTTTTATTTGAACGATTTGAGCCAGCGGATTGCCTTGCAGCCCCGCCAACGCACGCTCCCACTCGCGAACAGCCTCGTCGGTCTTGCCCTGCGCCTGCAGGATGTCACCCCGACGGTCGGCGTAAAGGGCCTCGAAGGCGGGAGAGGGGTTGGCCAGCTGTTCCAGCGCGGCATCGTAGTTTTTTTGTTCGAACAGCACCCCGGCCAGACGCAGATGCGCAAGCTGCACCATGGCTTCGTCAGCGCTGTTTTGTATTAGCCATCTGAGTTGTGCGGCGGCGCCGTCAAGATCGCCATTGCGCGCCAGCGATTGCGCTGCGATGAGTACGCCCCGCGAAGTATACCCCGACTTGGGGAAGTCTTCGCGCAGCGTGGCGCTGGCCGCCTGAACACGCGCGATGGCCTCTTCATCAGACTGGGCGGCCGCACTTTCGAGAGCCTCGAAATACCCCATTGCCTGGGTGGCCTGGTGGTTTTGATACCACTGCCAGCCGCGCCAACCCAATACCGCCGCCATGGCGACAAACGCCAGCGTGACAATGATGGTGCCATATTGCGCCCACCAGTCACGTAGCGCGTCCAGCTTTTCCTGTTCTTCGAAATCGTATGCCATGCTTTCTTATACCTTTGCCTTCAAGTGCATTACCAATTCTTGCTGGGAAACGGTCTCCTGCTGTTCCTGAGCGGTCGCATCGGCCTGGCGCAACCACTTGACGCTTGCCGTTCCGTTTTCAATTTCGGTGCCACCCAAAATGACTGCCGCCGTGGCACCGCTGGCGTCCGCCCGCCGGAACTGCGCCCGAAAACCCGAGGGACCGGCGTGCACAATGACGGTCAGACCGGCATCGCGCAGCTGCTCAGCCAACACCATGGCACGCCGCTGTGCGGCGTCACCTTGATGAATCATGTAGACGTCGCACTCGGCGGGTGCGGCCACGTCGCTGGACTGCAGCCACAGATCAAGCAGCCGTTCAAGCCCAATGGCAAAACCGACCGCCGGCGCCGGCTTGCCACCCAACAAGGCGATAAGGTCGTCGTAGCGACCCCCACCGCACACGGTGCCTTGCGCCCCCAGGCGGTCGGTGATCCATTCGAACACGGTCAAGTTGTAGTAGTCGAGCCCGCGTACCAAGCGCGGGTTCAACTGGTACTGGATCCCGGCTTCGTGCAGGCGATCGCATACGCCTTGAAAGTGCGAAAGCGATTCGTCACCCAAAAAATCTGACAAGCGTGGCGCATTGTTGGCCATCTCTTGCAGCGCCGGGTTTTTTGTATCCAGCACGCGCAACGGGTTGGTATACATGCGCCGCTGTGCGTCGTCGTCGAGAATATCGCGATGCTGTTCGAGATACTTCACGAGCGCTTGCCGGTGCGCCTGCCGTTCGTGCGCCTGGCCCAGGGAATTCAGTTCAAGGCGGATGTCGTTCAACCCAAGCTTTTTCCAAAGCCGGCCCAACATAATGATGTGCTCGGCGTCAACATCCGGGCCCGGAAAGCCGAGCGCCTCGACGCTTAGCTGGTGAAACTGCCGATAGCGGCCGCGCTGCGGCCGTTCGTGGCGAAACACCGGACCCATGGTGAACACACGATGGGGTCGTTCGTAAAGCATGTTGTGCTCGATGGCCGCGCGCACCACTCCGGCCGTAAACTCGGGCCGCATGGTGAGCTGGTCACCGTTGAGCGAGTCGGTGAAGGAATACATTTCCTTCTCGACAATATCGGTGACCTCGCCAATACCCCGCGCAAATAGACGCGTATGTTCAAGAATGGGCGTGCGCATATTGCGGTAGCCGTACTGGGCCAACCACTCGTGCATGATGGCTTCGAGGGCCTGCCATTGGTAACTGGTATCGGGAAGAATATCTTTCATGCCCGTTACGGCATGAACTTTCTTAAACGACTGCGTCATAGATCTTGTAATACTGGACCCGGGCGTTACGCGGCCCCGTTGTTATGGGAAGAAGGCGCGCCGTAGCGCTTCTCGACATACGTCTGGACAATTTGCTGAAACTCGGCTGCGATGGTATCACCTTTGAGCGTGACCGTACGCTCGCCGTCAATATAAACTGGCGCCGCGGGGACTTCACCCGTGCCCGGCAGGCTGATGCCGATATCGGCGTGCCGGCTTTCGCCTGGCCCATTGACCACACACCCCATCACCGCCACATTCATGGTTTCGACGCCGGGATAGCGGGATTTCCACACGGGCATTTGCTCGCGCAGGAAAGACTGGATGCTGTCGGCCAATTCTTGGAAGAACGTGCTACTGGTGCGCCCACAACCCGGACACGCCACGACCATTGGCGTAAACGCGCGCAAGCCCATGGTTTGCAGAATTTCTTGTGCGACAATGACTTCACGTGCGCGGTCGCCGCCTGGCTCGGGCGTTAGCGAGATCCGAATGGTGTCGCCTATGCCTTGCTGCAACAAAACCGCCAAGGCCGCGGTGGACGCAACGATGCCCTTGCTGCCCATGCCGGCCTCGGTAAGCCCAAGATGCAAGGGGTAGTCGCAACGTGCAGCCAGGTCTTGATAGACGGCGATGAGATCTTGCACGTGACTGACTTTGCACGACAAGATGATTTTATTGCCCGGAAGGCCAAGCTCCTCGGCGCGCGCGGCGTTACTGAGGGCAGACACCACCAGGGCATCGCGCATGACGGCGCTGGCTTCCCAGGGCTGGGGACGACGGTTGTTTTCATCCATCATGCGGGCCATGAGCTCGTGGTCAAGGCTGCCCCAGTTGACACCAATACGCACCGCTTTATCGTGCTGGCACGCCACGTCAATCATGCGCGCAAAGTTATCATCGCGGCGTTGGCCCCCACCCATGTTGCCCGGATTGATGCGGTATTTGGACAAGGCCTGGGCACATTCGGGAAACTGGGTAAGCAGGCGGTGGCCGTTGTAGTGGAAGTCGCCCACCAGGGGCACTGACACGCCCATACGATCAAGCTGCTCTCGGATGGCAGGCACGGCGGCGGCCGCCTCTGGCGTGTTAACGGTAATACGCACCAGCTCAGAGCCCGCCTGAGCCAGCTCTTTTACCTGAATTGCCGTGGCAATAGCGTCGACGGTATCGGTGTTGGTCATGGACTGCACCACCACCGGCGCACCGCCCCCTACCCTTACCGATGCGCCATTCCAGACAATATCAACACCACGGGTTTGCCGACGCGGCGAAGGCCCGACGGGATGTGGACACCCGTCCGGCTGCAGAGTTTCGCTTTGAGCATTCATGACCGAAGGGATCTAAGCCAATCGAAAATAAGCCAGGACTCGGGGACCCATCCGCGCTTGATGGCATAAAACGCGGCAACCAGCACAAAAACCACAATGACGACCCACCATCCCCATGGACGGCGCACACCTTCGTCGCCGGCGTCCAGGCTGGCGCCACCGGCCAAGCCACCCGCGCGATCGACCGTACCGAACGCGGACTGTTGCGGGCCGATCTGGCTGTCGAGCATCGTCAGCATCGCATCCGGGTCGGCGTCAAGATAACGGGCATAATTTTTAACGAAGCCCCGCAAGGAAATGCCTTGGGGGAGGTCATCCCATTGTTCGTTCTCAAGTGCTTCGAGCTGACGCTTTGAAAACTTCAGCCGCATGGATACTTCGGCCTGGGAGATCTGACGGGCCTCGCGCAGACGCCGCAACGTGGGGCCAACCCCTTCGGGCTGGCTCAGCATGGCGGATTCCAGGCTGTCCTGTTTCATAATTTCTTCGGTCATCCACGCTCCTGATTGATTGCGATGACAGCACGGTCGGGCAGACGCTGGTCGATGCGAGTGCGGTCTTTGACGTCACCGGCCAG
Organism: Alcaligenaceae bacterium; assembly: GCA_029267415.1. Taxonomy (GTDB): domain Bacteria; phylum Pseudomonadota; class Gammaproteobacteria; order Burkholderiales; family Burkholderiaceae_B; genus JAJYRX01. The sequence goes on from JAJUIY010000057.1 coordinate 6,987, forward strand.
CTGGCCACAGGCGGCGGCAATGTCGTCACCACGGGTTTTGCGTACCGTTGTGACAATACCGGCGTCCATCAGGCGCTGAGCAAAACTGCGGACCCGTGTTGCAGACGACCGTTTCAGACCCGATTGCGGAAATGGGTTGAACGGTATCAGATTAAACTTGCTACGAACTTGCCGTGCAATGCCGATGAGCTCGCGCGCGTGGTCGTCGCTGTCGTTGACGCCATCAAGCATGATGTACTCGAACGTGATGAAGTCGCGCGGCGCGTGCTCTAAATAGCGATTACAGGCTTCGAGAAGCTCGGCCAAGGGGTATTTTCTGTTAAGCGGAACCAGTTTGTCGCGCAACGTATCGTTGGGGGCGTGCAGCGACACGGCAAGCGCCACCGGACAGTCGCGGGCCAAGCGGTCGATCATGGGCACAACACCCGAGGTAGACACGGTAACGCGGCGACGCGACAAGCCATAAGCGTTGTCATCAACCATGAGCCGCAGTGCTGCCAGCACGCGATCGTAATTGAGCAGGGGCTCGCCCATGCCCATCATGACAACATTGCTGATAACCCGACGACGGGCATCCCCGTCGGGCAGGCCACCACCAATGCGGGCTGTCTCGGGCTGCGTGCGCAACACGCGCTCGGCATACCAAAGCTGCCCAATGATTTCGGCTGTGCTCAGGTTACGGTTAAAGCCCTGGTACCCCGTTGAACAGAACGGGCACGCTACCGTACACCCAGCCTGGCTGGAAATACATAGCGTGCCGCGGTCGTCTTCAGGGATGAAGACGGTTTCGACCGCATTATTGGGGTCGACATCAAATAGCCATTTGCGCGTGCCGTCAGACGACAGGTGCTCGGCGGACACCTTGGGAGCCTGAATCACGCAGTGTTCAGACAGCAATGCGCGAAAATCGCGTGCCAGATCAGTCATGTCGTCGAACGAGTCAGTGCCGCGTTGGTGTATCCAGCGCAGAAGCTGACGCGCCCGAAACGGCTTGCCGCCCCACTGCTGCACTTGTTGCGCAAGGCCGGCGGGGTCGAAATCAAGCAGATTGACGGGGGCGGTATCGGTAACCGGTTTAGTTGACATGATCGGGCGCAATGGTGGCTATCAGGCGCTGTAGATATTGCTTTCCGGGAAGAAGAAGGCAACTTCGACAGCAGCAGTTTCGGGCGAGTCGGAACCGTGCACCGCGTTGGCATCAATGCTGTCAGCGAAATCAGCGCGTATGGTGCCGGGCTCGGCTTGTTTGGGGTCGGTTGCACCCATGAGCTCGCGGTTTTTGGCAATGGCGTTTTCGCCTTCCAGAACTTGTACAAACACCGGGCCGGACACCATGAAGTCGACCAGATCCTTGTAGAAAGGACGCTCTTTGTGAACTTCGTAGAAGCGCTCGGCTTCGCTGCGTGACAGCTGCTGCAAACGTGCGGCCACCACTTTGAGGCCCGCTTGCTCAAAACGCGAGATAATTTGACCGATTACATTTTTGGCAACTGCATCGGGCTTGATAATGGAAAGGGTGCGTTCAATAGCCATGTAAAGTTATACCCAGAAAAAAGTTTTCAATAAAAACAACAGCTTTCGCAAAATTTTGGTTAGCCTGCCATTTTACCACGCCATCGGCGTGTGCGCCGTCTTAAAATAGGGCTTTACCCGGATAGCTCCCAATAGCCGGTACGCACACGACACGCCCCGCTCGCCAAGGCGGCGATTTCACATCTGCTTCCGCTTTCATTTATAGTTTCAGCTTTGCCTGTCATCCGCTTGGCTGGCCCGCGGCAGCAAATTTCTATTCATTTTTAACATGAGCACACGTTCTGTAATGTCAACTCCCGAAGAGCTTCCCAAAAGTTTCGAACCCAATGAGATCGAATCGCGCTGGTACGCGAAATGGGAATCCATGGGCTACTTTGAAGGCGGCCGGCATGTGGGTGCCGCCGCGCAGGACAGCAAGCCCTTCGTCATCCAGTTTCCGCCGCCCAACGTCACGGGAACCCTGCACATGGGTCACGCGTTCAACCAGACCATTATGGACGGCCTGGTGCGCTACCACCGCATGCGCGGCGACGACACCGTGTTTGTCCCGGGCACCGACCATGCCGGCATTGCTACGCAGATCGTGGTCGAGCGCCAACTGGACGCCGAGAACGTCTCGCGTCACGATCTGGGACGCGAGAAATTCACTGAACGTGTCTGGAAATGGAAGGAAGAATCAGGCAATGCCATTACCGAGCAATTTCGCCGACTGGGTGCGTCGGCGGATTGGGCCCGCGAATACTTCACCATGGACGAACGCATGTCCGCCGGCGTACGTGAAGTGTTTGTTCGGTTGTATGAACAAGGCCTGATTTATCGTGGCAAGCGCCTGGTCAACTGGGATCCGGTGCTGGGCACCGCCGTCTCCGACCTTGAAGTGGTAAGCGAAGAAGAGGACGGCACCCTGTGGGAAATCCGTTATCCGCTGGCCACGCCGCAAGACGGCATCGACCATTTAGTCGTGGCAACCACCCGCCCCGAAACCATGCTGGGCGACGTGGCCCTGATGGTGCACCCGGACGACGAACGCTACCGGCACCTGATTGGCGCGCGAGCCATACTGCCCCTGGTTGGCCGCGAGCTTCCCATTATTGCCGACGACTACGTTGACCCCGAGTTTGGTACAGGTGTGGTCAAGGTAACCCCCGCCCACGACTTCAACGACTACGCCGTGGGGCAGCGCCACCAGCTTGAATTAATCAACATCTTGACGCTGGATGCCAAAATTGCCGACACAGCGCCTGAAAAATACCAAGGGCTTGATCGCTTCGACGCACGCAAGCAAATTGTGAGCGATTTGCGCGATCTGGGCGCACTGCAAGCCGAGAAACCCCACAAGATGATGGTTCCCCGCGGGGACCGCACAAACACCGTCATCGAACCCATGCTGACCGACCAATGGTTTGTGGCCATGAGCAAACCGGCACCGGAAGGTACGCTGCATCCGGGCAAAAGCATTACTGAAGTCGCCCTTCAGGTTGTGGCTGATGGTCGCGTCAAGTTTTACCCCGAGAACTGGACGAACACCTACAACCAGTGGCTGGAAAACATTCAGGACTGGTGTATTTCGCGCCAGCTTTGGTGGGGTCACCAGATTCCGGCCTGGTATTCCGAAGACGGTCAGATTTTTGTTGGCCGCGACGAAAATGAGGCACGCGCAAAGGCCGATGCCGCCGGAGTGACCGGGCCGTTGCGTCGCGACGAAGACGTGCTGGACACCTGGTTCTCGTCCGCCCTGGTCCCGTTCACCACCATGGGCTGGCCAGAGTCCACCCCCGACCTGGAGCGGTATCTTCCCTCCAGCGTGCTGGTGACCGGATTTGACATCATTTTCTTCTGGGTTGCGCGCATGATCATGATGAGCATGCACATGACCGGCAAAGTGCCCTTCCGTGATGTGTATGTTCACGGCTTGGTATGCGACATGTACGGCAAGAAGATGAGCAAGTCGCGCGGCAACACGATTGATCCGGTTGACCTGATTGACGGCATTGATCTTGACGGGCTGCTGGAAAAACGCACCACCGGTCTGATGAATCCGCGCCAGGCTGACCAAATCCGCAAACGCACGCAACGCGATTACCCGGACGGGTTCCCGGCCTATGGTACTGACGCCCTGCGCTTCACCATGGCGGCCTACGCCACGCTGGGCCGTAACATCAATTTTGACTTGAAGCGCTGCGAAGGGTATCGCAATTTCTGCAACAAACTGTGGAACGCCACCCGCTTTGTGCTGATGAACACCGGCAGCCAGGCCAACCCCGAGCTGGGGCGTCCGGTCGATATGGCATCCGATGCGCTGTCGTTTGCCGACCGCTGGATTATCAGTGCCTTGCAGCGCCTGGAACAAACCGTTGAGCGCGGGTTCAGCGATTACCGTTTCGACAACATTGCCAATGCCATCTACCACTTTGTTTGGGATGAATACTGCGACTGGTATCTTGAAATCGCCAAGGTGCAACTGCAAAACGGCACGCCCGAACAACAGCTGGCCACCCGCCGCACGCTGATTCGCGTGCTCGAAACCGTGCTCCGGCTGGCCCACCCCATCATCCCGTTCATCACGGAAGAACTTTGGCAAAAAGTATCGATAGTGGCCGGCACGCGGTCGCCAGAGGACGAGGTCAGTATCGCGGTTCAGCCCTACCCTCGCGCGGACGCGGCACGCATCGACGACCATGCTGAAGCCCAGATGGCCACGCTTAAAGCACAAATTGAAGCGGTACGTGCCCTGCGCGGCGAAATGAACTTGTCGCCGGGGCAACGGGTTCCGTTGATTGCGCGGGGCGATGCCGCGGAGCTTGGGCGCAACAGCCCTTATTTGATGGCATTAGCACGCCTGGAACGCGTCGAGATCGTTAACGAACTGCCTGACATGGGCGCCCCTGTACAGGTGGTGGGCACCACGCAGCTGATGCTGCATGTGGAAATTGACGTTGACGCCGAACGCAGTCGTCTGAACAAGGAAATCGCACGCCTGAACGGCGAAATTGCCAAGGCACAAGGCAAGCTCTCGAACCCGAAATTTGTGGAGCGAGCCCCCGCGGCGGTTGTGGAGCAAGAGAAAACCCGGCTGGCCGATTTCACGGCAACACTTGAGAAGGTGCAAGAGCAGCTGGCCCGTCTGCCTGCCGAATAAGGCAGGCCGGTGCCGGGCTTGCACCGCCGCGCTTTCCCCGGCACCGCCGCAGTGGCAATATCTGGACGCCCGCTTACGCGGGCGTTTTGCCGTCCGGCCCGCGCCTGTCTTGCTGCGCGAGAAAGGCCTCGTCGGCACGGCTAAGCAAGCCGGCCTGGCGTGCTTGCTCGATCAGATCGGGCCGGCGTTGCAATGTGATCAATAGCGACTGCTCGCGTCGCCACTGCGCAATATGGGCATGGTTGCCGGACAGCAGTACCGGCGGAACAGGCCGACCTTCATAGACTTCGGGACGCGTATAGTGCGGGCTGTCAATCAGGCCGGACAGCTCGGTATTGAAGGAATCTTGACTGGCAGACTGGTTGTGCCCCAACACGCCTGGTAACAGGCGCACTACCGCGTCGATGATCGCCATGGCCGGGATTTCACCGCCCGACAATACGAAATCGCCTAGCGACACTTCATGCGTGACGCAGCGGTCGATGAAACGCTGGTCCACCCCCTCGTAGCGGCCACATACCAAAATTGCACCGGGGCCGGCCGCCAATTCTTGGGCATAGGCTTGATCAAAGCGGCGGCCTGCGGGACTCATCAACACCACCGGCACGTTGCCATCCTTGCGATCAAGGCGGGCGTCATTGACCGCCGACTCAAGTGGATGGGCGAGCATGACCATGCCAGGGCCACCACCGTAGGGCCGGTCGTCCACGGTGCGATGGACATCGTGGGTGTAATCACGCGGGTTCCAGGCATGTAATGACCATAGATTTTGGGCATGCGCGCGCCCCGTGACGCCCAGGGAGCGCACGCTGTCAAACATGTCGGGGAAAAGTGAGATTACGTCAAAGCGCATGGCGCCCGCCCTTAGAAGTCGGCCGGCC
>JAJUIY010000267.1 GCA_029267415.1 Alcaligenaceae bacterium
CGTGCTACGCGAACAATTCAGGATATGTGCGACGATGCCTGGCGTTGGCAGACATCCAGGGTGGAGTGATTAGTCCCACCAGCTCATTGAACGCCCGGTGTGCGCGCTGAAGCCGGGGCGTGAAAATGCCTTGCGAATACGGCGGGCGCCGTCGTGGATGGCATGCTTGAATGATTGGCGGCGCAGGCGGTGTAAGCGAAGTGCCTGTGCGCGGTTGGTTGTGTCGTGATGGCCTTGAAGAACAGTGCGGTCGCGTCGCGCGTTATAGGGAAGAATGTTTCTATACATAAAGCTCCTTAATTATTAATGGTTTAGCGGAACATTCATTATAACCCACGTGTCAAGGGTTAACCCTAATATGGCGCGTTTGCTGTCACCGTTCTGCAGTTGGCGGAGTGCGCTCGCTCAGGCGTGTGTCGGCCAGCATCATGGTCAGGGCAATGGGAACAAGGGCAACCAGCGCCGCCAGGCGGTGTACGCGGCTGAACGCCTCATGCGCAATGTGTTCCAGCGCGGCAACTTCGTGTGTACCGGGCCCGCCGCCCGGCGTGTCTGCGCCATGTGCAAACAAGGGATGCATTTCACCGCCCACATCGCCATGGCCGATCAGCAACTTGATCATGTCTGCCCCGGTCAGCTCAATTCCGGCAAGCTGGGCGCCAACACCCAGTGCCATCATCAATATTGCCATCTGGATAGATATGCCAATAGCCGAGCCCAGCGACCGACAGAACACGACGGTGGCGGTGGAAACACCCATATGGTGGTGGGGCACCGCATTTTGCACGGCAACCGTTGAGGTGGGTAGCTGCAGGCCAATACCCACGCCAACGCTTACTAATACCAGCGACATCGCAACTGCTGATTCGGCATTGGTTAGCGACAAGGCCATCAATGCAGCGGGAATGATCAGGGTGCCCGTTAATTGAATGTATTTGTAGCGTCCGATTTTTGCCATCAGCTTTCCGCCCACATAAGCCCCCAACGGTACCGACAGCGAAAACGGAATCAGGCGCAAGGCGGCGCCGTCGGCATCCAGGCCAGCCAGCATTTGTAACTTCAGCGGCACCAGCACCGTCATTGATAACAATTGGATAAACGCCAAAAAGGTGACCAAACACGAAACAGTGACTGTGCGATTACGGAACAGGGCCAACGGAATGATGGGCTCGGCCGTGCGCAGGGCATGGCGGCCATACGTCCCCAGCGCAAACACGGTAGTGCCCAGCAACCACCACGTGCCGGTGTCGTCTAACGCCTGGCCCCGGCCGATGAGGGTGATGCTAAGCAACACGCCAGTAAGCCCGGCGGTCAGCAGGCCCGCACCCAGGTAATCTACCTTGCGTCGCACTGATGGTTTTTTAAGCTTGGCCAACGCACGTCGTGACACCAGCAAGGCCAGCAGCCCCAAGGGCAGATTGATCCAGAAAACCCAGCGCCACGACAAATACGTGGTCAACAATCCGCCCACTATCGGGCCCGTAACGCTGGCCACTGCAAACGCGCCGCTGATGTAGGCTTGATACCGCCCTCGTTCACGCGGGGCCACCACGTCGGCAATCGTGGCCTGGGCGACGGAAATCAGCCCGCCACCACCCAGCCCCTGCAAAATACGGGCGGCCACCAACACGGGCATACTGGGTGCCAGCGCGCATGCAAAAGAAGCAACTAAAAATAGGACAATGGCACTGGACAGCACCGTGCGGCGTCCGTAGATATCCCCCAACTTGCCGTACACGGGTGTGGCCACCGCCATGGCGATCAGGTACCCTGAAACCACCCAGGCCAGCAAATCAACACCCTGAAGGTCGGTGGCCATTTGCGGCAACGACACCGAAATAACGGTTTGGTCCAGTGCGCCCAATAAAATGGCCAACATCAGCCCGGTAATAATCGAGCGGATATCGGCCGGGCTTAAGCGCGCTTGGGTTTGTGGGGGTTCAGTCGGGCGGGCCGGTTGACGCGGGACAGCAGGCATCGAAAGTAGGCTAGCGTCTGGCCGCTTGCGCGCTGATACCGCCGGCAACCCCCATGTCCGACAACGGGATGTCGTGAATAATCACGCGGCTGTCCTGGTCAGACACACCCACGCTGTCGGTAACGGCGCGGCTAAGGGCGGCAATTAGCGCCTCTTTTTGTTCGTCCGTGCGCCCAGGCAGCAAATACACGGTCACCTGCACCTGCTCTTTGCCAATTTCACCGGCAACAATGGTGCTGTTGGCATCAACGGTTTGCACTATGCCACGTACGTTGGCCAGCGGCGCGCCAATGCTGTCAACCACCGCTTGGCTGCTGAGTTCAAGCAATTGTTGCTTTTGCGCGGGGGTTACGTTGCGGTTCACAAAAATAGTCAAAATAGGCATAGTGTTGGCGATACGATAAGTGTTTAAGGTGGCGCCACAGAGGGGCGCATTTTTACCAAGTCAATTAACGGCAAACTAAAAACTGGCCCATACCGGGTC
>JAJUIY010000292.1 GCA_029267415.1 Alcaligenaceae bacterium
GCGCTGGCCGTAGGCGAACAAGACCGCGTGCGTCACCTTTTAGGCCACAACTACCGTATCAGCGGCCACGTGGTGCATGGGCAAAAGGTGGGGCGCAGCATTGGCTTCCCAACGCTGAACATCCGGGTGCCGCCCCACTGCGCCGCCCGTTCCGGCGTTTACGTGGTACGGGTGCATGGCCTGGCTGCATCGCCCCTGAACGGCGTCGCCAGCCTGGGTGTACGCCCCACCGTTCAAGACAGCGGACAGCTGTTGCTTGAAGTCCATATCCCCAACGCACGTGTGGACGCATACGGTAAACTGGCCTGCGTTGAGTTTCTTGCATTTTTGCGGGACGAAGCCAAATTTCCCGACCTTCCAACCATGATCACCGCAATCGAACATGACGTTCGATGCGCTAACGACTACTTCGCCATCCATGGACTATAGAAAAACCCTGAACCTGCCCGACACCCCGTTTCCTATGCGCGGCAACCTGCCCAAGCGCGAGCCTGGCTGGGTAGCCGAATGGGCCGAGAACAACGTCTACGCGGCCATCCGCAAGGCCAGTGCCGGGCGACCAAAATTTGTGCTGCACGACGGCCCTCCCTACGCGAATGGCGACATCCATATCGGCCATGCCGTCAACAAGATTTTGAAAGACATCATCGTCAAAAGCCGGGCCATGGCCGGTTACGATGCGGTCTACGTTCCGGGGTGGGATTGCCACGGCATGCCTATCGAAATTCAGATCGAGAAGAAATACGGCAAAAACTTGCCGGTGGCCGAGGTTCAGTCCAAGGCGCGCGCCTATGCGCTTGAGCAAATCGACCGGCAGCGCGAAGATTTCAAGCGCTTGGGCGTGCTGGGCGATTGGGACAACCCTTACCTGACCATGAACTACAGCAACGAGGCCGACGAACTTCGTGTGCTGGCGCGCATCATGGAAAAAGGTTACGTATTTCGTGGCCTGAAGCCCGTTAACTGGTGTTTTGACTGCCGCTCGGCGCTGGCCGAGGCCGAAGTTGAATACATTGACCGCACCGACCCATCCATTTCTGTGGCATTCCCCTGGAAAGATGCGAGCGCCATCGCGCGTGCCTTTGGGGTGGATGCCGTCGATACCGGTGCCATTGTGATCTGGACCACCACACCATGGACCATTCCGGCCAACCAGGCTCTGAACGCGCACCCTGAATTCAACTATGCCCTCGTCAAGCTGGCTACGCCCCGTGCCACCGGTTCGTACCTGATTCTGGCGGCCGACCGGGTCACCGCGTGCCTCGAAGAATGGGGCGTTGGCGGACAGGTTGTGGCCACCGCCCCCGGGCAGGCGCTTGAACTACTGGAATTTCACCACCCCCTGCACCAGGCCGACCCCGGTTACGACCGCGTGGCGCCCTTGTACCTGGCCGACTACGTCACACTGGACTCCGGCACAGGCATTGTGCACTCGGCCCCTGCGTACGGGGTTGAAGACTTTGAGTCATGCAAGGCCCACGGCTTGGCGGATGACGACATCATCAACCCGGTAATGGGTGATGGGCACTACGCCAGCAGCTTGCCGTTGTTTGGCGGCGAGTTGGTCTGGAAGGCGAACCCCAAAATTGTTGACGCGCTGCAACAAGCAGGCACTTTGCTACATCACGAAAACGAACGCCACAGCTATATGCACTGCTGGCGCCACAAAACGCCGGTTATTTATCGCGCCACCAGCCAGTGGTTTGCCGGCATGGACCGGCAGCCGCAATCCGGACCGACCTTACGCGAAACGGCGCTTAAAGGGGTGGAAAACACCGAGTTCTACCC
>JAJUIY010000049.1 GCA_029267415.1 Alcaligenaceae bacterium
AATCTGGGCACGCCCGATCACCCCACAGCCCCGGCCATCCGGCGCTATCTGACCGAATTCTTGTCCGATCCCCGCGTCATTGAAATACCCCAGGCGGTATGGCAGCCGTTGCTACGTACGGTGGTGCTGGCCCGGCGTCCGGCCCAATTGGTCCCCCGCTACGAAAGTATCTGGCTGGAACAAGGCTCACCGCTTCTGGTATGGAGCCAGGCGCAGGTCGACGGCGTTCAGCAGCGGCTGGACACCTTAGGCGTGCCGGCGCGTGTGGTGCTGGGCATGCGCTATGGAAACCCCTCGATTAAAAGTGCCATGGACGCCTTGCAGGAAGCGGGGTGCGAACGCACACTGGTGGTGCCCTTGTATCCCCAATATGCCGCCAGTACCACGGCAACGGCCATTGATAAAGTCAATGACTATGCCGCGCGGCGACGCAACCAGCCCGAGCTGCGTTTCGTGAAGCGTTATCACGACGATGCGGGCTATCTGGATGCTCTGGCGCACAGTGTTCAACGCTTCTGGGATGCGAACGGCGTGCCCGAATACCTGCTGCTTAGCTACCACGGCTTGCCACGTCGGTCAGTCGAGCTGGGCGACCCCTACTATCGCGACTGCATGGAAACGGCGCGCCTGTTGGGCGAACGCCTTGGCGAACATGGGCAGCGTATCCGTGTGTCGTTCCAAAGCCGTTTTGGTTCGCAGCCGTGGCTCGAGCCTTACACCGAACCCACATTGCGCGAGTGGGCTCGCCAGGGGGTAGAGCGTGTCGACGTGATGTGCCCCGGGTTTCTGGCGGACTGCCTGGAAACCGTGGAAGAAATTCAAGTCGAGTGCCGCGATGCATTTCTGGAAGAAGGCGGCAAAGCGCTTAATTACATTCCCTGCCTGAACGACGACGCCGAATGGGCCGATGCGCTGACGCAAATCGTGCTGCGCAACCTGGGCGGCTGGCACGACGCATCCAGCAGCTGGCACGATCTGCAGACCCTGGGCTGACGTAATCGTTTGATACAACTTTGCGGGGTGGCGGGGCCGCTATACGACTAAATGCAGGCCACCGCCTGGCTTATTTCGCATAAACTGGCGGTCACGCATTTTTATTAAAAAACCGCCATGCTTAGAAGAAACCCCCGGGGCGATTATCCCGTTGTTCACGAAACCGCATTTGTGGACCCCACTGCCGTGTTGTGCGGCCTTATTACCGTGGATGCGCATGTGTTCATTGGTCCATACGCCGTCATCCGCGCCGACGAGGTTGACGAAAACGGCCATATGGAACCCATTGTTATTGGGGCAAATTCCAACATTCAGGACGGGGTGGTGATTCATTCCAAAGACGGCGCTGCGGTAACCATTGGTGAACACACTTCCATTGCACACCGCTCTATCGTGCATGGCCCTTGCACCGTCGGCAGCCACGTTTTTATTGGCTTTAACTCGGTCTTGTTCAACTGCACGGTTGCAAAGGATGCCGTCATTCGCCATAACTGCGTGGTCGATGGCCATGACATCCCTGAAGGCTTTTATCTGCCGTCCGCTACCGTGGTAACCGGCGCCACCGACCTGAACGCGCTTCGCACCGTGCCTCAGTCGGCACGCGAATTCTCCGAATCCGTGGCACATACCAACATCAACCTGGCGCAGGCCTATCGGCGCATCCAGAACGAATTCTGACGCGTTTTCCGACGCGGAAAAACTTTTTCGGCCAATGTCTTGGCCACGACTTGAAATGGGGGCAAGCGCCCCCATTTTGCATGGAAGTCAACAATGAATGATGTGGAGAACTTTATGTCGGAAAGCAAGGAAAATGACGCGAACCTGAAGCAGCGTCACGACCCGGATGCTGAAAACGATCGCCATTCCGAACAAAACGACGCGAACGGCGGGAACGACGCGGCGACGGAACAGGCCGACCAGGCCCAGGCGGAACGTACCGAAAATGATGAGCAAAACATCGGGCAAGACACCGCCGCCGAAGACGGTGAGCTTCCTGGTGAAGATCTGGAGGCGCAATTGGCCCAGGCCCAGGAAGACGTTGCCAAGTATTACGAAGAATTGTTGCGTGCGCGTGCCGAGGTGGAAAACATCCGACGCCGCGCACAGGAAGATGTCAGCAAGGCCCGCAAGTTCGGCATCGAGTCTTTCGCTGAAAGCCTGGTGCCGGTAATCGACAGCCTGGAGGCGGCGCTGGCCCAGCCCGATCAAGACGCCCAGGCATGGCAGTCCGGTGTCGAAGCCACCTTGCGCCAGCTGATGTCGGCCTTCGAGCGCAATGCGTTGGCCGCCGTGGCGCCCAAGGTGGGCGATCGATTCGACCCGCATCTGCATCAAGCCATTTCAAGCATACCGGCGGAACAGCCCGAAGGAACCGTGGTGCAGCTGCTGCAAAAGGGCTACACCATTGCAGAACGAGTGCTGCGCCCGGCGCTGGTTGTGGTTTCGTCCGGGCAGGCCAAATAGGCCGTGATACCAAGGCGCCGATGCTGCTTAGGTTTTTGTATCAAAGGGCTTGAAAAAATCGTGGACGCCCCCACCTAGTCAGCATCGAAGTGAAATTTACTTTTTTGACACTTTTCAGCAGAGTTACTAATCATGGGAAAAATCATTGGAATTGACCTTGGCACGACCAACAGCTGTGTCGCAGTGCTCGATGGTGGTCAGCCCAAGATCATTGAAAACGCCGAAGGCGGACGCACTACACCGTCTATCGTGGCGTACATGCCCGACGGTGAAATTCTGGTGGGTGCGCCGGCCAAGCGCCAGGCGGTAACTAACCCCCAGAACACGCTGTTCGCAGTCAAGCGCCTGATCGGCCGCAAGTTCGATGAAAAGGAAGTACAGCAAGACATCGAGCTGATGCCCTACAGCATTGTGAAGGCCGACAACGGTGACGCCTGGGTCGAGGTGCAGGGCAAGAAAATGGCCCCGCCGCAAGTGTCGGCCGATGTTCTTCGCAAAATGAAGAAAACGGCCGAAGACTACCTGGGCGAAGAAGTGACCGAGGCCGTTATTACCGTCCCCGCCTACTTTAACGACAGCCAGCGTCAGGCAACTAAAGACGCCGGGCGCATCGCCGGCCTTGATGTCAAGCGCATTATCAACGAGCCTACCGCTGCGGCATTGGCGTTTGGCCTGGACAAGGCCAGCACGGGTGATCGCAAGGTTGCCGTGTATGACTTGGGCGGTGGTACGTTTGACGTCTCCATCATCGAGATCGCCGACATCGACGGCGAGAAGCAGTTTGAAGTTCTGTCGACCAACGGTGACACCTTCCTGGGCGGTGAAGACTTCGACCAGCGTCTGATCGAATACATCATTGACGAGTTCAACAAGGAAAGCGGTGTTGACCTGTCCAAAGACGTTCTGGCACTGCAGCGCCTGAAAGAGGCCGCCGAGAAGGCCAAGATCGAACTCTCTTCGGCGCAGCAGACTGAAATCAACCTGCCCTACATTACGGCTGATGCGTCAGGTCCCAAGCACTTGGCACTTAAAATCACGCGCGCCAAACTTGAGGCGCTGGTAGAAGAGCTGATCGAGCGCACACTGGTTCCCTGCCGTACAGCCATCAAGGATGCCGGTATCAAAGTATCGGATATCGACGATGTCATCCTGGTGGGCGGCATGACGCGCATGCCGAAAGTTCAGGAAAAGGTGCAGGAGTTCTTTGGTAAAGAGCCCCGTAAGGACGTTAACCCCGACGAGGCTGTTGCCAGCGGCGCTGCCATTCAGGGTTCCGTATTGGCGGGCGACCGTCAAGACGTTCTTCTGCTCGACGTCACGCCGCTGTCGCTGGGTATTGAAACCCTGGGCGGTGTCATGACCAAGATGATCCAGAAGAACACCACCATTCCGACGCGTTATACGCAAGTGTTCTCAACGGCCGATGACAACCAGCCTGCTGTCACCATCAAGGTGTTCCAGGGCGAACGTGAAATTGCCTCGGCCAACAAGGCGCTGGGCGAATTCAACCTCGAGGGTATTCCGCCCGCACCGCGTGGTGTGCCGCAGATCGAAGTCACTTTCGACATCGACGCAAACGGTATCTTGCATGTGTCCGCCAAAGACAAGGGCACGGGCAAAGAAAACAAAATCACCATCAAGGCCAACTCCGGCCTGACCGACGAGGAAGTCGAACGCATGGTGAAAGATGCCGAAGCGCACGCTGATGAAGACCGTCGTGTTGCCGAGCTTGCCCAGGCACGCAACCAGGCTGATGCCCTGATCCACTCCACACGCAAGTCGCTGGAGGAGTACGGCGACAAGCTTGAGGACGGCGAGAAAGAAGCCATCGAGAACGCCATTAAAGACCTTGAAGGCGTTATTCAGGATGGCGACAAGGCCACGATCGACGAAAAGGTCGAGGCGCTTAACACCGCTGCGCAGAAGCTGGGCGAAAAAATGTACGCTGACTTGCAAGCGCAGGCGGCGGCTCAGCAGGGCGCCGACGGTGCGGCACAGCAGCAGCCGGAAGACGACAACGTGGTGGACGCCGACTTCAAAGAAGTCAAGCGCGATTAACACCTCACGCTGATTTTCAGCCTTTGGCCCGATTTCTGGTGCTGCACCGGAGATCGGGCGTTCTTGTTCCGCGTGTTGCGGGATACACGCTAGATTTGAAGCATAACTATGTCAAAACGCGACTTTTACGAAGTTCTGGGGGTATCCAGGGACGCAGGCCAGGATGAGATCCGCCGTGCGTATCGCCGGCTGGCCATGAAATACCACCCCGACCGCAACCCGGACGATGCCGCCGCGGAAGATAAATTCAAAGAAGCGAAACAGGCCTACGAAATCCTGTCTGACGAGGAAAAACGCGCCGCCTACGATCGCTTTGGTCATGCTGGCGTCGATCCCAACGGTATGGGCGCGGGCGCAGCCGGTGCCGGTATGGGCGGAGCCGGTTTTGCCGATGTGTTCGGCGATATATTCGGCGACATTTTCGGTGCCGGCCATCAACGCGGCCCCCAGGTGTACCGGGGCAACGACCTGAAATACACGCTCGACATCACGCTCGAGCAGGCCGCCAGCGGGTTCGATACCGAAATTCGCGTTCCGGCCTGGGAAACCTGTGAATCGTGTTCCGGGTCCGGCGCCAAGGCGGGGACCAGCCCGGTCACTTGCCATAGCTGCGGCGGGCAGGGTGTTGTGCGCATGCAGCAAGGGTTCTTCAGCGTCCAGCAAACCTGCCCGACGTGCCGGGGCTCCGGTCAGGAAATCAAAGAGCCGTGCCGCTCTTGCGACGGTGCCGGCATGAAACGGCACAACAAAACCCTGCAGGTATCCATTCCGGCCGGTATTGAAGACGGCATGCGTATCCGGTCTGCCGGTAACGGCGAGCCGGGTGTCAATGGTGGGCCTCCGGGCGACCTGTATGTCGAAATCCACATCAAGCCGCACGAAATTTTCAAGCGCGATGAAGACGATCTGCATTGTGAGTTGACGATTCCGTTCACCTTGGCGGCCCTGGGCGGTGACGTCGAAGTGCCCACCTTGTCGGGGCGCATGAGCATGACGGTTCCGGAAGGCACGCAATCCGGAAAGGTGTTCCGCCTGCGTGGCAAAGGGATGCGAGGCATTCGCTCCAGCTACCCGGGTGACTTGTACTGCCACATTACAGTAGAAACGCCGGTGCGCCTTACCGACGAGCAAAAAGACTTGCTTCGCCAGTTCGAGGCCTCATTGGACCAGGGCGGCGACAAGCATTCACCGCAAAGTCGTTCATGGGCGCAGCGGGTAAAAAGTTTCTTTAGCTAAACGGGGCCCCTGCGGAGCAGGGTGATCGGGTCCACGGGCCGTGCGGCATCTGTCTGCGCCGGCACGCTGTAATCTTAGCCAAGCCGCTGCGGGCGTCTCGCCTGTTATTTTCATGTCAAAGCGCATGGGATCAAGGTCCCATGCGCTTTGTTTACGTTCAGACATTTTCAACTGGTGTTTCCCCCATACATACTTGCGGCGTTTCCCCGTATATTTGATACGCTTAACCAAACAACATGAATAAACCTGCAATAGATTGTTGGTTTGTCCGCATAATTATTATTAGATCAACGTAAAGGGGGGCTGGAGGATGACACTATGCAGCCGGTAGTACCAGACGGGAACCGGGACATCGTTCTGTCGTGCATTGATATCAATCGCTGGTTTGGCGGTTTGCACGCATTGAAGGGTGTCTCAATTGACATCAGGCGTGGCGAAATTTTGGGTCTGGTGGGCCCCAACGGCTCCGGCAAGACAACCGCAGTCAACGCAATCACCGGTTTTTTTCCGCCGCAGAAAGGCGAAATCCGGTTCGGAAACGTCCAGCTCAATACACTCAAGCCCCATCAGGTGGCACAGCAAGGCATTGCGCGCACCTTCCAGAACGTGGCGCTTTTCAAGGGCATGAGCGTCCTCGACAACATTTTGCTGGGTCGCCATAATTTCATGAAGCCCAGCGTTATTTCCGCCATGCTTTATTGGTGGTGGGCGCAAAAAGAAGAAGTGGCCAACCGCGACAAGGTTGAAGAGATCATTGATCTGCTTCAGCTGGAAAGTGTTCGCGACGAAATGGTCGACGTCATTCCGCTAGGCACTCAAAAACGGGTTGAGCTGGCGCGTGCGCTGGTGGCCGAGCCCAGTTTTCTGATTCTCGACGAGCCCATGGCGGGCATGAACCAGGAAGAAAAAGAATACATGGTGCGCTTCATCCTGGATGCACAGGAAGCGCTGGGGCTTACCATCTTGCTGATCGAGCACCACATGGACGTTGTCACCGCCATTTGCGACCGGCTGGTGGTACTGAACAACGGTGAAAAAATCAAGGAAGGCCTGCCCAACGAGGCCATCAGCGATCCGGCCGTTGTTGCCGCCTACATCGGGAGGGTCGACAATGCAAATGACTGACGAATTGTCCCGCGTGGTGGCCGATAGCCGGCAGCTGCACCCCAACTGGAACGACGACGACCACCTGCTGAATATTCTGGTCGATAACGCCAAACGCTTTCCCGATCACGTCGCCATGCGCGAGCGTGATCGCGGCGTATGGCAAGAATACACGTGGAGCCGTTACCTGGACGATGTGCTGTGTTTCGCCGCCGGCCTTGAAACGCGTGGCGTCAAACCCGAAGACGTGGTGCTGGTCATCGGCGACAACCGGCCGGCGCTTTACCTCAGCATGCTGGGTGCCATTACCTTGCGCGCCATACCGTCGCCGGCATATCCCGATACGCGTCCCGAAGAACTGGCCGGGCAAATCCAGCGCGAAAACATCCGCTTCGCCGTGGCGGAGGACCAAGAACAAGTCGACAAGCTGATGCACGTTTGCGAAGCGCATGGGTGCACGCTCCAGCTGATCGTCTACGACGATCCGCGCGGCCTGGAAAATACCGATCAAACCATGGCGTTTACCCGCCTGATCGAGATTGGACGTCAACGTCTGGAGAGTGAAGCCGGCTTGCGCGATTCGCTTATTAGCCGGCCCTCGGTCCACGATGTGGCGGCGCTGCTGCACTCGTCCGGTACCACGGGCGTGCCCAAAGGTATTCCCCTAAAGCATGGCCACATTCTGGCCGGTGTGCGTAATGCGGCGGCCGCCGGTTATTTCGATGAAGGCGAAATCCACATGGCCTACCTGCCGATTGCATGGGTGGGCGACTTCATCTTCTCGGTGGGGGCGGCCATTGCCCTGCGCTTTGTGGTGCACATTCCCGAAAGCCAAGAAACGGCACAGCACGACTTGCGTGAAATTGCGCCCACGCTATATTTTTGTTCGCCGCGCACCTGGTCCAACATGCTTACCCGCATACAGGTTGGCATCGACGAATCCACACGCGTAAAAAAATGGCTTTATAACAAGTTCATGCCATTTGCCATCGAGCTTGAACGGCGTCGCCTCGAAGGCCATAACCCAACGGCTTTCCAGCGTTTTTGGCGGCGCATTGGCGAATGGCTTATTTACGGGCCCATTAAAGACCACCTGGGTCTGGCCCGGGTGGTGCGCCCATACACCGCCGGCGAGGCCATTGGTGAAGATATCTTTCTGTTCTTCCGTGCCTTGGGCCTAAGCTTGCGCCAGTTTTATGGCCAAACCGAAAACGGCGCCCTTGCCGCGGCGCAGGCGTCGGATGAAGTCAAACTGCACACCGTGGGCCGTCCGTTTCCAGGCGTTGAGATCCGCGTGGATGACAACGGCGAAATCCTGATGCGGGGCGACAACATCTTCGACGGCTACTACCAACAGCCGCTCGCTACGCAGGAAGCCCTGCGCGATGGCTGGTTGCACACGGGTGATGCGGGGTATTTCGAAGACGACGGCCAGTTGGTGGTGCTGGGGCGGGTGTCCGAGGTGGTTTACACCAAACAAGGTGAGCGCTTTATTCCCACCTACATTGAAAACCGGCTGCAGTTTAGCCACTACATACGGGACGCCTGCGTACTGGGCCAAGACCGCGATTTCCTTACCGCCATTGTCTGTATTGACTTCCAGGCAGTGGGGCATTGGGCCCAGGAAAACGGCGTGGCGTATTCCTCGTACGCCGAGCTGTCACAGCAGCCCCGCGTGATCGAGCTTATCAACGACCTCATCGTACGCACCAATCAGGTATTGCCTGACAAACTTCACATACGCCGTTTTGTGAACCTGCATAAAGAGTTCGATGCAGACGATGGCGAGGTTACCCGCACACGCAAATTGCGTCGCGGCGTAATCGAGCAAAACTACCGGGACATTATCGATGCGCTCTATTCCGATAAGGATGTCGTCGAGTTCGAAGCCCGCATCGTCTACGAAACTGGCGACGTCGGCACGCTGAAGCGCACACTCAGTATCCGCGACGTCTCAAGCAGGAAGTAAGGTCATGGCATATTTTTTTGAGTTACTCATCAACGGTGCGCTCACCGGGCTGATGTACAGCTTGGTGGCGCTGGGTATCGTTCTTATCTATAAGTCGTCCGGTGTGCCCAACCTGGCGCAGGGGGCCATGGTGATGTCCGCGGCCTATGTCGTCTGGCTGGTCACAACCTGGGGCGTACCGGTTTTCCTGGCGGTCCTGGTTGGCATCGTCGTGATGTTTATTTTCGGTATGCTGGCCGAGCGCCTGCTGCTTCGCAAAATGGTGGGGCAGCCCATCATCATGATCGTGATGCTTACCCTGGGGCTCGAAATCCTGTTGCGTGGTGTCGGTCCAGGTTTTCTGGGCGCCGCACCCAAGCAGATCAGCATCGGGCTATCGCTGGCTCCCATCATCATTGGCGACATCTTCATCAACCGGGTCTATCTGGTGGGGGGTGTGGTGGCGCTGCTCTTGATCGGGGCCTCCATGCTGTTTTTCCGTACCCGAATGGGAACCAAGCTGCGCGCCGTGTCTGACGATCACGTCTCAAGCTGGTCGGTCGGTATCTCGGTCGAGCGGGCCATTGGCGTGTCATGGGGCCTGGCCGGGCTGTCGGCGATTGCGGCCGGCGTCGTGTGGGGCTCCGTGCAAGGGGTCGACTGGACATTGTCCGAGCTGCTGTTCCCCGCGATTGCCGTGGTCATACTTGGTGGGCTCGACAGCGTGGCGGGTGTGCTGGTTGGTGGTCTGATTGTCGGCATACTGGGCAGTGTTGTGCCCGGCTATCTGGATGCCGTGGTGGGTGGTGGTACCCGTGATGTGGTCACGTCGTTCATCATCTTGCTCACCATCATGTTCCGTCCTCATGGCATCTACGGCCGTGAAGACATCGAAAGGGTGTAAGGGTTATGTTTTATCGTTTGTCGGGTATTTATCACACACGGTATGCCACGGCGCGGCAGTTGTGGCCCATTCCGGCCGACCGCTGGCAAGTGTATTTCCTGCTGCTGGTTGGCGTGGCAGCACCGCTTATTTTCAGCAACTTCACACTAACCAGCTATCTGCTCCCCTGGCTTATTTTCACGGCGGCGGCGCTGTCGCTAAACCTGCTGATGGGCGTGGCCGGGCAGTTGCACTTTGGTTTTGCCGCCGTCATGGCCATTGGTGCCTACACCAGTATTCACCTGGTACGCATCGGTGTGCCGCTTGAATTTGCATTGGTGGGCGCGGGTCTCATGTCTGCGCTTATCGGCAGTGTGTTCGGGGCAGCGGCCTTGCGTGTAAAAGGTCTGTATCTGGTGATGGCCACGCTGGCCATGCAGTATCTGGTCGACTGGACCATTATTAACGTGCCGGCCATCAGCGGCGGGGCGCAAGCCACCTTGCAGACGCCGTCCACCACGTTTTTCTTTGTGCCGCTGCGGTCCGACACGGCACGCTATTACCTGGCACTGCTCTGGGTGCTGTTTGTCACACTGCTCATCCTCAACATCAAGCGTACCAGCGTGGGGCGGGCACTCGTGGCTGTTCGTGACAAGGATTACGCGGCCGCTGTCATTGGCGTCAACGTGGTGCGCTTCAAGCTGGTGGCCTTTTTCACCAGCTCGTTCCTGGGCGGTGTTACCGGAGCAGTTCTGGCGTTTTGCTACTACCAGGCCGTCACACCCGAGCAATTCACCTTCAACGTCTCGGTTCAACTGGTGGCCATGGTGCTGGTGGGCGGTCTTGGCAGTGTACTGGGGTCGTACCTGGGTGCCGGCTTTGTATTGCTTGCACCCATCGCGCTCACCAACTTCGCAGTGTATTTAAATCAAATGGGCTGGCTGAATGTGTCTGCCAACTTGTTGTCGCACATTCCGCTCATGATTTACGGTGCGCTCATTATCGGCTTCTTGCTTCTCGAACCTCTGGGTCTGGGAAAAATTTACGATAACGTGCGCAAATATCTGCTGGTCTGGCCGTTCCGTCATTCCAGCATGTAGTGGCCCGGTCATAGAAGGCCACTCAATTAAAAGGTGCAGTACAAGCCCCTGAAACGGAGGAAACAAACTATGAAACGATTGTTCAAAAAATTGGCCGGCGTCACGGCGCTGGGCGCCGCCATCGCCGCCGGGCCGGCATTGGCGCAAGAGCCCATCAAATTTGCGACGCCGCTTGATTTCACCGCGGTATACACCTTCCTGACGAATGAATACAGCGAAGGCCAGCGCGATTACATCACGCTCATCAACGAGCGGGGCGGCATCAATGGCCACAAAATCGAGATGTCGGTATCCGACACCGGTAACCAGCCACAGCGCGGCATCGAAGCCTATAACCGGGCCAGCCGCGATGGCGTCGTGATGGTCGACTTCCTGAGCACGCCGGTTGCGCGCGCCATGGTCAACCGTGTGCTGGACGACGAGATCGTGATGATCATGGCCCTGCACGGCCGCGGCGATGCCAGTGATGGTAAAACCTTCCCGTACGTTTTCCCGCTGATGGCCACGTACTGGTCGCAGGCCGCGCTGCTGATCGACCACATGAATCAAAACGAAGGCGGCCTGGAAGGCAAAAAAGTGGCGCACGTCTTTATTGACTCGCCCTTCGGACGCGAACCCATCCCGGTGCTTGAGGAACTGTCAGAGCGCCTGAACTTCGAACTCCGAACCTTCCCCTACGCCAGCCCGGGTAACGAACAATCCGCCACATGGTCGGATGTTCGCCGTTACCGTCCGGACTTCGTCATTATCTGGGGCGCGGGCGGCGGCCAGGCCGTGTCGGTCCGTGATGCCATCCGCAACGGCATCAAACCCGAGCAAATCCACTCTGTTGTGTGGCTGGCCGAAGCCGACATGGACACCGTTGGACGTGACGTGGCCAAGGGCGTACGCAAGTTCCAGGCGGCCGTCAGTGGTACTGACACCCCCATCATTCAGGACATCATCAAAGAAGTCATTGAGACGGGCAAGGGCGCCGGACCGCGCGAGAACGTAGGCCGCACCTACTACAACATCGGTGTCGCCACCATGGCCATTGTCGTTGAGGGCGCTCGCATTGCGCTGGAAGAGTTCGGCGCTCCGCTGACCGGCGACAAGCTGCGTCAGGGTATGGAGCGTATCAGCGACTTTGATGCTCAAGGCCTGATTCCGCCGGCAACCTTTACTGAAGAAGACCACCAGGGCGGCGGCTTTGGTCGTGTTGCCGAATGGGACGGTGAGCAGTGGGCACCGCTGGGCGACTGGCACACGTCCTTCCAGGATGTTGTCTGGGAAGAAATCCGTGAAGGTGCGGAAGAGTTCAGGGAGAGCCGTGAATAATGCTCAATCTGAGTAACGTCGAAGTCGTTTACGACAAGGTCTTTCTGGCCATTCGCGGCGTCTCACTGTCGGTCGACGAGGGCAGCATGGTTGCCCTCCTCGGCTCAAACGGTGCAGGCAAAAGCACAACCCTGAAAGCCATCAGTGGTTTGCTGGCGCCCGAACGCGGCGAGGTAACGCGCGGCAGCGTCGAGTTTTTCGGCGAGAACATCGTGCCGTATGGTGCGCCCCGCCGCGTCTCGATGGGCTTGGTTCATGTCATGGAGGGTCGGCGCATTTTCGGCCACCTGACGCCCGACGACAACCTGCTGGCGGCCTATAAGTCTGGCGGGTCGCGGGCACGGCTGAACCAGCTGCGCGATATGGTGTATGACTTCTTCCCCCGGCTGACCGAGTTTTCCCGCACCAAAGCGGGCTACCTGTCGGGGGGAGAGCAACAAATGCTGGCCATTGGCCGGGCGCTCATGACCGAACCCCGGCTCCTGATGCTGGACGAACCCAGTCTGGGCTTGTCGCCCCGGCTGGTGCAGGAAATCTTCGCCATCATCAGGCATATCAATAAAGAAACAAAAACCAGTGTGCTGCTGGTCGAGCAAAACGCGGCGGCAGCACTGGAAATTGTAGATCATGCCTACTTGATCGAAAACGGCCAGATTGTCATGAACGGCCCGGCGTCAGTGCTGAAAGAAAACCCCGACGTCCAAGAGTTTTATCTTGGCGACCGGGGCAGCGTCGACTACCATAACGTCAAGCACTACAGACGGCGCAAGCGCTGGTTGGCGTAACGCGTCAGCATTGAACAGTTGAGCTGATTTTGTTGATGCGGCCTTGCCTTGATGGCAAGGCCGCTTTTTTGTAGCCGGGGCCCGTTTTTTACACCGTTTGTGTTCGGCCCCCCCGCGTTGGCGTGCGCATGGTGCGTTCGTTGCCGTCGGCACCGTGAGCATACGATCAGCGCATCAACCTAATCAATCACATCCGTGGCAGCAGGCCATTCGGCGACGTCAGCCGCAATGGCGGTGCTCAACAAGGCCGGATCAAACACGTCGCGCAAGGCTTTGTTCACATCATCCGCCGTCAGTGCCTGAAGTGCGTCGTCGATTTCCTGCGACCATGCAAAACTGCGGTCAGTGTGTAAATAGTGCATCCAGGTTCCGGCCAGGACCGTATCGCGCGTGCGGGCCAACCGGCGATAGTTGAGTAGGGCATACACACCTTGCTCCACCTCTTCCTGGGTGAATCCTTCCTTCAGGGCTCGCTGCAGCTCTTCCTCAATCACCGCAGTCAACTTCTCCCGGTTCTCAGGGGCGAAAATGGCGTAGAGCGTCCAGCTTCCTGATGGCTCATAAGAGGACAAGTCCAGGTGGCTGCGTACGTTATACGACAGGCCTTCCTGCGTGCGTACCCGTGTCCAGAG
>JAJUIY010000062.1 GCA_029267415.1 Alcaligenaceae bacterium
TAAAAGGGTAATTATGGGATCGCAGAAGTCTTCGAAGCCCGAAAAGGGCAAGGGCGAATCGCGCCTGTCACTGTTGCAGGGCTTGTTTGTTCTGGCCATTTTGGGCATTGCCGCCGCCGCAAATAACACGCATGCCGATCACCAGATCTATTACGTTATTTTTGGTTTGGTGGTCAGCGTTCCCATCATCATGTGGGGTAGTACACTGGTGCTCAGGCTCATCGATCGCTTTCCCGTGGTCGTCATGCTGGGTGCGGGCCTTTTGGGCTGGATTGCCGGCGGCATGCTTATTAACGACCCGGTTGTGGTTGGCCAGTTGGCCCATGTGGCCAACGGGGCATGGGTGGAGCCCGCGCCCACGGGCAGCCCGGCATCGGTGGTGGGCCCGGTCAAGCTGGTATCGGAAATTGTCGGCGCCTTGCTTGTTGTGCTGATTGGCCGAAGCATGGCCAAAAAGAAGGGTATTGTAAAAGGGTAATTATGGGATCGCAGAAGTCTTCGAAGCCCGAAAAGGGCAAGGGCGAATCGCGCCTGTCACTGTTGCAGGGCTTGTTTGTTCTGGCCATTTTGGGCATTGCCGCCGCCGTGTTGTTTAATTATTTGGCTGGATAGGGTTTTACATGTCAATATCACCTTCCCGTCTTGTCATTGCCACCCGGGCCAGCCGTTTGGCTCTATGGCAAGCCCACCATGTGCGTGACCAGCTGCTTGCGTTATACCCGGATTGCCATGTCGAGCTCCTTGAAATGACCACCAAGGGCGATCGTATTCTGGACCGTACGCTGTCCAAAATCGGGGGCAAGGGCCTGTTCGTCAAAGAATTGGAAACAGCCTTGCTGGATGGCCGTGCCGATCTCGCCGTTCACTCGCTTAAAGACGTGCCGGTCGAGCTGCACTCGCCATTTTCATTACCCGTCATCATGGAGCGTGACGACCCGCGCGATGCATTTGTATCGAACTTGTACGACTCGCTGGATGCGATGCCCACGGGCAGTGTGGTGGGTACATCCAGTCTGCGTCGGCAAGCGCAAATTGCCAAGCTTTACCCTGACCTTGTTATCAAGCCCCTGCGCGGTAATCTCGACACCCGCCTGAAAAAGTTAAACCTGGGCGAGTACGACGCCATCATTCTTGCCGCCGTGGGGTTGAAGCGCCTTGACCTTGGCCATCGCATTCGCGGCTATCTGGAGGTGGACGCGTGTTTGCCCTGCGCCGGGCAGGGCGCGCTGGGCATTGAAACACTGGAAAGTCGCACGGAATTGCATCGTTGGCTGCAGCCCCTGGCTTGCCCTCAATCGACGGCGTGTTCGCAGGCCGAGCGGGCCGTATCCCGAGTATTGGGGGGGTCGTGTCAGGTGCCGCTGGGCGCCTATGCCAGCGTACAGGGCGACACCATCCACGTTCAGGCCCTGGTCGCCGAACCCGACGGTTCAACCATTTTGCGTGCCCAGGGTTCGGGGCCGGTATCTGAAGCCCGTGACATTGGCGAAAAAGTGGCGGCCCAGCTTCTCGAAAAAGGGGCACGCGAGATCCTGTCGCGGCTGCTGGCTACCGACCCGGCCTCTTGATGGCCAATGACTCGGGCAGCGGTTATGGCGGCGTTAGTCGTACTTACTCGGCCAGCGTCGCGCAATGAAGGGCTGGCCGCGCTGTTGCGCGACGACGGTTTCGACGTAGCTTGCCTTCCTGCGTTGGCACTCGAAACGGTGGTCCATGCGCCCGAGCAAATGATGTGGCCTGACGGGTTTGACCTGGTTGTGTTTGTCAGCAGCCACGCGGCGCAATCTTACCTCGATTGCTTGCAACGCTGGCGCCCTGGCAGCACATGGCCTGCGCATGTAAATGTGGCGACCGTGGGCTACGCCAGTGCCCGCCCCATCTACCAGTTCGGCCAGGTCCCCATCCAGCATATCTTCCATCCGTCACCCGACCAGAACCAAGATTCTGAGGCGTTGTGGGAGGTGCTTGCACCCGTGTTGCCCCGCTTGAAGCGCGTCTTGATCGTTCGGGGCCAGGCCGGACGCGAATGGTTGGGCGAACAGTTCGAATGCCACGGCATCGACGTGAGCCGTTTGTCGCTATATCGACGTGTGCCAGCCGTGTGGCACGAGAACCAAGCGGCCGTGTTGGCACGCGCGCTACCGTCAGAACAACCGACGGTGTTTTTGCTGACCAGTTCGGAAAGCGTGGATGCGGTTTACGCCAATATACAGCGGCTTGGTCTGGTGTCACACTGGGCGCAGTGCCGGTTTATCGTGATTCACGAGCGGATCGCGGCCCGTTTACAAACTATACTCCGGGCATCGGGCGTGAATACCCGCCACCCTATCCAGCACTGCGCACCTAATGATGATGCTATCCGCCGTGCTGTTCATTTGTCCGTCTCGCACGCGTGAAGCCTCCAGGATTACAATCATGGCCATGACAGATAAAACGCCCAAATCATCACAGTCGGCAAAGGCCGAAAAGAACAGTTCAGACAAACCCGTTGACGTGACAACGGCAAACCCGCCGACGTCTACTGTTAATAAGGCCGACGAAAGTGGCGCCAAGCCGGAGACACCGGGCTCCCATCCGGAAACACCGCGTTCTAAGCCCGAGGCACCCAGCGGCAAACAGGCCGACGCTGGTAGCCGTGACAAATCCACGGTGGCTTCGTCCACTACCGCCAATGAAAAAGGAGCGGCCGTTTCGTCCGCGGGTGCGAGTGAAAGAACGGCTCGCGCATCGACCGGTGGGGCGGGCATGCCCCCACCGCCTTCTTCACCTGCGTCACCACCGCCATCCCCCGCTTCCAAGGGGTCAGTTGTACCGGTTGTCGTGTTGGGCATTATCGTTGTGCTGCTTGCGGGTGCCCTTTGGTATCACAACACACTATCGCAACAACAGTTTGCGCGGCTGGATCAGCTTGAACAGCTCGCACGCAGCAGCCAGGCGCAGGCCGGCGACGCTGAGCAACGTGCCCGCGAAGCGCTGGAGGCGCTTAACGCGCAGCGCAATGCCGTCAGCCAGCTCCGATCCGAGCTTAAGGAATCCAGGGCTGAGATGGCGGAACTGGGCAGCGCATTTCAGACCATTACGGATCGCGGCTCCGATTTGGTGTTGCTTAATGATATCGACCATCTGGTCATGATCGCGCAGCAGCAATTGAAGTTGAATGGCAATGTGGCCAACGCCATAATTTCGTTGGAGACTGCTCAAGCACAATTGGCGCGTGCAAACCGGCCCGCGCTTGCGTCGTTGCAACAAAGCATCAATGGCGATCTCGATCGGCTACGGGCCACCACAACAGTTGATATCGCACGTCTGTCCGGCCGTTTGGAAGAACTGGCCGGGCTCGTGTCTGAGGCACCGCTGGTGGGTCCCGAGGGTACTGATCTCTTTAACGATACCGGCAATGAAAGTGGCGCCAACGGCACACCAGTGCCACCCTCCGAGAATTCCGCAGCTGACTTGCCTGCGGACGCTCCATGGTGGAAGCGTTCGCTGGCACAGGGCCAGCATTGGCTGGGCAACAGCTGGACAACGCTACGCAGCGAGCTGAACAGCCTGGTATCCGTACGTCGTGTCGACGACACTGCGGCATTGCTGATCTCACCTGACCAGGCCAAGCGGTTTCGCGACAGTTTGCGTCAACGCATCATGACGGCGCAGCTTGCACTCATGATGGATCAATCTCAGATTTGGCAAACCGAAACGCAGGCGATCCTTTATGCGGTTGAAACGCGATTCGATGCGCGCTCGGCACTGACCCGTCAGGCCATTCGCATCGCCCGTGACGTGGCCGACACCAATATCGATACGCCTTTGCCGGATGTCTCCAATAGCATCCACGCGCTTGAAGCGTTAAGCGAGCAAATGGGGCGTCACGCCGCGCCAGCCCAGCCTGATGCCAGCGGCGGAGCCGACCCGGCAAACGATGTTTCCGCTCCCACTGAGCTCGCGCCTGACGACTCGACGGATGAACCTTCCGTCCCCACTAGCACGCCCGAGGACACTGCGGACGAGCGCTCCGTCCCCACTAGTACGCCCGATGGCACCGCTGAGACCCCCGATCCGGTCACCGAGAGCACGGCTGCTGATGGCGCCGCCAACGAGGGCGCCCATACGGACAGTGAAAATGCGGTGCCCGCGGCCGCGTCTGGCGCAGAACAGGAATAAGCAATGCGAACATGGTTCTGGACACTCCTTGTCTTTATTGGTGCTGTCGCCTTGGCGCTGGTGTTGCGCGACCACGACGGTAATGTGCTGATTCTGGTCGAGCCCTGGCGTATTGAAGTCTCCCTGACATTTGCGGTGCTTCTGCTTATTGCAGCGTTTGTGGTGTTGCACGTGCTTTTGCGTCTGATTACATGGGTATCGCATGGCCCCGACCGTTATCGTTCTTGGCGCAGTGTTCGCGCACAGCGGCGCGATCACAATTTGATGGCCAGCGGCTGGATTCACTTGCTGGAAGGCCGCTACGAGCAGGCCGACAAAGATCTCACCAAGTTATTGGGTAAAACGCAATCGGAAACCAGCAAAGTGGTGGCCGGCCTGGCATCGGCACGTGCTGCCCATCACTTGGGTGATCGTAGACGTCGCGACGAAGCCCTTGCCAAGGCGAAGGCCTCGGCCCGCGATGACGTCGCCCTGAAGGACGCCGTTGCGGTGGTGACCGCGGAGGCGGCGCTGGACGACGGGCGACCAGAAGAAGCCGTGGCGTTGCTTCAACCCTTGCAAGACGCCAGTACGCGCTACTTTCATGCAACGCGTTTGCTGGTGCGAGCGCACCAGCGTCTGGGCAATTTTGACCGCGTGTACGAGCTGACCCGGCTGCTTGTGCGCCGTGGTGCCATGGGCGCCGACGAAGCGCGTCAATACATTGAAAAAGCGGGTGCTGCACGATTGGCTGCCGCTGGCGAAGTCGGATTCAAGAGCGTGTGGAGCGATTTCAAGTCCGATGAGAAAGCGCTTCCCGAACTGGCGCGGGTTGCGGCGCAAATTCTAAGTGCCACCGGCCGCCACGACGAAGCAGCCCGCATCTTGGAAAACGCCATTGGTGCCAACCTGGACGACCGCCTGTTAGCCCAATATGCGCAATGCCCGCCGGAACAGGTGAAGCGGCGCATGAACAAGGTAGAAGGGTGGCTGAAACACAATCCTGGTGATGCTTCTTTGCTGGCAACGATGGGCATGTTGTGCATGGCCGGTGAGCTTTGGGGGCAAGCCGAGCGCTACTTGCTGCAGAGTATGCAGCTTCGAAGCGATGCCCGAATCCATGCCTTGCTGGGTAACTTGTACGAAGCGCTCGGGCGTCGCGATGACGCTTTGCAACACTGGAGGCTGGGCGCCGAGGTGTCGGGCGAATTACCCGTATTGACCGCCGGGCGGGCACTGCCCTCGGCCGAAACGCAACATGATCCGTCGGCCATTGACACAGGTGAGCAAACTGAGCAGCCGGCCAGCATTATTCCGGATGCAGCCAGTGCCGCCGATGTGATCAGTGACGACTTGCGCACACCGTCTGCGGCGGTTGTAGAGCCGACGTCGGGGTCGCGCCGGTCAATGTCACAAGCGCCGGAAGACCCCGCGCATGAATATTTTGATAGCGCACCCATTCCGGGCGTGGATGTCACACAGACGTCTGATACGGTGCCGCGGACCAAGGCCAAGCCTTAAGCAGCCCTGTGCGCCCTGAGCCGGTGTATTGACGCCTGAGCAGTAACGCAGTCGTCTCCAGCAAATCCACCGATTTTTTCCTTTCCCTTTCCGATTGTTGCTTTATCAACATTACCAAGAGCATAGAAAAACCATGAGCCTAGATCGTGTTCCCGCCGGCAAGAATTTGCCTGATGAATTCAACGTAATTATCGAAATTCCCATGAACTCCGACCCGGTCAAGTACGAGGTCGATGACGAGACAGGTTGTATTTTTGTCGACCGGCTGATGCTTGCCGCCATGCATTACCCTTGCAACTATGGCTACGTGCCGCAAACGTTATCCGACGACGGGGATCCGGTGGATGTGCTGGTTCTGACACCGTTCCCCATCCAGGTTGGTGCCGTTATTCCAGCCCGTCCCATCGGCATTCTTGAAATGGAAGACGAGGCTGGAATGGATGCTAAAGTTCTTGCCGTGCCGACCACCAAAATTTACCCACCGTATCGCAATATTCAGACCTACGAAGATTTGGCGCCCGAAGAGGCGGCCCGCATTCAGCACTTCTTCGAACACTATAAAGACTTGGAAAAAGGTAAGTGGGTCAAAGTGACGGGATGGAAAGGGCCCGACGCCGCCCGCGAGGAAGTACAGGCCAGCGTGCGCCGGTTTTCTGAACAGTCTTCCTGAGTGAAACCTTGAGCCGCAGGCGTTAACGGGGCTAAGCCGGCCTCGCGCGAAGCGGTGCGGCTCCCCAGCGGTTTTTGACGTCTTTTTTCCGAGGTGGATACTCGCATCCACCTCGGCTTTTCCGAATTGTGTGCCTTGCCTGCAATGGGCAAACTGAGTCTGCATTGGTTCCAACGGGAGACATCGCGTGACTCAGCACAGTTATCCGCACACACGGCACACACCGCACACACGGCAAATTGCGGAATCACCGCACATTACGATTACAGGACAAACGCCGGAAATAGCGCGTACAGGGCAAATGCCGCTTACAAGGCACGCGAGGTGGACAGATGACGAAGCGTCCACTGCGTGCCATGTTGACACCGTTTGCGCAGCTCAAACATCGCCCACGCGAGCCCGTTACAAGCAACGCGGGCAAGGCATGACCGAATACGTGATTGTGGTTGCGCTTGTCGCCATTGCCGCCATTGCGGTGTTTCAATTGTTCGGGCAAGTGATCCGTTCCCAAACCGCCGCGATGGCCAAAGAGCTGGCCGGTGAAGACGGCTCCGAGCAATCCCGTGCCGCACAGGCAGCCGCCGAATCGGCTGCCGCGCAAACGGCCAGCAAGACGCTGAAATCGTTCACCGGCAATGCGGGTGGGCAATGATTGCCGTCCAGGCAACGCACAGGGCGCATTCGGGTCAGCGTGGCCAGGTGCTGGTGTTGGGTATGGTGTTGGTGGGGCTGGCCCTGGTTGCGTTTGCCCGCTACTTTTCGGCGGGTCAGGTGGTGGCCTCGCGTGTCCGTCAATCGCATGCCCTGGATGCCGCAGCCTACAGTGGTGCCCTGGTGCAAGCGCGTGCGCTCAATATGTTGGCCTATTTGAATCGGGCGCAAATGGGCCATCACGTGGCGATGGCGCACCTGGTCACGCTAGCCTCCTGGGCGCATTTTGCCGGAACCGAGGCGCAGCAGCGCGGCCGGGGTAACCCGCCCACACATCTCATCAGCATGTTGTTTGGCGCCGACCATGGTGCGGCGTATGCTGCAGCGTCCCGCGCAACCAGTATGCGTGCCGATGCCGGCGAGAGCGGCCGGTTGGGCGCCGCGTATGCTGCGCATAATCGTACTGTCCAGCACGTGTTGACGACAGCGCAGCACCAAGTTGTGCAGTCGTTGCCTCATGCGCGTGAACAAGCCATGCGGGCCGTGCTGCGCGAAAGCTTCGCCCCGGCGCCGGGGCAGGGCGCTGAAACGAGGGACGACAGTTTCATCCTGACGGTTGCCAACGACACATGGCCGGCGTTTGTACAGCGCAACCCTGGCCAGGATCTGCGGCCATTTCTTCTCGATATCGCCGGCCTGTATCAGTTTCTGGATAGGCGTGATCACACGGCACGCAACAACTGGGTCGTCAGTTCGCGATGCCCGTCGCGTCGGCACGAGCTGCGCCGTCGCGGCACGACACAACTTGATGGGGCCGGGCGCTGGCAGTCCATTGACACACAATCCTTTCACGCCTTGCGGTCGAACCGCTGGATCGGTTGCTATTTTCGCGAGTATGCGATGGGCTGGGGCTGGATACCGGCGGCTGCCACGCACCAATTGGCAGACCCCTATGTAGAGAACCCGCCCGAGAATTTCTCCAGTCAGGATTTCTGGCGTTGGGTACGCGAGAGCACCCGTTGGGACATTCATGGGGGCAATGCCAACCCATTGGCAAACTCGCGTGCAGTATCGCAGCGGCAACGTTGGTCAGGGGCCGGCCTTCAGGCGTATTTTGACATTCGTAATCCCGGCAGCTCCGCGGTGGGCTTTTCCGCCACCTTGGAGCGTACCTATCGTGATGCACGTAACCACACTGATGGCATGCGCGTGCATACGCGTTCAGCGGCTGAAACGTTCTTTGTGCGCCCGGAACCACGCACGGATCGTCGCCGTGAGAGTGCCAATCTATTCAGACCTTATTGGCAGGCCCGGTTATCAAGCAGACTCGCCGGGATGCTCGCTGACGGGAGCATGCCATGAACCGCTTGCAAGTCGCTGCGCGACATGGGGCGCGATGCCACAATTATTTTAGCGGCCGTCGTCTTGTGGGTCGTCATCATCCCCGTGGCAGTGCTGAAAACGCTGCCCAAGCCGGTCAGGCGGTGGTAGAGGCGTTAATTTGCCTGCTGGCCTTGGCCGTGTTGTGGGTGGCCATCGCCTGGTTGGGGCGGTTGCAAGATCTTGGCACGCACGCCCTGCATGCTGCACGTTATGCCGCCTTTGGCGCAGCGCGCGAATTCAGGGACGCCGCGATGCACGCTGCTCCCGCCGCTGTGTTCAGGTTGCCAAACGCGCAATGGGTCGATCGTCAAGGCAATCGGCTGCCGTCGTCCGTATATAGCGACATGCGCGTTTTGTATCAGCGGGGAAGTGCGTTGGCGCCGGAGTCGCAAATCGGGGGCGCCAGCGCCACCATGCAACAACTGCGTCGCGACTGGCAAGTTACTGAAGACGGCGTGCTATCTGCACAGGTGCGCCTGGCCCCAGTCGTGACGGCATCCGGTGGTGATGACGCCCGACAGGGGGCGGGTGCCGACCGTGATGGCGCCTTGGAGGCGGCTGATTCTGATCGTGGTGCCACCCTTGACGCGGCGGATTCTGCCGGACGTGCGCTGTCGTTAAGGCTATATCAATTGGAGCAGGCGTACCCGGTGCTGCATCGCCATATATCCATCCTCTCGGGAAGTGGGCATGCCGCGGGTGATCTGGCATCTGCAGATAATCTTGCACGATCGTCATTGGTCTGGAGTGGGCCGGTGCACGATTCTCAGCGTCACGGGGAGCAGGTCAGTGATGTGGCGTCCCGGCTTGACCGCGCATGGCGTCGGCCGGATCCCGTTTTCGATTGGCTCAAGCCATGGGCAGACCAAGTGCCCGTGCATCACCTTCACTCATTTTCGGAGGGCGGGCGACCATGATGAGTTGTGGAGACGCGTGCAAGCGCGAATCTTTCCGGATTGGCGGGTGTCGATGGACAGTAGCAAGCCCGTGTCAGCGCCACTGGCTCAGGCGGGCAGTGCTTGTCTGCGCTCTCTTAAGTAGCGCGGCGCTTGACGTGCAGGCAAATGCCAACTCGCATGCGGGGCCAGGTGCCATCACCCGACCATCAGGGGATGCCTGGCCTGCCGTGCGGGCGGCTTTGGAAGTCGCCGGCGTGCGTTGGCTGGATACGCACGATGGGAGCGCAAACGGCGTGGTGTTTCGCACAGCCTTGTTCGTGTCCGAGCACGATGCCGTGGCACTCGCTGCTCAACTTAGCCGCATCACCGGACCGTTATTCAGCCGCTTGCTTACGCTACCGGGTCAACTGGTATTGTCAGGAGTCAGCCCCGACGGGCACTGGCTCGCTTCAATCTCGCCCGGACCCGACGGTTCACGTGGATATGTGTCGCTACTGGATATGCGTGCCACGACGACTCGGGGAAGCAATGGCGCGGACGCGGCCATCCTGGCAGGCACCGCGCCCATTTTCAGTTTTGAAGACCATGCCGGCCGGCAACGCGTACGGCACCAGGTGTACAACATTGCGGGCCATTCTGACGGGGTGAAGTCAGACGTCTTGCGGCGCTTGCGTAAGCTAGGGTGGGTACGCGATGACATGCCATCAACCGATGGAATGGGTTGGTCCGCCCAGCGTGGCGGACAGCAATTGTCTATTGCGTTTGCCCCTCAGCCTACGGGCCAGATCATTTATGCGCGGCAAGTACAGGAGGGGCAGCCATGAATATCAGGCCCAGGCGTTTTCTGAACAGGTCGACGCTCATGCTGACGGTGGCCGTTGTAGCCGGTCTATTGGCGGCGTGGTCGGCGCGCCAGCACATCCAGGGGCGCATCGATCACCTGGAATCGCAAGCGCGCGTGCCAGAGGTTGAGCGTATTGTGGCAGCGTCCAACTTGTCTGTCGGCACCCGTATCGAGAATGAGCATCTGGCCGTCCGACGCTTTCCTGCCGCACTGGTGCCCAGCGAAAGCCTGGTTCCAGCCCGGTTTGCCGAGCTGGAAGGACGCGTGTTGCATGCCCCGTTGGCGGCCGGCGACCTGGTAACGCCTTTGCATGTCAGGCAGGTTCAAAGCGGTGCTTTTTCCACCACGCTTCCCAGTGGGCGGCGCGCCATCACCATGCCCGTGGATGCTATCAACTCGGTGTCTGGTTTGTTGAAGCCGGGTGATCTGATTGATTTGTACGTGTCCTTCGACTATCAGCGACGGGGCATAACCGCGCCCTTGCTGCAAGGCGTGCTGGTGATGGCCACGGGTATGACGACACAGGCGTCGGTGAACGCGCCTGACCACGATGCACTGCACGGTTTTGATCGTACTGGCTTTACAACGGTCACGCTGGATGTCGCACCGGAAGATGCAATCAAGCTGGTCGCCGCTCGGCAAGGCGGAACCATCACGGCCATTCTCAGAAACCCGTCTGATGGCCTCTCCAGCACCAAGGCGAGCCGTGGTGACCTGGCCACATTGCTCGGGCTGAATGTGCAGGGTCCGCCGCCGCGTGCGCGTACGATCCCCGTCCTTTATGGAAATACTGCAATCCGGCGGGTTCCACGATTGGCTGCACTGCCACCGCGTGCCAGACAAGCCACCGGCGTATTTGATCTTCCCTATACCCCCGAACTTACCAGCGGTTGGCTTTTGTCCGGGCAGGGGCGGGAACACGGCCTCTCGCAGGATCAGGGTCAGGCCACACCGTTTTTCGAGGTTCAGGAATGACAACGAAGAAATCGTGGGCGCAGGCCTTGAGCACACTGTGCATGCTGATTGCGGGATTGATGCTGTCTGGCCGGTCTGGACACGTATGGCCTGAAACCCTGTTCCATATGCAGGTTGGCGAAGTGCGTGTGCTGGCGATTCCCGATGTGGCCCGCGTCGCGGTGGGTGACGGGCACGTCATTAACGCCGTCACAACGGACGAAAAAGAAGTGATCATCTTTGCGCGCAACGAGGGTTCGACGGCCTTGCAAGTATGGTCCGAGGACGGTACCCGGCACCACTACGCCATTGAGGTGGCGCCAGAAAGGGCCAAGCAGATCCAAAGCGAATTGCGTGCGGTGCTTGAGCGCATACCCGGACTGCAGGTGTCCCCCGTGGGCGACAAACTTTTGGTTGAAGGCGACGACTTGTCGGACGCCGATCGCGAGCGCCTGCTGGCTTTGCAACAACGCTATCCGCAATTGCTGGACTTTACCGGACAAGTCGGATGGGACCGCATGGTGTTGCTTGATGTGCAGGTGGTTGAGCTGCCGCGCAGTTATTTGCGCGAGCTGGGTGTGCGCTGGGATGCCGCGACGGCGGGTGGCCTGACAGGCGCCCTGGGTTGGGATGGGGGCTCGACACGCTTGGCGGATCGGCCGGGCGAACCCGTGATACCGCTGGCGTATCCGACCAGTCCGGCGGCGGGATACTTCGGCATCAATGCTTTACTGTCATCCAGTATTGAGGCCATGGTCAAAAACGGGGATGCTGTGGCGTTGGCCCAGCCGCAGCTCCTTGCACGTAGCGGGGCTGCTGCCGAGTTTCTGGCGGGCGGTGAAATGCCGTATTCGGTCGTGGACGCCAACGGCAATACCAATACCGAGTTCAAGCCGTACGGCGTATCCCTGCGCATTACGCCACAGATTGAGCGTAACGACATTGTGCGTTCCAGCA
>JAJUIY010000283.1 GCA_029267415.1 Alcaligenaceae bacterium
CGACGATTACGTTCGTGTTGCTCAAGACGCCGGCTTTAAATATTTGTATACCACCAAGGCGTTCGGTCAAAACCGCAAAGGCACTGACCCCGCCCATATCTACCGCTTTGCGGTGCGCAATACCACGGGTGCGTCGGTGGGTCGGCGTATTCGTGTGGCGGCCAACCCTGTTATTGCGCCGGTATTCAACCGTTGGAAACTATGGAAGCGGAGTCTTCGCGAACGCGCTTCGTAAAGGCCTCAAGGCGTGTCCCGTTGGGCGTGCGCACGTCGCGCAACGCCACCAAGTAAAGTAGGCGGCATGAGTCTCTCAGTCATCATCATCACAAAAAACGAAGCCCACAATATTGGCGAATGCCTCGACTCCGTCGCGTTTGCCGACGAATGTATCGTGGTTGATTCGGGCAGTACCGATAACACGCGCGAAATCGCCCAAAGTAAAGGTGCACGTGTGGTGCTGACGGACGACTGGCCGGGTTTTGGTCCCCAAAAGAACAGAGCATTAGACCTGGCCACGCAGGATTGGGTGTTATCCATTGATGCCGACGAGCGTGTTACCCCCGAGCTGGCCGCTGAAATCCAGACTATCATCCGCAATGATGGAGTAATTGATAACGGCAGCCGGGCAAATGGCTTTCGGATTGCCCGGTTATCTAATTTTTGTGGGCGCTGGATGCGCCACAGCGGGTGGTGGCCCGATTATGTCGTGCGATTGATCCGACGCGGCGCCGGTCGTTTTACCGATTCACTGGTCCACGAAAGCCTGCGGCTGGACGGCCCGGTTTCCACCCTGAAGGCACATTTTCTGCACTACCCGTACCAGGACATGGAAGGCTTGCTGACCAAAGTTAATGCCTATTCGTCGGCCGGCGCGCGCATGATGTACGAAAAAGGTCGTACTACCGGCATACCGGGCATTATTGGTCATTCCGTCTGGACATTTATACGCATTTACATCATGCGGCGCGGTTTTCTGGACGGCCGGGAAGGGTTTATTGTGGCCGCCGTGGGTGCCGCGGGCAGTTTTTTTCGTTATAGCAAGTTGTTTTTTATGACGCGGCAGGATAAAGACGGTTGAAAATCCTATTCACTAACTTCCACAACACAAATGGTGGCGGACACGTCACCTACATTCTTGACCTGGCACGCGAACTTTCCGGGCAGCACGACGTCAGCCTGGCCGTATCGCCAACCAGCCGGTTGTATCGCTATGCCCGCGAACTGGCCGATGTGAGGGTTATCGAACAGCGCTACAGCTCGCGACTGCTCCGCATGATCCCCGAAGTTCGGCAGCTACGCCGACTTTTGCGTGCCAACCGCTACGATGTGGTGCATGTGAATGGCTCGGCGGACCATCGTCATGTCATGCTCGCCTGCCAAGGCCTATCGCATCGGCCCAAGGTTGTCTGGACCAAACACAATGACCATTCCATCACCAGTTTCGGCAATGTGTTGCGCGCACGCCTGGCCACCGACCACGTCATTTCAGTCAGTTCGTTTGTTAAGAGCATGGTCGACAACTCGCCGTATGCCGCGCTGCCACAGACGGTGATTCGCCATGGCATCGATACACGCCGTTTTTCGCCTGCCGACGCGTCCGACCGCAATGCACAGCGCCGTGCCTTGTTTGGTGACGATCACCACGACCTTATTGTGTTTGGCAGCACCGGCGGCACCGATTATGACAAAGGCTGGCTCGACCTGCTCGCGGCCGTGTCCAAGTTGCCGGCGCATCAGCGTGGCCGCGTGCGGGTGGTGGTAGCAGGTGCGCCGCTGTCGGCTGAAAAACAACGCAGGGTAGATGAACTGGGCGTAACGGATTTGGCGGTTTTCCCGGGGCTGGTTGATGACGTGCGTCCGCTGCTGGCCGCCTGTGATGCGGGCTTTGTGTTGTCGTATCGCGAGGCGCTTTCTTACGCCTGCCGGGAAGCCATGGCCATGGGGCTGCCGGCGTTGGTCAGCAGCGCTGGTGGCTTGCCTGAAAATGTCAGCCATGGCCATGATGGATGGATTGTGCCGCCAAAAGCACCTGAGGCCATCTTGCCTGTGTTGACCACCATTATGCAG
>JAJUIY010000109.1 GCA_029267415.1 Alcaligenaceae bacterium
ATAAAACAGTGCCGGACCGGTCAGTGCAACGTCGGGCATGCCAAATGCGGCCAGCAGCAATCCGGAAGACATAATCACGGCATAGCCTGCCTGGCGCTGGACTTGTGTGGTGGCCAGCACGCCAATGGACGCAAACATCAATGTGATGATGCCTGCCGCAAACATCCAGTCGCCGCTGAACGTGGCCGGCGCACCACTGGGCACCAGCAGCGACCCGATGCGCACCAAGGTGTACAGCCCCACTTTGGTCATGATGGCGAACATGCCGGCTACCGGTGGTGATGCATTGCCATAGGCCGCCGGCAGCCAGAAGTTAAGCGGCCACGCCGCCGCCTTGATCAGGTAGGCGATGCCCAGAATGGCGGCTCCCGCGTCAAACAAACGACGGTCGGGTCCGCCCAGCTTTGCGGCCTGTACGACCAGGTCGGCCATGTTCAGCGTGCCACACAGGCCGTAAATAATGGCCAGGCCAATCAGCATCAGGAACGACGACACCAGGTTGACCGCAATGTAATGAAGGCTGGAGCCGACCCGTTCGCGGCCCGAACCATGCAGCATCAGCCCGTACGAGGCCACCAGCATTACTTCAAAGAACACAAACAGGTTGAACAGATCGCCCGTCAGAAAGGCGCCGTTCAGACCCATCAGCAGAAACTGGAACAGGGGGTGGAAGTGCACCCCGGCCCGGTCCCAGCGCGCGGTGGAGTATACCCACGCGGCGCCACCCAGCAAAATGGCCAGCATCAGCATAATCGTGGTCAGGCGATCCACGACCACAACAATGCCAAACGGTGCCGGCCAGTCGCCCAGCAGATAAACACCAACGCCATTTACCCAGTTGTTGTCGATATTGCCCAGCACCATGCCAAAAAGCACCAGGGCAACGGCAAATTGCGCAACCAGCGACACGATACTGATAAGCAGCCGGGCGCGCCGCTGGGTGTCACGCAGCAGCAGCATGATGGCCGCCGCCACCAACGGTATGGCTATAGGAAATATGGGAAGATGATCAAGCCAGCTGGTCACGCGTCGTGCTCCCTGCCGTCAACATGGTCGGTATCTGACAGCCCGCGCGAGGCCAGCAGTACAACAAGGAACAGCGCTGTGGTGGCAAAGCCGATAACAATGGCCGTAAGCACCAGCGCCTGGGGAAGGGGGTCGGTTACGTGCGTGGCGCCATCAATAACGGGTGGTGCGCCCAGGGTGATACGACCCATGCCGAAAATGAACAGGTTGACGGCGTACGCAATCAGGGACAAGCCCATAATGACCTGAAAGGTGCGTGGTCGCAGCACCAACCATATGCCTGACCCGGCGAGCACGCCGATGCCAAGGGAAAGAACCAATTCCATTAAGCGTGTCCTTTTGATGACGGGATTTCTGAGTCAGCCGGCGCGCCGTGTCCACGGGGTACCCGCAGTGACTGGTGAGCAAGCGCAATGAGCATCAAGGTTGTGGCGCCCACCACCAGCATATAAACACCAAGGTCAAACAGCAGCACACTGGACAGGTGTACATGGCCGATAAGCGGTAGGGGTACGTCGATGGCCACGGCCGACAAGAACGGCAAGGAAACGTGCCACACCAGCATGGCGGCGACACCGGCGGCCAGCAGGCCTGCCGATATCCAGTATTGCGGATGAATGCGTGGTCGCGCCTCGATCCACGTAATGCCGCCAATCATGTATTGCAAGATCAGGGCCGTGGCAAAGATCAGGCCGCCCACAAAACCGCCACCGGGCAGGTTATGGCCACGCAGCAGGAAGTAAATGGAAAGCAGCACGGCAATAGGCAGCAGCAAACGGCCCAGTACGGCTGGAATCCGCATGACTCCGCTGGGGATGTCCGCTTCGGGTTCGGGTTCGGCAAAACGCCCTTGCAAACGGGGTGACTGCACGTCGTACTGGCGCGGCGGCGGCAGCGTCATGGTTTCGACGGGTGGACGGAAGCGACGCAGCAGCGCAAACACGGACAGCGCCACAATACCCAGCACGGTGATTTCACCGAAGGTATCAAAGGCGCGGAAGTCGACCAGGATGACGTTGACCACGTTGGAACCGCCTCCCAGCGGTACCGACTGTTCGACAAAATACGAAGCAATACCCCCCGGATGTTCGCGAGTAAACAGCGCATAGGCGATGGCACTCATGCCGAGACCGCCAAGGACGGCGATGATGGCGTCACGCGTACGGCGAAACACGGCTAGGGGGTACATATCGGTGCCATCGCCCTTGCGGCGACGGGGCAACCAGCGCAACCCCAGCAATATCAGCACAATGGTGACGATCTCGACAGCCAGCTGCGTCAGGGCAAGGTCAGGCGCCGACAGCCAGGCAAAGGTGAGGGCGGTAACCAGGCCCGCTCCGCCACTTAACATTAACGCGGTGGCACGATGAAACTTGGCCATCACGGCAACGCCCACGGCACAGGTGCCGCCAACCAGCCACAGCAGTGCGAAAAACGGATCCATGGGGGTGGTGCGCGATTTCTGGAACCACTCGCCGCCCATTAACGGCAAAACCGCCACGATAAGCGCCACCAACACAATCATCAGAATCTGCATCTGCAGGCGGCCCGAGCGCAATACGCCCTGGGCGCGGTCGCTAAGGCTTTCCAGGTGTTCCAGCAGCCATTCAAACGAACGCATGCCGTCCATGCGATAAATAAGCGGTGCGTGGCCCGGACGGTTTCTGAACCGGTCGCGCAGCAACCACAGCAAAGCGATGCCGCCCAGCATGGCAACCAGGCTCATCAGCAGTGGCACATTGAACCCGTGCCATACCTGCAGGCTGTACGCCGGCGCCGCATCGCCCAATATCGAGACCGTGGCCGAACGCAGCAGCGGCCCCACCGTTGCGCCCGGCAAAACACCCACGACCAGACAAATCAGTACCAACAGCATGCTGGGAATCAGCATAAGCCGTGGTGGTTCGTGTGGCTGACGGGGCAGGTCGGTGGTGTCGGGACCAAAAAATACCTGCGTAATGAAGCGCAATGCATAGGTGACGCTGAACATGCTGGCAATGACCGCCGCAATGGGTAGCCCTGTGGAGACCATCCCGTGTTCAGACGCGAAGATCGCCTCGGCAAAGAACATTTCCTTCGACAAGAAACCGTTCAGCAAGGGGACACCGGCCATGGAGGCGGCGGCAACCACCGCCAGGGTGGCCGTGATGGGCATGTGCCGGTATAGCCCCGACAGTCGGCCCATGTCGCGTGTGCCGGTTTCGTGATCGACGATACCGGCCGCCATAAACAAGGACGCTTTGAACGTGGCGTGGTTAACGATGTGGAACAGCGCGGCAATAAGTGCGATTTGGCTGTTCATGCCCAGCAGCAGCGTAATAAGGCCAAGGTGGCTGATGGTGGAATACGCCAGCAGCCCCTTCATGTCTTGCTGGAAGGTAGCGGCGTAGGCGCCCAGCACCAGCGAAATCAGCCCGGCCGTGCCAATAATCCAGGCCCATTCGGGCGTGCCTGACAGCACCGGCCAGAACCGCGCCAGCAAGAACACACCGGCTTTGACCATGGTGGCCGAGTGCAGATAGGCCGACACCGGGGTAGGTGCGGCCATGGCATTGGGCAACCACACGTGAAAGGGAAACTGTGCGCTTTTGGTAAGCGCACCCAACGCCACCAACACCAAAATGGTGGTGTAAAGGTGTGACGCCCGCACCTGATCGCCGGCGGCCAGAACGACGTCAAGATCGTAACTGCCCGCCACATGGCCCAGCACCAGCATGCCGGCCAGCAAACACAACCCGCCGGTGCCGGTAATGATCAGGGACATCCGTGCACCACGCCGTGCGTCCTGGCGGTGATGCCAATACCCGATCAGCAGGAACGACGACAGGCTGGTAAGTTCCCAGAAGAGCGCCAGCTGAATGATGTTGCCCGACACCACCACGCCCAGCATCGACCCCATAAAGGCCAGCAAAAATGAAAAAAACCGGGGCGCCGGGTCGTCGGGTGACAGGTAATAGCGCGCATACAAAACGATCAGCACGCCCATTACGGTGACGATCAGGCTGAAAAGCCACGAATAGCCGTCCAGGCGAATCACCAGGTCTACCCCCGCTGACGAAAGCCACGGGATAACGGCGCGAACCACTTGCCCGTCGTACACAGCTGGAAGCTGAATCAATACCAAGACGGCGCAAATCAAAGCGATGCCGCCGGCTAACCATGCTTCAAGTTTCTTTGCGTTCGAGGGGAGTAGCGCCGCGATCACGCTACCGATAAAAGGTAGGGAAAGGAGTAAGATTAGTGACATCAACGATCGGGAGGTGAATTACAAGCAACTATTAATAATACGATATGTTGTTACGATCATGCAGGAATTTGGCGTTAATTGATGTGCATCAATGAACAAAATGCCGCCTTCAGGCAAAATTGTTTGATCATGACGACACTGCCTTCCGCTTCATGCTTGAAGCCTCAAATGGAGCCCTTGGCACGGCCCTTTCAGGAGCTCAACGGTGACATCTTCCACATCAGCCTCTGCCGCACCCGTAATTACGTCCAAATTCACTGACATCGAAATTTCCGAGTCACTCATTCGGCGTTTTGATACCTCCGGCCCACGCTACACCTCGTACCCCACGGCCGACCGGTTCTATTCCGAGTTTCGCGAGCAGGCTTACCTGAAGCACCTGGCCGACCGGGCTGCCCTTGTCCAGGCACCGCCGTTGTCGGTGTATGTGCACCTGCCTTTTTGTCAGTCGCTGTGCTACTTTTGTGCGTGCAACAAAATTATCACACAGGATACGTCGCGCTCGGTCGAATATCTTGACTACCTTGAAAAGGAAATGGCGCTGGTCGAACCCCATCTGGGCTCGCATCGCCTGACGCGTCAGTTGCATTTGGGCGGTGGCACGCCCACCTTTGGTGACGACGCCGGCCTGCAGCGCCTGATGGATATGTTGCGCCAACGCTTTCAGTTTTCCGAAGACGCCGAAATCAGTATCGAAATCGACCCGCGCACCATTAGCGACGCCCGCCTGGCCGCCCTGGCTGACATGGGCTTTAACCGTACCAGTTTTGGCGTGCAAGACTTTGACCCGGATGTGCAAAAAGCGGTTAACCGTGTCCAGCCACTGGAAATGGTTGAGCAAGCCCTGGAAAGCAGCCGCAAATATGGTTTTGGCTCCATCAACCTTGACCTGATCTACGGCTTGCCGCGCCAGTCGCTGGATAGCTTCGGGCGCACGCTGGATCACGTCATACGTCTGCGTCCCGAGCGCATCGCCCTGTATAACTACGCGCATTTGCCACAGCGCTTCAAGGCGCAACGCCTGATCAAAGCCGAAGAACTTCCCAGTGCCGAAGAGCGCCTGCAGATTTTCCTGATGGCGACGCGCCGTCTTTTGGATGCCGGCTATGTATACATAGGCCTCGACCACTTCGCATTGCCCGACGACGAACTGAGCCGCGCCGGCATGGACGGCAGCCTGCACCGTAACTTCCAGGGCTACACCACCCGTGCCGAATGCGACATGATCGGGTTTGGTGTGTCGTCCATTGGGAAGGTGGGGCGCAGTTACAGCCAGGCCGTGCGGTCCGTGAAGGCGTATTACCAGTCGCTGGACGATGGCGTTTTGCCTATTGATCGTGGCTATAGCCTGTCCGACGACGACCTGCTGCGCCGTGACATCATCATGACCCTGATGTGCAGCATGCCGGTAGACTTTGACGCCGTAGCGCAACAACATGGCATCGATTTCCGCACTTACTTTGCCGACGAGCTAACGCGCCTGCAGCCCTACGCTGAAGCCGGTCTCATCCAGATTACCGACAACCGCATCGCGATTACCGCGCAAGGGCGCCTGTTTGTACGTGCCATTGGCATGGTGTTTGATGCTTATTTGGGCAAACCCACTACATCAACGTACTCGCGGCTGATATAGTATGCCCTGCGGCGCGTGAAGGCGCCGGTTTATAGGACCGTTATTGTGTTTAAAACAGCACTTCAGAACTTCACCCTCAAAGGCAAATCATTGCTGCCCGTCGTACAGGGCGGCATGGGGGTGGGGGTTTCGGCACACCGCCTGGCCGGCACCGTGGCTTCGTTTGGGGCTATGGGTACCATTTCCAGTGTCGACCAGCGGCGTCACCACCCTGACTTGATGGAGCAAACCTCCGGCAAATTGCGCACCAAAGAAAACATTGATGCCGCCAACCTGGTTGCGCTCGATCGCGAAATCAAGAAAGCGCTCCAGCTGGCCAAAGGCCAAGGGATGGTGGCGGTCAACATTATGCGCGCCGTATCAGAATACGCGCGTTCAGTGCGCCAGGCTTGCGAAAGCGGCGCTCATGCTGTCGTGGTGGGGGCGGGTTTGCCGCTTGATCTCCCCGATCTGACCAAAGAATTCTCCAAAGTCGCGATTGTTCCCGTCCTTTCCGACGTGCGCGGTATTTCCCTGTTGCTCAAAAAATGGATGCGCAAAAACCGCCTGCCGGATGCCATCGTCATTGAAAACCCGCACCACGCTGCGGGTCACCTGGGTGTGGCCAAAGCCGACGACCTGAAAAAGGAAGGGGTGTACGAATCCCCCACGGTATTAGAAGGCACGCTGCAACTGTTTAAAGACATGGGCATCGAAAGCGAGAACATCCCGCTGATCGTGGCCGGGGGCGTGCATGAGCACGAACAGGTTCGCGACCTGCTCGACCAAGGCGCCAGCGCCGTCCAGCTGGGCACCGCCTTTGCCGTCTCCCAAGAGGGCGACGCCCACATCAACTTCAAGAAGACATTGGCCGAAGCGCGTCCGGAAGATACCGTCGTGTTCAACAGTACCGCCGGCCTGCCCGCGCGCGCCGTGCGTACACCGTGGCTGGAAAACTACCTTGCCAAGCTGGATCGCTTACAAACCATTGCCAAAGAGCGCCCCTGCACGGCCGGGTTCGATTGCCTGATCCAGTGCGGTTGGCGCGATGGCATCGACAAGCATGGCCAGTTCTGCATTGACACCCAGCTGGCGTTTGCCCTGCAAGGTGACATCAAGCGCGGTCTGTTCTTCCGCAGCAGCGAGCCGCTGCCTTTTGGCAGCGCCATCCGCCCCGTGCGCGAATTGCTGGAATACCTGCTTACCGGCTTGCGTCCGGGCGCCCACCAAGGCGCGGCGGCGTAAATTTTTGCCGTTTGTGGCGCTTAAATAGGCGGCTGCGTCAATGTGCAGCCGCCGTTTTCATGATGGGCTGCTGAGACAGCGCCAGCAGCGC
Source organism: Alcaligenaceae bacterium (assembly GCA_029267415.1). GTDB lineage: Bacteria > Pseudomonadota > Gammaproteobacteria > Burkholderiales > Burkholderiaceae_B > JAJYRX01. The sequence continues at coordinate 7,222 of JAJUIY010000109.1, forward strand.
GCCAGCAAATAGAATTGCGGCTGAAAGGCTTAGCCCCGTCGACAAGCTGCCGGTGATGTCGCTAACCCAGCCCGCGGCGGCGGGGCCAATGGTTTGGCCCAACGCAAAAAGGGTAGTGGCCGCCGCCAGCGCACTGCCCCAGGCACCCGGCGCCAGGTTGCCTTTTACAAAGCCGGTTACGGCCGATGGCACCATAAACACGCTAACCCCCACCAGCGCCGCCGACAGCCAGATACCGGCCAGATTGGGCAACAGCAGCGGCAAAATTGCCCCGATACCAAGCGTTGTCATGGCCGCGGCCATGGGCACCCCGTTGGTGCGACCATGAAAAAGCCGTGCCCAGACGGTGGGTGCCAAAATCGACATGACCCCCAAAATACTCCACATGACCGACGTGGTGGCCGCCATCGACCACGCCGGACTGGTGTGGCCGCGCACCCAGGCCACAATAAATGTCATGTACGCGATATACCCCAGGCCAAACATAAAATAGGCCAGAAATGCCTTGCGACACGCCCGCCACGACCAGGGCGCCTTCTGATCCGGCGTGCCGGGCTCTACGCTATAGCGTGCCGCGGCCAAGGCCGCGATGGTAACCGGTGTACAGATAAGCGCCGTACCCATCCAAGCCCATGGCCAGGCCTGCGCCCC
>JAJUIY010000060.1 GCA_029267415.1 Alcaligenaceae bacterium
CGGGGCCACCCGGCGTGCTGATCTCAACCGCTTTCATCATCTCGGCTATTGTCATTATTGCTCCTGAAATTTTGGATTGGAACTTCGGTGCATATCCCTGCGCGTATCGGGCGCCCCGTGGGCTGTCATGGTACACAAAATGCACGCGCCGATCAGCCCGGAATTTAGCCACACCGCACGCAACAGAAGATGCGGGAAGCATCAATTGAAATTGAGTATAATGCCGGACTACGCCAAAAACGGAACGCTTATCGTGCCGGCTTTTGGCTGTGTAACGGAAGGTTGGCAGAGTGGTCGAATGCACTGGTCTTGAAAACCAGCAGGGGTGCAAGCCCCTCCAGGGTTCGAATCCCTGACCTTCCGCCACTCCTCTTTCTTCATGCTTTGGGTTGTCAGCTTACGCTGCGGCACAAGGGCATGATGTCCGCGCACCCATGGCGGAATTGGTAGACGCAAGGGACTTAAAATCCCTCGATCATTGCGATCGTCCCGGTTCGATTCCGGGTGGGTGCACCAGCCACTTATGCACCGGCGGCATTCGTAGTCTTACTCTAGACCTGTCGTTTGTTAGCGCTTTTCAAGAAAACTGCGGACGGCTTCAAGGTGCTCGGGCTCGTTGTGGCACATGCCCTGAAATACCGCGCAGGTTTGCAGAAAGTCGCGCAATTCGGTGCGTTGTGCCATTTTCATCAGTCGCTTGGTCAGACGTACGGCTCTGGGCGGCTGCGAGGCATAACGCGCGGCGATTTCATTAACGTCTGACATCAGTTGCTCAGGGGCCACCACGTCCAGCACGACGCCAAGTTCTTTGGCTTCGGCCGCATCAATAACACGGCCCGACAAGGTCAGTTCAAACGCGCGCTGGTAGCCAATAAGCCGCTGCAACAACCAGGCCCCCCCATCACCCGGGATAATGCCCAGGTTCAGGAAGGTTTCGCCAAATTTGGCCTTTTCAGAGGCAATGCGAACATCGGCCATCATGCACAGGTCGAAGCCCGCACCAATGGCGGGCCCGTTCACCGCTGCAATTACCGGAATTTCGACCTCATCCAATGCCAGGGGGATGCGCTGGATACCGCGACGGTAGCGGGTGGCCACTTCAGCCACGTCGCCGGCGAAGTCACCGCCCCGCTCGGCCATGTCTTTTACGTTGCCGCCTGCTGAGAACGCCGATCCGGCGCCGGTGATGATCAGCACCGAGACGTGGTCGGCCCGGTTAACCCAATCGCATACGGTAACGATGTCGTCGATCAAACCGGTACCGGTCAACGCGTTGCGCACGTCGTGCCGGTTAAGCGTCAGCGTGGCTATACGCCCGTCAATGTCAAGAATGGCATCCTTAAGTTCAGGTGCCCGAAGCGTGTTCGTCATTCTTAAATTTCCTTATTCTTGCAACAGCGCTTTGGGGGCGCCGTCGCTTTTAATTCCGTCGTCTTTTTTAGTTCCGCTGTCGTTGTTAAGTGCGTCGTCGTCTTTACGCGTAATTACGCGTGCGTCCACCACCGCGTAGCCGTCGGGGTACAGAATCACCGGGTTCAGGTCAACTTCGGCGATGTCGGGGTAGCTTTCCACAATACTGGCCACCTTCATGATCAGGTCGACCAGGGCGTCTTTATCCACGGGGGGCTGGCCGCGCACACCTTCCAGCACTTGTCGGCCTTTCAGCTGCTCCAGCATGCCGTAGGCGTCGTAACGTGTCAGCGGAATGGCTCGGAAGGCCACGTCTTTCATCACCTCAACAAAGATGCCCCCCAGACCCACCATCATTACCGGGCCAAATACCGGGTCTTGCACCACACCCACAATAACTTCCACGCCCGGGCGGGCCATGGGTGCAATCAGCACACCGTGAATATCGGCCTCAGGGTTATACTGCTTGGCCCCGATCATGATTTGATCATAGGCGCGCTCGAGCGCCTCCAGCCCCACCAAGTTCAGCTTTACGCCGCCTGCATCCGATTTGTGCAGAATATCGCGCGAAATCACTTTCATCACCAACGGCTCATCGCCAAATTGGTCGATGGCTTTTTGCAGTTCGGTGGGTTTACGCACCACCAGCTCGTGCGCCACTTGGACGCCATGGGTGCGCAACAGGTTCTTGCCTTCAAACTCCAGCAGGTCGCGTCCTTCCTTGATGGCCCGGCGAAACACGGCCTGCATCGACAAGTCGGGCTCTACCGCGGGCATCGGTGCTGGCTGCCGGATACGATTTAAGAAAACCCCGCGTTCACTCAGGGTACGCAGCACTTCAACGCCATATTCAATGGACGCCATCACCGGCATCCCGGCCTGGCGCAGCAGTTGCAACGCCGACGGCCGGCGCTCGGCATAAATACTGTGCACCACCAGCGGCACGTCAGACTGGCTGGCAAACGCAATCATGGATGCGGCGCAACGGATCTCGGCGCCCAGTAATGAATGGTCGAAACGGATGTGATAACCGCCAAACATGCCCACCAGCATGATGGCGTCCACAGATTCGTCCTTCGCCACAATTTCCACACACTGGGCCAGCACTTCTGGGTTGGTGTCGGAGGTGCCTGCCACGTCTACCGGGTTGGCCAGCGAGGCCTGCGGCAGCAGCACTTCGGCCAAGCGGTCACGTGTTGATTGCGACAGTTCGGCCAGGCGCAAGCCGGCTTCCACGATACGGTCGGCCGCAATCGTGGCCTGCCCACCGCCGTCGGCAATAATGGCAATACGCCGCCCATGGGCCTTGTCCAGAAGGGCCAGCCCGTCGGCCACCGGCAGGATCTGGTCCGAGCTGTGCACCACACTGACCCCAGCCTGGCGCAGCAGGTCAACGGCCATCTCGTAACTACCGGCCAGCGCACCCGTGTGCGAGGCGGCGGATTTTTTACCTACCTCTGTTGAGCCCGACTTATATACCACCACGGGCTTGCGCGGTGTAATCTGGCGCGCTACGTCCAAGAATTCGCGTCCGTTGCGAAAGCCCTCTACGTACAACACCGCCACCTTGGTGTTGGGGTCTTCACCCAAATATTGCAGGTAATCGGTAAAGTCCACATCGGTCTGGTTACCCGGGCCCACATACGTGGAGAAGCCGACAAACCCGTTGTGTTCGGCCTCCATGGCCAGGGCCAGCAGCATGTTTCCGGACTGGGACACCACCCCCACGCCGCCGGGGCGCACGGCCTCAAGGGCCAGCAAGTTGACGCGCTTGTGCAGGTTAAACATCCCGGACGTGTTGGGGCCAATAATGCGCACATTGCCTTGGCGGGCCACCTCCAGTACGCGGGCCTCAAGCAGTTCGCCGGCTTCACCGGTTTCGCGGAAACCAGCGGCCAGAATAATGGCCCCTTTTACGCCCAACCGACCGCAATCAGCCAAAATACCCGGCAAGGTCGTGGCCGGCGTGCAAATCAGGGCCAGGTCTACGGGCTCGGGGATGTCGTCGAGGGTGGCTACGGCCGGCACGCCCAGCAAGGTGTCGAGTCGCGGGTTTACCGGATAAATACGCCCTTGGTAGCCGGCTTCCACCAGCCCCAGCACCGCGGTATAGCCGCGCTTGGTCGGGTCGGCCGAGGCGCCGATGATGGCGATCGAATCGGGATTAAGAATGGCGTGCAGGAAGCTCGGCGAGCGACCTTCAATCCAGGCGCTCAGGCCACTGTCACGTTCAAGCAAGGTCTGCATTGGTTATTCCCCTTTGAACACGGGCGCGCGTTTTTCCGCAAACGCGTCAATCCCTTCTTGCCAGTCTTTGGTTGTGCCCACAAACATCATGCCTTCCAGCTCGGCAGCCATGGCCGCGTCCAGCGTGGACTCGGCGGCAAAGGTCAGCTGGCGCTTGGCCAATGCCATGGAAAACGGTGCCTTGGCGGCAAGTTTTCCAGCAAACTCGCGCGTGCTGTCCAGAAACGATGCGTCAGGGAAATGGCGATTTGCCAGGCCAATGCGCTCCGCTTCGGCGCCGTCAATACGCTCACCTAGAAAAACAAGTTCGCGCGCCTTGGCCAACCCCACCAGGCGGGGCAGCAGCCAGGTGACGCCGCCCCCAAGGAAATTGCCAATCGATACTTCGGGCAGCCCGATCTGCGCACTGTCGGCCATCACGATGAAGTCGCAGGCCAACGCCATTTCGGCACCGGCGCCCAGGGCAAACCCATTGACCCCTGCCACCACTGGCTTGGACAGCGTCATCAACCGTTTGCAAACCGTTTGCTGGCCCTGCAAATACTGGCGACGATCAAAGGCCGAACGACCGGCTTTATGTTCTTTCAGGTCGGCGCCGACGCAAAACGCACGGCCCTGCCCGGTCAGCAAAATTACCCGCACATCGCGATCTTCTTCCGCGCGATTTAGGGCGTCATTTAGTTCACTATAAAGTTGTTCGGTGACCGCGTTGAGGCGATGGGGGCGGTTAAAGTGGATTTCAGCGATCTGATCGGTTTTCTGATAGATCACAGTTTCGTAGGTCATGGCTCTTCCGTAACGTCGTCTGACAAGAAAGGGTAAACAGAGGGTCGATCCGGCCGCTTATTCCATTTCGACCCGCAAATGCGAAATAAACTGTTCCTGACGCTCCAAAGAACGCAAGGCTTTGTCGCCCAGTTCCTTGGCAACCAAGTTGATCAACGCTTCACAAAACACCACGTACGCGCCAATGCTGTTGCTGATAAAACTGCTTTGGTGCGGCACAAAGAACGCGGCATCCGCATTGGCAGCAAGGGGTGATGCGCGATAATCGGTTAAGGCAACAACCGTGATGCCGTACTCACGTGCCACAGCGGCCGCTTCTACCACACTGCGGCTGTAGGGCGATACGCTGGACACAATCAAGACATCGCCTTTGCGCATATGTGCCAGGTTTTCGGCAACGCCTTGCCCGTGGGTTCCCAGCATGCTGACCCCCGGGCGGATCAGGCCCAACCCATAGACCAGCAAATTCACGACCGTGTAGATTTGACGGATGCCGTACACCCGGACGCGCGGCGCGCGGGCCAGGGCCTTGGCTACCCGGCGCAACTCGTCCGCATCCAGCTGGGCCAAAAACCCCTCGATGTTGCGTACTGATTCTTGCGACAACTGCACAACGGCGTTCAGGTAGTTGTCCGACGATGCGCTGGCAGGCTGCTGGTCAAGTAAACGTACGGCTTGACCACTGTAGAAACGGCTGCCGCTGCGCGTCATCTCGTCGCGAAACAAGCGCTGAAATTCCGCGAACCCGGCATAACCCAAAGCGCGTGCCAAACGTGAAAGGGTCGACGCATTCACGTCCAGCCACTGGGCCAGTTCAGTAATGGTACTGACCGCCACAATTTCCGGGCGCTCAACCAGCCGCCCTAATACCGCCACGGCCTTGGTGCCCAAGCTGACCGGTGCGTCACCCCGCTTGATGCGTGGCACCAGGTCGCGCAACTCCTGCACCGACGACGGGGCGTTGGCGCTGGGCAATGTGATGCAAGGCGAGTTGAAGTCAGTCATGGCACCCCAGCCTTCCAAGCCCACCAGATCTAGGACACAAAGCGACCATTTTGCAAGCGGAAGCGCGGCTCGCGTCGCGGGTCTTCGTAAACCGCCCACTCGACGCGATCGCTATAAAGGTGAATGTCGGCCGTGGCCAGCGTGTTCTCGTTATCCGTGTCGTGGGGGTCGCGCCGGAAAATAGTGAATCGGCCCCCATCGGTATCGGCCAGAACGTGCAAGGGGTCCGGGTGATTGCCGGCTAGCAGTGCATCGCCGCGAACCTGCCGGTGGCCCGACGACCCGGTAATGATTTGCGGGTAGTTGCGCGTGTCCGGATGGATGGCATGGTTGGCATGCAACACCGGCTGCGATACGGGAATGGCCGAATACATGGCCGAACTGTATTCCACCCCCACCAGCGCTTGGGTCGTGTCGCCCAAGTTAAGGTGGAATGCACCCGCGCGCGGCGAATCACGTAGCAGGCGCAAGGCGGCATCAACATCGGGCATGTCCAGAATTGCTCGGGTAAGCACCATGCGGGGCAGGCCAGGCTGGCAGTACAGCGCACGTACGTTATTTACCGTCATGGCCAGCCCAAGGTTATTAACCGCCAATGTATGCCCGGGGATAGAACCGGGGTACACAAACGAGGCGAACCCCGGCTTACCCTGCACATCGCACTGTACGATGGCACAGTGCCCCGCAAACCCCGGGTCGCCATCTTCGTTGTGCGTAATGCGCTGCACACCCTGTCCGGGTGTCATGATGGTGGTGCAACCATCGGGTGCCATTGCCCATAGGTCGCCACGCGCATTCCACAAGAAGACGTCATCAAGCGGCAAGTCGAGCCCCTGAGCCAGGCCCTGCAGCTCGGCCCAGATATCGGGCAAGCGTTCTTGTGTAAGCTGGGCCATGCGCTGCGCCGCGGCACTGCCCTTCCATGCCTGCACGGTACCCCAGGCCGCCGAACCGAGCAGGTAACTGTGCACCGCCTCTTTACCAAAGCGCCCCAGCTGCAGGCCAACTTCAAACGGCGACCCACTAACTTCAAGACGAGACAAGGAATACGACTTATTCGACATGTTGCAAGAAATCTATCAGACGTTGATTGGGCGGGTTGTCCAGCAGCTCGGCCGGTGGGCCGTCGGCCGAGATCAGCCCGTTCTCCATAAAGATCAGGCGGGTGCCCACCCGGCGGGCAAACGCCATTTCGTGCGTAACCACCACCATGGTCATGCCTTCTTCGGCCAGTGTATGCATCACCTTCAGCACTTCTTGGCGCAGTTCGGGGTCAAGCGCCGAAGTGGGTTCGTCAAACAGCATGAGCTTGGGCTTTACGGCCATCGCCCGTGCAATGGCAACACGCTGTTGCTGGCCACCGGAAAGCTCGGCCGGGGTGTTGAATTTGCGATCCGACAAGCCCACTTTTGCCAATAACTCTTCGGCAATTTTGTGCGCTTCGGCATGTGACATCCCGCGGGTATGCACCGGGCCGAAGGCCACGTTTTCCAGCGCATTCAGGTGTGGGAACAAATTGAACTGCTGAAACACCATACCGGCCTCGCGCCGGATTGCGCGGATGTCTTTGCGCCCACCACGCACGCTCAGGCCATCAACGCGCAAATCACCACCATCGATGCGCTCGAGCCCGTTAATACAGCGAAGCAGCGTTGATTTGCCCGAGCCAGAGGGGCCAATTACCACTACCACTTCCCCTTCCGAGATGCTGAGATCAACCTTGTCCAGGACGACCGTTGAGCCAAAGCGCTTGGTTACCTTGTCAAACTGAATAATTGTCATAGTATGCGCATCCTTTTCTCGACCAGACGAAGCGCCAGTGTCATGATGCCGATCATGACAAGGTAGATGGCGGCAACGGCGGTCCAGATTTCAACGGCCCGGAAGTTGGACGCCATAATCTCCTGACCTTGACGCGTCAGTTCGCCCACACCGATGACAATAAACAGCGAGGTATCTTTCAGACTGACAATAAACTGGTTGCCCAAGGGCGGTATAAGCCGCCGGAACGCCACCGGGCCCACCACAAAGGCAAGAACCCGCCACTGCGGAACACCCAGGGCCAGACCGGCTTCGGTCAGGCCTTTGGGCACCGACAGGAACGCGCCCCGGACGATTTCAGCAATATAGGCACCGGCGTTGATGGTAATAGCCGTGATGGCGGCGGTCATGGCGTCAATGCGTACTTCAAGCAACACCGGTAGGGCGAAGTAAATAAACATTACCTGCACGATAATGGGTGTGCCGCGCACCAGTTCGATATAAACCAGCGCAATGCCATTAATAAAACGCCCGCCGTAGGCACGCATCAAGCCAAACAGCAACCCGGTGATCACGCCGCCAATCAGGCCGGCCACCGTGATGTAAATGGTGGTTTTAGCCCCCCGCATCAGGGCCGGCATGCTGTTGACGATGACTGAGAAATCAAATTCCATGACAGGTCCTTGCCGTACTCAGCATTATTTCCGGGGCGGCTCGGTACCAAACCACTTCTGGTAGATTTCGGCGTAGCGGCCGTCCTCTTTGATCTTGGCCAGCGCGGCGTTTACCTGTGGGACAAGTTCGCTGCCCTTGGGAAACGCAATGCCATATTCGTGCGCCATCAATTGCTCGCCCACGGCCTTCACACGCCCTTGGCCTGCGGTTTTGATGTAGTACAGCACGTTGGGGGTGTCGTGCATGGCCGCATCCACACGCCCGGTTTGCAGTTCAAGGTAGGCGTTATCAATGTTGGGAAACATGCGCAGCTCGGTGTCTTTGAAGTGTTCTTGCGAATATTGCGCCGCCGACGTACCCATGCGCAGCGCCAACACTTTGCCACCCAGATCTTCCACACTGGTGATATCGCTGTCGGTGGGGACCATCAGCAGAAACCCGCTGTCGTAGTAGCCGTCGGAAAAATCAATCGCCTTGGCGCGCTCTTCGGTGATGGTGATACCGGCCAGCGCCACATCCACGTTGCGCGTCTGGATGGCAGGCAAGATACCGTTGAAGTCCATGGGCTGCAGGCGATAGGTCACGCCCAATTCGCCGGCAATGGCATCCCAGATGTCAATATCGAAACCGACGTACTCGTCGCCTTGCTTGAACTCAAACGGCACAAACGCGGTGTCCACCGCCACCAATAATTCTTTTGCGGCAACCGTGGTTGAGCATAATGCGGCCGTGGCCACGGCCGTGGCCGTCAAGAACTTCTTCAAATACGTTTTCATATGCGTCTCCTTCGGGTTAACGCCGCGATGCAATTATTTTTGCATGTTGCGGCTATTGGTAAATATTAAGTGCATGACCTCACGTGTGCAAGCCATCTGCCACAATCAAGGGTTTTCCCTAGCGACAATTGCCCACGCACGCCTGTTGGGCATCGCGGCAGGTGGCCGGCGTCAGGCGCGTCGCTATCGACGCCGGGCATAAAAAAAGCCCGCCGAAGCGGGCTTTGATACTGGCTTGATTTAAGGCACTGGGTTGACCAGCTGGCCAGACGGGCGCTGACCGGCCGGCGCTTTTGGGCGGGCCAACGCCTTTACAGCCAGCTTACTTGGCCGTAGCAGCCACCGGCCCTTGCGGACCGCCTTGCGCCTCGATGCCGCCAATGGCCTTCATGGACAGGCGCAGACGGCCTTTGTCGTCGGCGTCAATAACTTTGACGCGTACGTTTTGGCCCACCTTGAGGACATCGTTGATATCGTTGATGCGATAGTTCGCAATTTCCGAGATGTGCAACAGCCCATCGCGACCCGGCAGCACCTGAACAATGGCGCCAAAGTCAAGCAAGCGCAGAACGGGGCCTTCGTATTCTTGCCCTACTTCCACTTCAGCCGTGAGCTCTTTGATGCGACGCTCGGCTTCGTGGGCCATTTCGAGGTCGGCACTGGCAATGGTGATCAGGCCGTCTTCGGCAATGTCAATTTGCGTGCCGGTTTCTTCCGTAAGGGCGCGGATGGTAGCACCACCTTTGCCAATAACATCGCGGATTTTATCCGGGTTGATTTTCACGGTAAGCATGCGCGGGGCAAATTCGGACAGCTCGCTACGCGAACCTTCAAGCGCTTCCTCCATTTTGCCCAAAATATGCAGGCGGCCTTCGCGCGCCTGGGCCAGGGCCACTTCCATGATTTCTTTGGTGTTACCCTGGATCTTGATATCCATTTGCAGGGCCGTGATGCCATTTTTGGTACCGGCCACCTTGAAGTCCATATCGCCAAGATGGTCTTCGTCACCAAGGATGTCCGTCAGCACAGCGAACTTGCTGCCTTCTTTGATGAGGCCCATGGCGACACCCGCAACGTGCGTTTTAACCGGCACGCCGGCGTCCATCATGGCCAGCGAACCACCGCACACGGTGGCCATCGACGATGACCCGTTGGATTCGGTGATTTCAGCCACCACACGAACGGTGTACTGGAACTCTTCGGGCTCGGGCAACAGGGGCGTAAGCGCACGGCGAGCCAAACGGCCGTGACCAATTTCGCGACGCTTGGTGAAGCCAAAGCGGCCGGTTTCGCCGGTGGAGAACGGCGGGAAGTTGTAGTGCAACATGAAGCGGTCGCGGTATTCGCCCATGACCGAGTCAATGATTTGCTCGTCTTGCTTGGTGCCCAGCGTGGCCACCACCAATGCCTGCGTTTCACCGCGGGTGAACAGGGCACTGCCGTGCGCACGCGGCAGAACGCCCAAGCGGATGTCGATGGGACGTACCGTGCGGGTGTCCCGACCGTCGATGCGGGGCTCGCCATTCAGAATTTGCTGACGGACGATTTCACCCTGCAGCGCAAACAGGATGTCGTCAACCAGTACGGAATCAGGCGCTTCTTCGCCGTTGGCTTCGGCTTGCTGCACCAGCGCCGCTTTGGTGCTTTCGACCACTTCGGCGATTTTCTGCGTGCGCGCCTGCTTGGAACGGATTTGGTAAGCCTGGCGCAGGCCATCGGTGGCGTGCTGACGTACGGCGTTTTCGAGCGTTTCGTTGCGGGCCGGCGGCTGCCAGTCCCACTCGGGTTTGCCGGCCTCGGCGACCAGCTCGTGGATGGCGTTGATGACGACCTGCATTTGCTCGTGGCCAAACATGACGCCACCCAGCATGATTTCTTCGTCCAGCTCTTGCGCTTCGGATTCGACCATCAGCACAGCCGCTTCAGTGCCCGCCACGACCAGATCCAGGGCGGAGTCTTGCAACTGTGTTGCGGTGGGGTTAAGGATGTATTCGCCATCCAGGTAACCCACACGCGCGGCGCCAATGGGGCCGTTGAACGGAATGCCCGAAATGGCCAGTGCGGCAGACGCGCCGATCATGGCGGCGATGTCCGGGTCGACCTCAGGGTTGACGGACATGGCGTGCAAAATAACCTGGACTTCGTTGTAGAAGCCTTCAGGAAACAAGGGACGCAAGGGGCGATCAATCAGGCGTGAGGTAAGTGTTTCTTTTTCGGAGGGCTTGCCTTCGCGCTTGAAGAAGCCACCGGGAATACGCCCGGCCGCGTAGGTGCGCTCGACATAATCGACCGTGAGGGGGAAGAAGTCTTGGCCGGGCTTGGCATTTTTGTTGCCCACAACGGTTGCCAAGACAACAGTGTCGTCAACGGTTACCAGCACCGCGCCCGATGCCTGGCGCGCAATTTCGCCGGTTTCGAGGGTGACAGTGTGTGAACCGTACTGGAACGACTTGGTCACTTTATTAAACATTAGGAGGTATCCTTACAATACAAAAAAACCGTGTGCGCCGCGGGGTTCGCAACGTACACGGTTGTCTTTACGCGTGGCCGCGCCCGGGAATCACTTACGCAGACCGAGTTGATCGATCAGGCTGCGGTAGGACTCGGGTTTGCGGTTTTTCAGGTAATCGAGCAATTTGCGCCGACGGCTGACCATACGCAACAAACCGCGACGCGAATGGTGGTCTTTACGGTGTGTTTTGAAGTGTTCGGTGAGTTCGTTGATGCGTGCGGTAAGCAATGCTACCTGGACTTCGGGCGAACCCGTATCGCCTTTGGCGCGCTGGAATTTTTCAACGATTTCAGATTTGCTGATGCCGGAAACGGACATGATTAATTATTCCTCAGATAACGTGCGTCAGGGCCGAGGCGCCCAGACGTGAAAGGTTAATAAACTATACTTGTTCCTGACTGGCCGGGCCTGTTTTTTGCCCTGCTTTCTACCCTGGTTGTTGGCCTGCCTGCCAGCTTGCCTTTTGGCCAGCCTTAAAGCCGCAGGGTTTTTTGCAAATGCTGCCGTGTCGGAAATCAACGCATTATACCGGAAAAACGGCCACCCACACTGCAATTTCTATGAAGGTGTCCATCATGAGCACTACGCTGCACCAAGCCCTTGCCCGTACCGCTGCCATCGTGGCGCCGCTGGCCTTGGCGGCATGCGCCAGCATGACGGATGTACCGCCCGGAACACCGCTGGAGCAGGTACGGGCCCAGCATGGCGCGCCCAATTATTCGTGCACAAACCGTGACGGCAAGCAACGGGTTATCTGGACCATGCAACCCATGGGCCAGTACGCCTGGGCCGCCAACGTGGACGAGGCCGGCAATATTGACCGTATCGAACCCATACTGACCAACGCGTCATTCCGCAAACTGGGCGAAGGCAGCTGGACGCAAGAACAAGTCCATTGCGAATTTGGCCCACCGGCTGAAATTAGCCCGGTAGGGTTACCCTCGGTACGCCAGGAAGTATGGAGCTATCGCTACAAAGAAAGCGGGGCGTGGAATTCATTGATGCATATTTATTTTGACCCGTACACGGGCAAAGTTACGCGCTTCCACTCCGGGCCCGATCCCATGTACGACCGC
>JAJUIY010000266.1 GCA_029267415.1 Alcaligenaceae bacterium
TGCCTGAACGTGGGCTGCATTCCCTCCAAGGCGCTGCTGCACACGGCTGCCACCCTTGAAGCGGCGCGCAAATTGGCCGAACAGGGAATCGTGTTCTCCCAGCCCGAGATCAACCTGGATGCGCTGCGCGAGCACAAGGAGAGCGTGGTTAATAAACTGACGGGCGGTTTGGCCGGTATGGCCAAGGCGCGCAAGGTCAATGTGGTGACGGGGGTTGCGTCATTTTTGGATCCGCATCATATTGCTGTGCGGCAAGACAAGGGTGCCGAGCAGGTGGTGCGCTTCGAGTCGGCCATTATTGCCGCGGGCAGTCGGGCTGTGCATTTGCCTTTCTTGCCAGACGATCCGCGCGTGATCGACTCTACCGGCGCGCTCACCTTGCCCAATATTCCAAAGCGGATGTTGGTCATTGGCGGTGGCATCATCGGTTTGGAAATGGCTACCGTGTATTCCGCCTTGGGTGCACGCGTCGACGTTGTCGAGATGATGGACAGCCTGATGGGCGGAGCCGATGCCGACCTGGTGAAGGTGTGGCAAAAAATGAATGCGCACCGGTTTGACAACATCATGTTGGAAACCAAAACGACCAGCGCGACCGCCACGAAAGACGGCATAGAGGTCAGCTTTGAAGGCAAGAATGCGCCGGACGGCTCTCAAGTGTACGACCTGGTGTTGCAATCGGCCGGTCGGGTGCCCAACGGCAACTTGCTGGATGCCGATAAGGCCGGTATTGACGTGACCGACAAGGGCTTTATTCCTGTTGACAAGCAGATGCGCACCAACGTGTCACACATCTACGCAATTGGCGACATTGTGGGCCAGCCCATGTTGGCTCATAAGGCCACCCACGAGGCGCATGTCGCGGCAGAAGTCATTGCGGGACAGAAAAGCTATTTCGACGCGCGGGTGATTCCCTCCGTTGCGTATACCGACCCGGAAATTGCCTGGGTAGGGCTGACGGAAGCGGACGCGAAGGAGCAGGGCGTCGATATCAAGAAGGGGCTATTCCCGTGGGCGGCCTCAGGCCGTGCCATTGCCAACACACGCGACGAAGGGTTCACCAAACTGATCTTCGACGCTGAAACCCAGCGTGTTCTGGGCGGCGGAATTGTGGGTACCAACGCCGGCGAGCTGATCAGCGAAATCGCCCTGGCTATTGAAATGGGCGCCGATGTGGTCGATATTGCCCACACCATTCATCCGCACCCGACATTGGCGGAATCCGTGGGTATGGCCGCGCAAGTGGCATTGGGAAGCTGCACCGACTTGCCCCCGCAGCGACGCAAGTAGTCACGTAACGTCGCGTTTTTGACGTGTTAACCCATTCGGCAGGTGCTATTATCGGCACCTGCCGTATTTTATTTTAATGATCATGTCCGCACCCGACACGCATGCTTCCTTGCCGCAATGGCTGGCATATCTCGAAAACCTGCATCACACTGAAATTGATCTGGGCCTGGACCGGGTACGGGACGTTGCACAGCGCCTGGGGTTACGTTATCCGTTTACGGTTATTACGGTGGGCGGCACCAACGGCAAAGGCTCGGTGTGTGCCATGCTGGACGCTATTTTGTTGGCGGGCGGCTACAAGGTCGGCACCTACGCATCCCCGCACTTGGTCGACTTCAACGAACGCATTCGCATCAATGGGGAATTTGCCACTGATGACGACATTGTGGCGCAGTTTGCCCGTATCGAGGCCGCGCGTGGCGCTACTTCGCTCACGTATTTTGAGTTTGCTACCTTGGCGGCGTTGCTGCTGTTCGAATTAAACAAGGTGGATGTGGCCGTGCTGGAAGTGGGGCTGGGCGGGCGGCTTGATGCGGTTAATATTGTGGACAGCGACTGCGCTATCGTCACCAGCGTCGATATTGACCACAGTAATTTTCTGGGAACCACGCGCGAGCAGATTGGTCTTGAAAAAGCCCATATCTTCCGCCCGGGTCGGCCCGCCATTTGCGCTGACCCCCAGCCCCCGGCAAGCCTGATCGAGCACGCCGCAGCCATCGACGCCGACCTTTGGCGCTTTGGTCGCGACTTCAACTATCCGGGCGATCGCCAGCAATGGAATTACCGGGGTCGGTCGCAGCGCCGCAACGCCTTGGCGTATCCCGCGCTGCGAGGTGCCAATCAGCTATTGAATGCGTCGGCGGTCCTGGCCGCGCTTGAAGCCTTGCGTGACAAGCTCGTGGTGCCGCAACAGGCCGTGCGCCTGGGTTTTTCACATGCCGCCTTGCCGGGTCGCTTCCAGATCCTGCCCGGGCAGCCCGTCACGATCCTGGATGTAGCGCATAACCCGCACGCGGCCGCCGCGTTAGCACAAAACCTGCTTAGCATGCCGGGCGGGGGTAATACATATGGCGTGGTGGGCATGCTGCGCGACAAGGACGCCATTGGTACGTTGTCGCACCTGACACCCATTGTTGACCACTGGCTGTGTGCGGGCCTTTCAGGGTTTCGGGCCCTGAGTGCTCACGAGCTGGCCAAAGTGGTCGACCAA
>JAJUIY010000220.1 GCA_029267415.1 Alcaligenaceae bacterium
CGGTCTGGGCATTGCCAACGTACTCTACTTGCTAGCCGTGCTGGCGCGCAACTACCGCTTGCTGATAGAACGTTTTAATGTTGGCATGATTTGCATGGCCGTCTTTGTGTTGCTGTTTGGCCGTCGGGTCATCCCTTTCTTCACGATGCGCATGGTGCCTGGGCTGCAAATTCCCATGTTGGTGCGCAGCGGCCACTACCAGCTGACGTTCAGCGTGCTGGCCATTGGGTTCGGCCTTCTGCAACTGAATGTACCGATGGCCATCAGCCTGGCACTGGCCGGCCTGATCGCCTTATGGCAAAGCTTGCAGTGGAAACCGTTATCCGTATTGCATAAGCCCATGCTGTGGATTTTGCACCTGGGTTATATTGCCACGGGTATTGGCTTGCTCTTGGCAGCGGCACAGCTGGGCGGCTTTGCTTCAGGCGTGGCGGCGCGTCCCGCATTTTATGTACACGTCATTGGCATGGGCGGTTTTTCTGTGTTGATTATTGGCATGGTGACGCGTACGGCACTGGGCCACCTGGGGCGTCCGCTGGCACTGGATACCAGCATGCTGGTCAGCTATTACTTTATGATTGCCGCTGTCGTATTCCGTTTGGCGGCCCTGTGGCCCACCGGCCTTTCCAAGGCGCTGCTTGACGCGTCGGCCTTGTCGTGGGTGGTATGCATGGCGTTGTATCTGTGGCGTTTCATCCCCATGCTGGTACGGCCACGTTACTAAGGCCCGGCACGCCTGCCACCCGATTACTTACGGACACTGCTATGCGTCTGACCACCATGACTGACTATGCGCTAAGGCTATTGATGTACCTTGGCGAAAACCCGGAGCGCCTGTGCACCATCGCCGAAATTGCACAAGCCTACAACATCTCGCAGCCCCACCTTATGAAGGTGACAAACCGCCTTAGCCGTACCGGCTGGGTCGAAACCATTCGCGGCAAAAACGGCGGTATGCGGCTGGCCCACAAACCCGCACAGATTTCGTTAGGCGCCGTGGTGCGTGACACCGAAAATGACCTGGCATTGGTTGAGTGCATGGGCGAAAAACAAGCGTGCTCGCTGATTGGCCGCTGCAAGCTGCCCCACATTCTGGCCGGGGCGCTGGAACACTTTATGGATTATCTGGACCAATACACCTTGGCCGATTTATTGCCGCCCGAACCACAGGAAGCGCCATCCGGAACCGGCCCGGGGGCCGCTACGGCGTCCCCCGTTGAGCTACCGATCAGAATGTTATAAGTTCACAGCGTACGGCCATCGGATGGGCCCGTAGTGCTTCCAGAACGGCCCCATCGACCTGACCGTCAACGTCGGTAATGGCATAGCCGATTTGCCCGCGGGTTTGCAGGCGCTGGCTAACGATATTAAGCCCGCGCTCGGCCAGCAACCCGCTGAGCGACCCCATGGCCCCCGGCAAGTTCTTGTGCACATAAAGGATACGTGCTGTACCGACCACTTCGCGTGCCGACACTTCGGGGAAGTTGACGGACCCCTTGCTGGCCCCCGACTTCAGGAAGTTGACCAACTTTTCAGCCACTTCGCTCCCGATGTTTTCTTGGGACTCTTGTGTGCTGCCTCCGATATGTGGAGTCAGCACAACATTGGGCATACCGCGCAGAGGGCTGTCAAGCGGCTCGTCCCGGCCCTTGGGTTCGGTGGGGAACACGTCGAGCGCCGCGCCGGCCAAGTGCCCTGACTTGAGGGCATCGTGCAGGGCGTCGATATCGACCACCGTACCGCGAGACGCATTGATCAAGATGGCGCCCGGCTTCATGGCGAGCATGGCTTCCCGGTTGATGAGATTTTTGGTGCCCTCGCCACCTGGCACATGCAACGTGACAACGTCGGCGTTGGACAGCAGGTTTTTGAGCGACGATGTAGCTTTGGCGTTACCCAGGGGCAGCTTGGCCTCGATATCGTGGAAAATAACGCGCATGCCCACGGCTTCGGCCAGCGTGCCGACCTGCGACCCGATATTGCCATAACCGATGATGCCCAGCGTTTTCCCGCGGGCTTCATAGGAACCCTCGGCCGATTTGTCCCAGAATCCCTCGTGTACGCGCACATTTAGCTCCGGGATACGGCGCAGCAATAAAATTGCCTGGGCCAGTACCAGTTCGGCCACGGAACGCGTGTTGGAATACGGGGCGTTAAATACCGGCACCCCGCGCATCAGGGCTGATTCCAGGTCAACCTGGTTGGTGCCGATACAGAAACACCCCACACATCGCAGGTCAGGCATGGTGGCCAGCACTTCATCGGTCAGCTGCGTGCGGGAGCGAATACCCAGTACATTGGCCCCCTGCACGGCCTGGATGAGCTCGTCGCCCGACAACGCCCCCGCGTGGGTGGCAATATCGGTAAAGCCCGCCGCCGTGAAGACCTCGCGTGCGCTGGGGTGAATGTTCTCAAATAATACGATACGTGTCATGAACCCTTTTCCAAACAGAGAACCACATTGCATTGTGACGCATTTCTGGCGCTTTGGCCCGCACGGCCCTTGCCCAAGTATGGGTTTGCGTCGCGCAAGGCTATTATAAGAGCGCCCCAAAACACCGCCGATGTATCCGCGTACGTTTTCAGTCTACCTTGCAAGGCCTAATGCGACGACGTTTCCGAAGCTCACCCACCCCCACTCCTGACCCCGCCCTTCCGGGCGACCGCTTGGGCCGCACCTTATTCAGCATGACATGGCCCATGGTATTTGGCGTGATCGCGCTGATGGGTTATCAACTGGTCGACAGTGTCTATATCAGTATGCTGGGCACCGAGCCGTTGGCGGCGCTAGGCTTTACCGTTGCGGTCCATCAGTTGTCCATTGGCATACAAGTGGGGCTGGGCATTGCCGCAACCGCCCTCATATCACGTGCCATCGGCGCCCGTGAGCCCGCCCGCGCGCGTAAGCTGGGCAGCGTGGTCTTGATCAGCGGCGCCATTATTATGGCCGTATTGTGCCTAACCACCTGGCTGATCCGCGACCCCATACTGCGCCTGCTGGACGCCGGCCCCCACCTCTGGCCGCTTATAGGGCAATACTGGGGCCCCTGGCTACTAAGTGTCTGGCTAAGCGCCATGGTGTACTTTGCCTACAGCATTGCGCGGGCGCAAGGTAACACCCGCCTGCCCGGCTCGGTCATGGTGATCACCAGCGTGCTCAACCTGGTGCTGGATCCGGTCTTTATCTTTGTGTTTGGCTGGGGCCTGCCCGGTGCAGCGTGGGCCACCACCGCCGCCTTTGCCGTGGGCGCTGCCATTATGTGGCGTAACATCACCCGGTCCAAATGGATATCGCACCATAACCTGCGCCCCGTATTGCGTCCGGCTCTGCGCGATTTAAGCGCCATCACCGGACCGGCCATGCTTAGCCAGCTAATGCCCGGCATCGCCGCTATGGCGGCCACCCGTATCGTGGCCGGCTTTGGCGCCGCAGCCGTCGGCGCCTGGGCGTTGGCGACGCGTCTGGAGTTCTTCTCGATCGTGGTGGTGCTGGCCCTGACG
>JAJUIY010000108.1 GCA_029267415.1 Alcaligenaceae bacterium
CAAGTATCGTCATGAGTCACCGTATACCCAATATCTTGAGCATTGCGGGCGTTGACCCGTCCGGGGGTGCCGGCATTCTGGCCGACATCAAAGCCATGAGCGCGCTTGGCGGCTACGGATGCGCCGTGGTGGCGGCGCTCACTGCGCAAAATACACAAGCCGTCACCGCCATTCACCCGGTACCTCATGAGTTCGTCGTTCAACAGATCGACACCCTGTTTGCCGACGTGCAAATTGATGCCGTCAAAATCGGCATGTTGGGACAGCAGCGCGTGACCCGGGCAGTGGCCGAGCGCATGGCTCACTGGAAGCCCGCCCATCTGGTGCTGGATCCCGTCATGATCGCCAAAAGCGGCGACCATCTTCTGGAACGCGAGGCCGTGCACGAGCTGCGTGAAAGCTTGCTGCCGCTAGCAACCCTTATCACCCCCAACCTGCCTGAGGCGGGTGTTCTGCTGGACACGCGCGCCCCGGAAACCCTGAAGGAAATGCGTCAAGCCGCCGAAAAGCTGCGTCGCCTGCTGTCCGACGACGAGGGGCACTGGGTGTTTCTGAAGGGTGGCCATTTACCCGGCAACGACACCATCGACCTGATCCACGACGGCGACAAAATGATTGAGCTGCCCGGCCAGCGGATCCACACCCGCAATACCCACGGTACGGGATGCACGTTGTCGGCCGCGCTGGCCACGTTGCTGCCGCAAACGCCCGATGTGCCCACCGCGGCGCAGCAGGCCAAACAGTATCTGGTAACGGCCATTGCCCAATCTGACGAGCTGTCTGTGGGCTCGGGGCACGGGCCGGTTCAGCACTTCCACGCGTGGTGGCCTAAACGTTAAGGCAGGCTACAATGCATTTGATCTTATTTATGTCTAATTGCTATGAACGTTAATGCGCTTTCAGAAATCGAGCAGGCTCGATTCAATATGGTCGAACAACAGATCCGCCCATGGAACGTGCTGGATCTGGATGTCTTGCAAGCCCTGTTCGACATTCCCCGTGAACGCTTCGTTCCAAACTCGATGCAAAGCCTGGCGTTTTCAGACATCGAGCTGCCGCTGATTATTGACTCGGTCGACACGCACGAAGTCATGCTGGCACCCAAACTTGAAGCGCGTCTGGCCCAAGAGCTCTTGCTCCAGCCGACCGACTGTGTATTGGAAATCGGTACCGGGTCGGGCTACCAGGCCGCCTTGCTGGCCAAGTTGGCGCACCAGGTCACCACCATCGAAATTGACAGCCGCATTGCCGCCTTCGGCGAAGAAAACCTGCGTCGCAACCAAATCGACAACGTCACCGTCGAAGTGGGTGACGCGCACGCCGGCTGGGGCACAGCCGAATTTGACGCCATTTTGGTGACCGGTTCGGTACCCGTAGTACCCGACGGCCTGAAATACCAACTGGCCATTGGCGGCCGTTTGGTGGTGGTCGTCGGACAAGCCCCGGTCATGACTGCCATGCGTATTACGCGCACCAGTCCCGCCAGCTTCGAAACCGTCGGCCTGTTCGACACCGTCATCAAACCGTTGCGCGGCATCACTGTATCGCAGTTCAAATTCTGAATGGACACACGCACCTGGCGTCATCGGCTTGCAGGGGCTGCCGTCCTGATCTTGGCGTGCGTGACGCCAGCTCAGGCACTTAACCTGGCCCAGGCCTGGCAACTGGCCCTGCAACGTGATCCCGCCTATGCGGCCGTTCAGGCTGCACGCCAGGCCGACCAAGAAGTGGTGCCGCAGGCCCGCGCCCGGCTGCTGCCATATCTTGTGGCCAGTGCCGGTGCTGAAATCGACAACACCCGACGCCGCAGCAACCTGTCGGACAGCCGCACCCATCAACGCGCCATCTGGGCGCTAACCCTGACCCAGCCCGTTGTTGACCTGAGCGCGTGGAACACACTGCAACAAGCGCAGTATGTGGCCGCATCGGCCGATGTGGCGCAGGCCCAGGGGCTGCAAAATTTGATGCTTCGGGTAGCCCAAGCTTATTTTGATGTGTTGGCCGCCCAAGACACCTTGCGCGCTCTCAAAGCCCAGAAAACCGCCATCGAGGCCCAGCTTGAGGCCGCCCGGCACAACTTCGAACTGGGCAGTACCTCGGTTACCGACATGCACGAGGCCCAGGCGCGCCTTGATCTGGTGCAGGCCGCCGAATACGATGCCATCAATGCGTTGCAAGTCAGTCGCGATATTCTCGCCAGCATTATTTACGAGCAGCCCGACACACTGAACGAGCTACCGGCCGGTACCCCACTACCCCCACCGCAACCGCAACGGTTGGACGACTGGGTCGAGCAGGCAACACAAGCCAACCTGGGTATCTTGCGTGCCGACCTGACCACCCGCATTGTCGAGAAAGAACTGGATATCGCACGCAGCGAACACTACCCGCGCTTGCAATTGCAGGCCCAGACAGGCAGCGCCTCGGATCGCGGCATATTGGGCACCCGGCCCAACCCCGGCCCACGATCACTGGACAGCACGGTGGGGCTGGTACTGTCCATTCCTTTGTATACCGGGGGCGAACTATCGTCTGTGGTGCGCGAGCAGACCTCGCGGCTGCAGCAGGCGCGCTACGAACTGGAAGCCGCCCGGCGCAACGCGCGTCAGGCGGCACAACAGTATTTTTCGGGCGTCACATCTGGCCTGGCTCGCGTCAGTGCGCTTGAGGCCGCCGTGCGTTCCAGCCAGTCGGCCATGGAAGCCAACGAGCTGGCCTACGAAGTGGGGGTGCGCATCAATATTGACGTGCTTAACGCCCAGCAGCAGCTATACGAAACGCAACGTCAGCTGTCGCACGCCCGCTACCACACCCTGATGGAAAGCCTGCGCCTGAAAGCCAGCAGCGGCATCCTGACTGACGCCGACCTCTACGCCATTAATGACTTGCTGGCACCCCCAAGCGACACCACAGAAAATTTCCCACATAACCAGCAGATGTGGTAACGTTCAGGTTCTAGTAAGGTTTGTTTCCGGAGCGCGGCACCCGGCCGTCTGCTTCCGGTTTCTGTATTCCCAAGGGGATTCTCAATGTCTCAACGGCTCTCACGTTTCATCACCATTATGGCGCTGGTCATTACCACGCTGGTGATGGTGTCCATTTCCTTTGATGCCGAAGCCCGCCGCATGGGCGGTGGCCGCAGCTTTGGCCGTCAGTCGTCCAACATTATGAAGCAGCGTCAAGCGGTGCAGCCGCCTGCCGCCACGACCGCGCCGCGCGCATCCGCCACAACGCCGGCCGCCGGTGCCCGCAGTGGTGCCGCAGCCACCAACACAGCGCGCAGCGGCATGTCGCGCTGGCTTGGCCCCATTGCCGGTATTGCCGCCGGTCTGGGTATTGCCGCTCTCCTGTCCGCCCTGGGCTTGTCAGGCGCTTTCCTGGAAATGCTGTCCAGCCTGATCTTGATTGGTCTGGTGGTGTTCGCGGTTATGTTTTTGGTACGGCGCCTGCGTGGTTCCACCGCACGGCCGGCAACGCAAGGGGCCTCGCCCATGCAGCGCCAAGGCATGCAACAAGACTGGCAGCGTCCATTAAACCCGGCGCCCACGGCCTCCACAGGCCCGGCCAGCGCGGCATCAGGGGTACAAAGTGCGGTGTCGCAACCTGTTGACGAATCATGGTTTATTCCCGGTGATTTCGATACCCCCACCTTCCTGGAAAATGCCAAAGCACAGTTTGTGCAAATTCAGGCCCTGTGGGACCGCGGCAACGTCGAGCAGCTGCGCGATTACCTCACTGACGACCTCCTGGCCGAACTGAAACCGCAAATTCAGGCCACCCCGGAAGGCGAAGGCACCGAAGTTGTGCTGCTTAACGCCGAACTGATGGGGATTGAGACCGTGGCCGGTGGGCACCTGGCCAGCGTGCGCTACTCGGGTATGCTGCGCGAAGGT
Source organism: Alcaligenaceae bacterium (assembly GCA_029267415.1). Classification (GTDB taxonomy): domain Bacteria; phylum Pseudomonadota; class Gammaproteobacteria; order Burkholderiales; family Burkholderiaceae_B; genus JAJYRX01. The sequence goes on from JAJUIY010000108.1 coordinate 3,894, forward strand.
CCGGGCACCGAAGCTTTCCACTTCGAAGAGGTCTGGAACTTGTACAAGGCCGAAAACCAGGGCTGGTTGGTGGCCGGCATACAGCAAATGCCTAACGCCGACGCACAGTAATTGCTTAGCGGAAACGGGCCGCCCGGGTTACCAACACCCGCCGCGGCCCGTTTTTTATGTGGAATATGGCGCGCGCACCCGCCCCAAGCGCGCTACCGGCAGACCACCTGCCCAGCCTCCCCGTGGCGCCACGGCGCGTGGCTCTGCCGTCGTCAGGCATAAAACGGTAAACTGAGGCGGTTGCGCTGTGTGCCTACCCGGCACACCTTTTCGATTAACCCGGCACGGCGTGCCACCGCACCACCTTAATATGCTTGCCATACCGTCTTTTCTGGCCCCTGCCGCCGTTTACGCGCGTTTACTCAATGCGCTGCTGAAGCGCGAAGACTGGGCCCGAGAGCGTCTGTACCCCCATGCCGGCAAAACGGTACGGTTTGTTGCCGGCCCCGTTCGGCTTAGCCTGGGTATCGAGTCGTCGGGGTATACCCACGCCTCTAACCCCGCCATTGTGCCGGATGTGGTACTTACCATCCCTTCTGAAAAAATCGCCAAGTTGCCGAGCTTGTTGCGCAGCCAAGACCCTTCCGCCCTCGTGTCCATTTTGCACATTGAAGGCGATGCCGGGCTGGCGCAAACCGTGTCTGACCTGGCGCGCGACCTGCGCTGGGATGTCGAACACGACCTGGCACTGCGGGTGGGCGACGCCGCAGCCATGCGCCTGATGCAAGCCGGCTCATCACTTGTGCGGGCGGCCAACCAGTCGGCGCGCCACCTTGCCGAAAACGTCACCGAATACGTCGCGCACGAAAGCGCCCTGTTGGCCAACCAACCCGCACTGACGGTATGGGAAACACAAATGGGTGCACTGCGCCAAACGCTCGAGCAGCTTGAACACCGCACTGCGATGCTGGAACAACGGTCGCGCCAACGCACAGCGGGCACAGCACCCTCGTTGGCGCCTTCCGGACCGCGTTCGGTTGCCACGGCGCCCTCGCCAACAACGCCCGCCCCGGACACCACCGCAACAACAAACAAACAGGGCCGCCACCATGTTTAGTCTGCTTCGGCTGCTGCAAATCCTGTTTGTTGCGATGCGCTACCGGCTGGACGAGCTGGTGCTTTCCAGCATTAACCATCCGATCGCCTTCACTTTGCTGCGTATTGTGCGCTTTGGCCGGCCTCCACGCCGCCCGCGCGGCGAACGCCTGCGCCTGGCGCTCGAAGCGCTGGGGCCCATCTACATCAAGTTTGGTCAAGTGCTGTCTACCCGTCGCGACCTGATCCCTGTTGACGTGGCCGACGAACTGGCCCTATTGCAAGACCGCGTTCCGCCCTTCCCGTCGGAACAGGCGGCCGCCACGGTGGAAGCGGCCCTGGGGGCGTCGCCGCACGAATTGTTCAAACACTTCGACGTAGACCCCGTGGCGTCAGCGTCTGTGGCACAAGTGCACTTTGCCGTTATGCACGACGGCCGCGAGGTAGCCGTAAAAATTCTGCGCCCCGGCATGCGCCACGCTATGGAGCGCGACCTTCAGCTAATGCGGGTGATGGCCGGGCTAGTACAACGCCTGGCCGCCGACGTGCGCCGCCTGAAGCCCCGCCAGGTGGTGGACGAATTCGACACCTACTTGCACGACGAACTTGACCTGCTGCGCGAAGCCGCCAACTGCAGCCAGCTGCGGCGCAACTTTGGCCCGGGTTCGGGGCGCGAGCAGCTGCTTATTGTGCCCGAAGTCATGTGGGATTACTGCGCCGTCAATGTGTTTACCATGGAGCGGATGCGCGGCATCCCCGTCAGCCACATCGAGCGTCTGCGTGCGGCCGGTATCAACCTGCCCGAATTGGCGCGCTCTGGCGTCGAGATCTTTTTCTCACAAGTGTTTTCAGACGGTTTCTTCCACGCCGACATGCACCCGGGCAATATTTATGTATCGGACCAGCCCGAAACGCTGGGCCGTTACATCGCCATGGACTTCGGTATTGTGGGCACCTTGTCTGAGTTCGACAAAAACTACCTGGCACAAAACTTTCTGGCGTTTTTCCAGCGCGACTACCGCCGTGTGGCCGAGCTGCATATTGAATCGGGCTGGGCCCCGGCCACCACGCGCGTCGAACAGCTGGAAGGGGCGGTGCGCGCCGTCTGCGAACCGTATTTTGACCGCCCGCTGTCAGAAATATCGTTGGGACAGGTGTTGATGCGGCTGTTTCAGACGTCGCGTCGTTTCAATGTGGAAATCCAGCCCCAGCTGGTGTTATTGCAGAAAACATTATTGAATGTAGAAGGAATGGGTCGCGAACTGGACCCTGATCTCGATTTATGGAAAACCGCCAAGCCCTACCTTGAGCGCTGGATGCATCAGCGTGTGGGCCTGCAAGGCTTGCGCGACCGCCTGAATCGGGAAGCCGGGCAGTGGTCGCAAATCCTGCCCCAGATTCCGCGGCTGATCTACACCAACCTTAACCGGCCGGATGCCGAAACCATTTCGGCACTTGAGCTCCAGCGGCTTCGTCAGGCACAAACCCAAACCAATCGCCTGCTTATGGTGATTGCTGCCGTACTGGCCATTGGGGTGGGCGTAGCGGTGTGGGCCATCAACGGCATGTAACCATGCCGACACACAACCATGCCAACATGCACCCATGTGGGCATGCAGCGGCCGAAGCCGGTACGCCGTGGTGTAATCCGCCATTGTTTTACCGCAATACAACAACAAAGCGGCAACCTGGCCATGCTCGCCACCAAACGAGACAGAGAGACACTATGCTTTATCCTGAACTGTTCAAATCGATGGAAACCGTGCGTTGGAACATGAGCGCCGACATCCCCTGGGATGACTTTGACGCCAGCAAGCTGACCGACGAACAGGCCTACACCATCAAGATGAATGCCATCACCGAATGGGCCGCCCTGCCGGCTACCGAGATGTTCCTGCGCGACAACCGTGACGACAGTGACTTCTGCGCCTTCATGTCGATCTGGTTTTTTGAAGAACAAAAGCATTCATTGGTACTGATCGAATACCTGCGACGTTTTCGTCCCGAACTGGTGCCCACCGAAGAAGAACTGCACAAGGTACGTTTTGACTTTGACCCGGCGCCGGCCATGGAAACCCTGATGCTGCATTTTTGCGGCGAGGTTCGTCTGAACCATTGGTACCGCCGGGCCGCAGAATGGCACACCGAACCCGTTATTCAGGCCATCTACAAAATTATTGCGCAAGACGAAGCCCGCCATGCCGGGGCATACCTACGCTACATGCGTCGCGCCTTGCAGATAGGGCAAGAAGACCGCAGTCTGGAGACGCGTGCCGCCTTTGCCCGTATCGGCGTGCTCATGGCCTCGGCCCACCGTACGGCGCAAGCGTTGCACCCCACCAACCTGCACGTCAATAAAGAGATGTATCCCGAGGACACGGTGCAATCCAAGCTGCCCTCGCCGGGCTGGCTGGAAAACTGGCTGGATAACCAGATCCGCTTCGACAAAGAATGGGAATCGCGGGTCAGCGACCGCATCTTGCATAATATGTCGCTATTGATGGGAACGCCCTTCAATACCGTGCAAGACCTGAACCGCTACCGCAAGGAAGTTGCGCGCGAACTCAGCAAACTGCAGCCACAATCCGACGACATCGTCGTGGCGCGCTAACCACCAACACCACTATGCCGGCCCGTTTCGAATCAAAAATCCTGTCACGCGACCACTGTGTAGACGCCGTCCGTCAAGGACGGCTGCCGCGCCCCCTTATCTTTACGAACGGGGTGTTTGACATCCTGCACCGGGGCCACGTTACCTATCTGGATAAAGCCGCTCAACTGGGGGCCACGCTGATCGTGGCCTTGAATACGGACGAATCCGTGCGACGGCTGGGCAAGGGGGATGACCGCCCCATCAACACCTTGAACGACCGTGCCGCCGTAATGGCCGCACTGGAAAGCGTCGCGGTGGTAACCAG
>JAJUIY010000295.1 GCA_029267415.1 Alcaligenaceae bacterium
CATGCGGAAGTTTTTGCCGAGGTAAACCTCGCGCACGGCCTCGTTGCTGATGATGTCGTTGGGGTGCCCGCTGGTAAGTACCTTGCCTTCGCTGATGATGTAGGCGCGGTCGCAAATCCCCAGTGTTTCGCGCACATTATGGTCGGTGATCAGTACGCCGATATTGCGGCTTTTAAGAAACTGGATAATCCGTTGAATTTCAATGACGGCGATAGGATCGACGCCGGAGAAGGGTACGTCAAGCAGAATGAAACGCGGCCGGGTGGCCAGGGCGCGCGCAATTTCGACGCGTCGGCGCTCGCCGCCCGATAGCGACAGGGCGGTATTGTCGCGGATATGGCCAATTTGCAGTTCGTCGATCAGCGATTGCAGGTCAGTGTTGATTTGGGCCCGGGTGAGTGGTCGACCGTTGTCCTGCAGCTGTAATTCGAGCACGGCACGGATGTTTTGTTCGACCGTAAGACGCCGGAACACCGAGGCGTCTTGAGGCAGGTATGACAAGCCCAGCCGTGCACGCTTGTGCATTGGCATGCTGGTGACGTCGGCGCTGTCGATGGTGATGCGCCCCGCATCGGTGGGCACAATGCCCACAATCATGTAGAAGCTGGTGGTTTTACCCGCACCATTTGGCCCCAGCAAGCCCACCACTTCACCGCTGTCTACCGACAGGGACACATCTTGCACGACGGTGCGCTTGCCGTAGGTTTTGCGCAGCCCCGTGGCGATCAGGCTGCCGCTGGCGTTTTTGGCGATGGGGTCGGAAGGTTGGGGGTTGGCGTGCATAAACGATGTTTCATGTGCCGGATGGCACCAGGTAAACCAGTATTAGGGGCTAGTCGTTGGCCTTGGCCCGGCATTCGGCCGCCGCGGCATCGGCCTTGGCACGCGGGATGGCCAGCGAACGTACGCGGCCGCCGGGTGCGGCGGAGCTTGGGCCACTATATGCCTGGTAGGTGTCCGTTTTCTGCTGATATACGACGCGTTCGCCCTTGACGGTGTCAAATGGCTTGCCGCATACAAAACGGGTAACCACGGCCTGGCCGATAACGTGTATTTCTTCGGCCTTGCCGTCGTATTCGCCGCGCAGACCACGGGCTTCAATAACTTCGAATTTTTCCGGGTTTTCTTGTCGGATATACACAAGATTGCCTTCGTTGACGGTGGCCGTGCCGTGCTGAAACCCTTCGTCGTCTTCGCGCATGACAAGTTTGTCGGAATGCAGAGTCATGAGGCCGCGCGTCATGATGACATTGCCGGTGAAAATACTTTCGCGCTTGATGTCGTCATAGTTGAGGGTGTCGGAAAGCACCAGGGTGTCGGGCTCTTCTTCGGCTGTTTCCTGGGCCAGTGCAGGCACGCCCAGGGCAACGATCAACATGGCGATGAGCGCAACCAGAAGGCGAAAAAGCGGGAGGCGATAATTTGTCATGGTTCGTTGTTCTCGTTATCGGTGGACCGCGATCGCCGCGGCGTGTCCTGTCCGGAAATTTTCACGTCGGTGGCCGCAAATACCTGCAACTGTGCGGTCTTGTTATCGTAACGCATTCCGGTGCCGTGCATGACGTGCGGCCCATTGACAACGCGGGCCGGCAAGTCGGTTTCAACCAGGTCTTCGTCGGGGTACAGCACCAGGCGTTCGCTGCGCACATCCAGCGCCTCGCG